>JAANMP010000004.1 GCA_011250595.1 Bacillus sp. MM2020_1 | reverse complement strand
TTATAATACTATAATAGATTGCGAGTGGTTCGAGATCCTCCCACTAAAAAAAACTAAGGAGAAATGAATATGGAGAATAATACATTATCACAAGCACTAAGTGGCAGCTCCAATGGGACTCCCACAACAGGCAAAGCGCACAACAATGTGCAAGCAATTGTCATAAACGGGATTATAGCCGCATTGTACATTGCTGTCTCGGCATTAATCCAGCCCTTCGGATTTACCCAAGTCCAGTTTCGAGTTTCAGAGATGTTCAATCATCTGATCGTTTTTAACAAAAAATATATCTATGGAATTATTTTAGGTGTATTTTTAACCAACCTTTTCTTCTCACCTATGAAGGCTTATGACCTCATTTTCGGTGTCGGTCAATCAGTACTTGCCTTGTTAATCACAATTGCGTGTGCACGCTTGATCAAAAATATTTGGACTCGTATGATTGTTAACACACTTGTTTTTACCTTCACGATGTTCTTAATTGCCCTCGAACTTCATTTGGCATTTGATTTGCCATTCATGTTCACCTGGCTCACAACAGCTGTTGGGGAATTTGTTGTAATGGCCGTCGGTATGCCCGTCATGTATGCAATTAACAAGCGAGTTCATTTTGAAAAAATGGTTTAATCATATAAGGGTTGCTGTTATTAATGAATACAGCAGCCCTTTTTTATGTTATATAGAAGACCTTTTTAACTATTACAAGGGGAAAATGCAATTAAATCGATTCGATTATTATGAAAATTATGGTAGGATTGAAGTTGTTAGCGTCAGGAATTCTGATAGTAGAGAGGAGAAAATCATATGCCGCAACGTCCTTTAGCAAGTGAATACCCAGAGTATTACAAACCGTATGTGAACTTAGTTCCGGAAGGTGATTTATTAACGCTTTTGAAAGAGACTTTGGTAAAGACGATTGAGCTTTTTGAGTCGTTATCGGAAGAGGATGTCCTTTTTCGTTATGCCGATAATAAGTGGAGCATCAAAGAAGTCCTTGGCCATATGGCAGATACTGAAAGAATTATGAGCTACCGCCTACTCCGAGTTGGTCGTGGTGACCAGACGGCTTTGGCTGGTTTTGACGAAAATGATTATGTCCAAGGTTCGCAAGTTAATATACTGCCAATTAAAAATATTCTCGAAGACTTCATTGCAACGAGAAAGGCTACTCTTACGTTAATTCAAAATTTGCCGGATGAGGCCTGGGCAAATATTGGCTTTGCCAATAACACGGAAGTCACAGCCCGTGCCATTGCCTACATTATTGCCGGTCACGCTCTCCATCATTTTAATATAATTACTGAAAAATACCTTCCATTATTAAAATAAACTTAAGTGAGTCCGTAGGAAATATTTTCCCTCGGGCTCATTTTTCTATTGCGAACATTAGTTCCCCGTTTTATAATTAGAATATCGGTAATAATAAGAAGTGGGACACACTAAACAGATAGTCCAAACTTATATCCGACCGAAGATATCAAAAAAATTTTAAAACTGAGGAGAGATTTTTGATGACATTACGTTTGATTCCCTATTTTGTGATGGATGGAAATGCGAAGGAAGCTATTCAATTTTACCAAAAGGCTTTAGATGCACAAGTTCTTTTTTCTCAATCTTTCGGAGAAATGCCAGAAAATCCGGATTTCCCACTACCTGCCGAAGCGAAAGATCGTATAAGTCATGCGACCATTAAAGTGGGCGAAACTGAATTAATGTTTTCTGATACTTTCCCTGGCCAACCACATCAAAGTGGAAATCAAGTGACCATCTGTATTTCAACGAACGACGCAGACCAAGCACATAAATTCTTTGAGGCCTTACAAGAAGGCGGGCAAGTGACTATGCCACTTCAAGAAACGTTTTTCAGCCCTGCATACGGCAGCGTTATAGATAAATTTGGGGTAAACTTCCAAATCTTCACTGAAGGCAGACAATAGAATTTTTATATACTAGATGCTTGCAATTTAGCCCGGGCCATATGTGATCGGGCTTTTTTCTATCTATTAAAAAAACTAATCAAACGTTTGATTAGTTTTTTAACCCATTTTTGTACGTGAAACTGTTGGTTGGTATTTTCTCATTGGTGACTTTTCTAGCACTTCCTGAAGATAATAATTACCATTCGGACTTGTTTTCTTAAGCAACTCCAATAAGTATGTAATATCATCTAGTGCTCTATGTGTTTGATAATCTGTAATGTTGTGCGCTTGTAAAAGGGTCAATAATTTTCCATTGGGAAAGCCGTAATTTTTCCACGGGATGTTTCTCATCGTGCAATACCACTTCAAATCGTTGACTTCCGGGTACATGTGATAAAGAAAGCTTCGGTCGAAGGAGGCGTTGTGAGCGAAGACCGAATCAGCGCGATGGAAATACGTTTTAATTTTTACATCATAGAAGCTTTTCCCTTGGACCAACTCATATGGGATGCCATGAACTCGGTAGGCTGTGTCATAATTGTTCCTTGCTGAACGGGAAAGTGGCTCACGTAAAAAGGAGTCTTCTTCGATAATGTCGATAACTTCACCGGTATCTGCTCGATAGGAAAATAATTTTAAGGCTAGCTCGATTACTTCGTCCTTGGTAGGTCCTAAACCGGTTGTCTCCACATCTAATACCAAACCCAATTTTTCTGATCTCATCTTGATCATTCCTTAACACTAAACTTTATCCCATTATACCAAAGCAAGACATCAGACTCTATCTCCAAAATGTACCTTAATATGAATTTAAAGAAGCGGATAGTGCGAACGGCCGCTATTTTTTCATAGGAACGGGCACTGTGCTCCTCTCAGAGTGCCCGCGGCCAGTACTTTTTCTTGCGAACGGGCACTACGCTCCTTCCACATTAGCAACTACTAACCTTCCATTAATCTATCCCTCTGCCCAATCCCAGCAAGAAATGCCTTAAGAATAATCAGCAAACTTTCATTCAAATCCAACGCCATCTTAAAGCCGCCTTTTTGCTCTAAAGCAGAAAATCCATGTAAAATACTGCGCAGACCCCTGACCGCATGGAGGGCTTGCTCCCCTTCCAAATGATATGCCTGCAAAACGCGGACAGAAAGATCAACGATTTTCGCCCCGGACCTCTGCACATCCACATCTTCTGGGTCCGGGGCGAGTAACGTCGCCTCATAAATCCCTGGATGCTTACGGGCAAAATTCACATAAGCCTGACTTACCGCAATCACAGCTTCGGTGCCTGACACCCCAATCGCTGCATCTGCCATTACCTCATAAAGTTTATCGATTCCGTAAATAGCTAATTTCTTCCTTAAACCAGTGAGTCCATCAAAATGATTATATAAAGATGGCGGGCGAATCCCAAGTTTCTTCGCCAAGCTGGCTAAGGTAACTTCCTGCACCCCATGTTGGTCGGCTATTTCTCCCGCTGCTTCTATTATAAATGAGATATCGAGACCGATTTTTGGTCTTGGTGACATATAAATTACTCCCTATCCTATTTTTCGTTCCAGATTTTTTATTGCCTGTTCCATTGCGTTCACTGGATTTATCATGATTTCCCCGTGACCAACCGCAAGTAATTCGGGTTGATAATTCACTAATTTCCGTGCACTCGTCCATGCGGTTTCCTTACTCCATGTGCCAAAGGACGGGAATGGAAACAACGGCTTCATATCCCCTGCAACAGCGATTCCACCTCGTGTTTGAAAGGCATCGCCAGCAATCAATGCCTTGGTGCGCAGATCCAAAAATGACATGGATCCTGGTGTGTGCCCCGGCGTTTCGATTGCAGTTATAGAACCAATCAAGTCGCCTTCCTTTAATAATATATTGGCCCGCGTTTTTAATTTTTTCGGTACACCGCCTTTAATAGGGGTTTGTGCCTCATGAGGATCCAGGGATTGGTCACCATTCATTAGTCTGTGGTCTCGATTCGAAATATACACCGGTACTTCCGGCAGCAATTCTTTAATTGAATCCAATGCGCCAACATGGTCTTCATGAGCATGCGTTAATACAATTTTGGTAATCGGCTTTCCAATCGTAGCCGCAGCCTTCATTATCCCCTTTGTACAAAAACCAAGCGCTGCATCAATTAGCGTTAACCCATCCTCTTCCTCCACCAAATAACAGTTAACCGGGAAAATATTTGCCATGAAAGTAACTTGATACAAGTACCCCTGTTTAATCATCCTCACAGTTCCCATCTCCTTTTAACTAATACCGTTAGTTTTATATTAACTAATTACATTAGTTTTATCAAGCTTTTTTGTAAAAAATGTAATTTCCTCTTACAAATGTATATTCATCACTCTTTCCAAAAGTAGCGAATGGAGCCTAAAACCATGTTAATAAAATGTTCACATCTTTATTACAAATATGTGAAAAGGTGAACAATTTACCCTAATTTCAAAATAAGTTTGATAAAGTAAGAATGTAGTTAACGAACAAACAAAAAAACTTACTTAACAAGGAGTGTTTCACATGGTAGTAAATTGGTTACGAGAAAATAAAGTTGCTGCAGGAATTTTAACAGTTCTTCGCTTATATATCGGCTATTCTTGGTTAACAGCAGGGTTCGGTAAATTAACAGGCGGGTTCGATGCTTCAGGATATTTAAAAGCTGTCATTGCTAATCCCGTAAAAGGCCCAGACGGCAGCGTCGTTTATGGCTGGTATGTAGATTTCTTACAACATTTCGCCCTACCAAACGTTGATATTTTTAACACAATCGTTCCTCTAGGAGAATTTTTAGTTGGACTTGGACTTATTCTTGGTTGCTTAACAACTGCAGCAATGTTCTTTGGTCTAGTGATGAACTTCTCTTACTTCTTAGCTGGAACGGTATCTCATATTCCAACAGACCTTTTTATCGGTGCAATTATCCTATTCTCTGGTTATAATGCAGGTCGCATTGGTCTTGACCGTTGGGTAATCCCATTCATTCGCAAAACTGCTTTTAATGGTAATAAAACTGTAAAACAAAACGGTTAATCTAAACAAAAAGCGACGCCAACTGGTCTTCATTCCAGATGGCGTCGCTTTATTTATTTGATGAGTGATTTTTAAAAGCTCTTATCTTCTTTTAAACTTTCCTTGTTCACGTACCAATTGGTTACCTGTGTAAGGATGGCAAATACGAAAAAGAAGTTCATAGCCCAGACATTTATAAACGGAGTTAAACCGCCATACTCAATCGTTTCTAGCCCTTTTAGGTTCATTACAATCATTGACTCGATAAAAATAAGCACAAAACCAACAACACCAGCAATAGCCGCTCTAATCATATCGATTCCCCCATAAATATTTACTTTTTAATTTATGTACGTTAAGATCGTTGTATTTTTGACAATTTTGTGAACATCTTCCCTCTATTATATTGCATAAGAAGGATGAACAACACCCTAAAAACTAAAAAAAGTGCCTGACACCACATAAAATTTCATGTGGGTGTCAGGCACCGTTCTCATTTGATTTTTTTAATAAATACGACCTTTAAATAGTTGCCTTCCGGAAAGTTTTTGCTAGTCTTGAAATCTTCGGGAAGTGAAAATTGCTCTAAGAGTTTGTATCTGCTGCCAGATTCCTTAAAAGCAATATCAATAAAACTCTTAAATTTTTCCATCCCAAAAGCACTGCTATTCGTGGATGCAACAATGGTTCCGTTATCCTCTGTAATCGAAATGGCTTCTTTTAGAAGATCCTTGTAGTCCTTTTCTGCACTAAAGACAAATTTCTTTGACCGTGCGAAGCTTGGTGGATCAAGGATGACCACATCAAACTTCACCTGTTTTTTGACGGCATATTTAAAATACTTGAATACATCCTCAACCATAATGGCCTGCGTTTCAGGATCAATATCATTAATAGTAAACTGCTCACTCGTCTTACTCCTGCTTCGATTGGCCAGGTCGACACTTGTTGTTTTCGAGGCTCCGCCTAAAGCAGCAAACACGGAAAAAGCTCCTGTGTAAGAGAAGGTATTTAATACTGACTTCCCCTTTGCATATTCATCTCGAATTGTGCGTCTTACATCCCGTTGGTCTAGAAACACCCCGACCATGGCACTTTCATTCAAATATACAGCAAAGTTGACGCCGTTTTCTTTGACGATCAGCGGAAACTGCCCTCTTTCACCTGCAACAAAATCATCTTCCTCGATATATTGGCCTTTTTCATCAAAGCGCTTTTTCTGATAAATTCCTTTGAATTCAACCAGTCCCTTTAAAGCTTGAATGATTCTATCCCGAAAATGATAAATACCCTTACTGTACCAAGTTAACAAATAATACCCGGCAAAATAATCGATCGTTAATCCACCGATGCCATCGCCTTCACCATTAAACACTCGAAACGCAGTCGTTTCTGAACTTTGGTAATATGATTTCCTCTGCTCGATAGCCTCTTTTAGGCTTTTCTCAAAAAACTCTTGGTCAAAAGAGACATTTTCTTTGCTGCTCAGTACCCAGCCAATGCCCTTATTTTGCTTACCAAAATAGCCTTTGGCAATAAACTGGTTCCTTTCGTCGACTAATTTAACAATGGAACCCTCTTCTACGGAGTTATCTACATTTATGACGGCTTCCTTAGTAATAAGCGGATAGCCGCTTTTTATTTTATTTACAAACTTTGATTTCACCTTTAAGCTGACTTCTTTATTCATCTTTTCATCCCATCAATTTTAATAATCCTACTCCTATTGTAGACAATTTCTCATCTGACAAATCAACAGGATAGCAATAACTTATCATATCATGATTTATCAATTGAAATGATAAAACTTTTTAGGCAGCTTTTTTTTAAATCTGATATTTTAATAGTATAGAAAAAAAAGGTGGGGAGCAATTTGCTGGCAAATTTCCATGAGTACAATCATCAATCTTTTATGGAGGAAGCATTAAAAGAAGCAGAGGAAGCCGGAAAGCGCGGGGACCGGCCAATTGGTACTGTTATCGTCCACAACGGCACCATAATATCGCGCGGCTCCAATCGATTAAATACGATGGATAGCGAGCTGGCACATGCCGAAATCAATGCGATGAATCAATGTGCTTCTTACTTACGAAAACATGCTCGGGAATGTGTTATTTATACCACGGTTGAACCGTGCATGATGTGCCTATCAACGATTACCCTTGCAAATATACGGAATGTTGTCTTTGCAGTGGAGGATAAATACATGGATATGGCCCAATTCATTGAGTCAAATCCTTATATTAAAAAGCGGCTCCATAACTATCTGGGCGGTGTGCTAAGCAAGAATCTACAAGAACATTGAAGACATACTCACCTTTTATGGCGGATGTTGTTTTAAATGGACGTAGACCATCATAAAATAAACCAGGGCAGTTTAAATCTTCACAACTTCCACACAACTTCACTATAATTTCTACATATGTTTTTCTTATGATAAAGACAAGTTAATATGGAAATGGTTCAAAGAACTCATTTCTTAAAACTTCCCATAATTTTGATTGGTGCTGACACCAATCTATTTTTTTTGCCTTCAAATCGATTCCCACAAAAATCTTCACAACTTCCACACAACTTCGCTATAAGTTCTACATATGTTTTTCTTATGATAAAGACAAGTTAATACGGAAATGGTTTAAAGAACTCATTTCTTAAAACTTCCCATAATTTTGATTGGTGCTGACACCAATCTATTTTTTTTGCCTAAAACTCAGTTTCACCTGAAAGCAGCTACTGCTAGTTTGAGGCTAAGTCATCTCGGTCAGCTGCTTCTGGTGGCTGTTCCATCCATCCATGATCAATCATTATATTAGCTGCATCCTCGACATAAAGCCCGACATCCTTTACAAATCGTACATACATTCCACCTATATCGTGTCTACCGCTAAGAGACATCCCGTCTCCATATGCTCTTATTTTCATGGAAAACATGTCAATTTTATGTGCTAACATTAATTTATCTGAAAATGGTGAAATAGTAGAAGTGCTTACTAAGTGGTCCAATAGCGGTGCAGCAGGCAAATTTTCTTTATTTAGATATTGTGAACAATTTTCAATATGTTTGTTTGAAATTTCTTTTCCTCTAATGAAAAATTCCTGAATTTGCTCATTCGTGGCGACTTGGCTAAAGCCAATTAATAATGCTTTGCTCGTTACATTATTTTCAATATTTAAGTGAAGATGTGTAATTTCTTGAGCATTTAGCGGTCTCACATCCCCTAAAAAACCATTTAGATAATTTTGTTTTTTAATAAAATCGACTTTTTCCGGGGTTGGAATGTGTGGTGGCTTAATTAAATAACCTTTAGCCATTAAAGCATAATTGACCTCATTTATTAGTTTAACGGTGGAATTAAGGGCATTGATAAAGAAATCCCTTATATCTTCTCTTGTCATTATTGGTACTGCAATTGAATAAATACTAAGTCCTGCTTTGCCCGTATACTTCAAGTAATGCAGATAAAACTCATCAGAAAATAACCTTGGAGCATTTATGTTTACATCCTCATCTGTAAATCCAATTGGCAAAGGAAAGCTTTCTTCAATAAATATCTTTTTTATTTCCTGTAAAATGGATTCACTTATATTCAGTGCGTTTTCAACAATTTTTTTGATATCTTGATCCTCAACATGTTGTAGATAGTAACTAAGAACACCCTTAGACATGGAATTTCCCATATATGTGACCCAGAGTTTTCCCATTTCAGCAGATGTTAATTTTTCCTTAAATGCTCCCATAACAAATAATCCCCTTAACCACTTATTACCATATAGTTTTTATCATTTATACAACTATTATTCATTTAATCATATTTTTTCTTCACAACTTCCACACAACTTCACTATAAGTTCTACATATGTTTTTCTTAATATAAAGGTAACTTAATTAGGAAATGGTTCGAAGAGCTCATTTCTTAAAACTTCCCATTTTGGATTGGTGCCTGACACCAATCTATTTTTTTGCTCTTTTTTAATAAAAGATATCAGCCATCACATAATGTGATGGCTGATATCGAACATATTTATTTGTCTAGTTTACGCCCACTTGTGTCCAAGCAGATTTAACAGCATTGTACTGTGTGCTCGTTGATCCATACAGATCAGCTGCGGCTGCAAGAAGAGCGGCACGTGCACCACTAAAGTTACTTGTAGGAGTTAGATAAACAGTTAGCGCTCGATAGTAGATTTTTTCAGCGACGGCTGTCCCCAGGCTTGAAATCGTTAAATAGGCTGCTTTGTTCGGAATACCACTGTTCGTATGAACTCCTCCATTATCAGAGGTTGTATTAACATAGGCGCTCATAGTCGATGGCTGTCCATAAAGTTCAGGGTTTGATAGACTGCGAAGGGCATCGCCAGCTTTATTTGGCGTGTACACATCCTCACCTACTAAGTAATCCTCTTTATCAAGGAATACTCCGAACGTATCAGAAATTGACTCATTTAATGCACCTGACTGATATTGATATTCTAACCCAGCTGTTCTTTCAGTTACTGCATGTGTTAATTCATGGGCAACAACATCAAGCGCACCTGATAACGATCGGAAGGTTGTTCCATCCCCATCACCATACACCATTTGCGCCCCGTTCCAGAACGCATTGTTGTAATTTCTGCCATAGTGGACTGTTGAACGAAGCGTCGCTCCATTATTATCAAAACTATTTCTATTAAACGTATTCTTATAATAATCATAGACGACACCTGCATAGTAGTGGGCATCTACATCAGCTCGCTGGGATGTTGCGTTAAAATTATTATCGGGGTCAACAGAATAATTGCCGGGTAACCGGGTTCTATTTACCGCCGTTAAGGTTTCAATAACTCCAGTCATCGGTTTGGTAGTATCATATAAATAGTAAGTGCCGCTCGAATAATAGGTATTAAGCGTTTTCGTATCCCCTAGAACTCCGACTCCTGTTCCATCAGCGACAGCATTATAGGAGTTTAAGATATTCCCATTTACGGCATCCACATAAACGACCCAGTTTGCCGGGTATGGCTGAATAAATTGCAGATTGGTTTTGTATGCCAAATTAAATTGATTACCATTTTTATAAACAACTAATTCCGCCTTTTCAACTGTATCTTCTATCTTTTTACCAGTTGGACCCGCTTCGGCATTGGTTAAGGTTTCTGCTTTGGTCAGCTTAATAGACTTCCAAGATTGATCAAGGGCAGCATCCTTGGATAGCTGTGCTTTTAATGCTCCTTTGAAATAGGAAGATGCTTCTGGGAACACATCTCCATTGACTGCAGTAACGATACCATCTTTATCGGTATGTACCTTAAACTTCGCCCCATCCACTGGTATCCCTTGAATGGATTGCACAAAGTTATAGTGGGTGCTGCCAAGCTCGTCTGTCTGAACATCGAGCAGTGTTAAATCTTTATCGGTATCGAGTTGATAGAGTGATTTATTTTCTTTTAAGAATTGCTTAATCGCATCTTTGTCTTTATAAACTTTGGTTGAAAGCTTCCCATGAACGAAGGATGGTACTATTTGTCCTTTTTTCCAGTTAACCTTTGCATCCTTACCAAACTGGGCCGCGTCTTTCTTTACGGTTACATTGTATGGTACTGTTTTTGCAGCAGCCGTAATCGGCAGCACAGACCCCATCGTTAATCCCAATGCTAGTACCAGTGACGTTCTCTTTTTCATCTCCAACCGCCTCCTAATGATAATTCTTTTCGAATTTTCTAAATAATCATAACATGACAAAGCTATTAGGATAATTGGGAAAAAAGTGAGGACATGGTGTCAGGCACCACTAAAAGGCACCATTAAAAGATATTCTTTGCAATTAAAAATCCCAACGCCAGGTTCCTTTTTGGCGTTGGGAAAATTTAATTGTTTGCAGTTTAAGCGTAAAAGGAAAAAACCATCATTTAAAAATGACGGCTTACAAAATAAATTTTTTGATTATGTAACTATAGCGATTTCCCTAGCCCTGAATAATTTCATTACGATCATCTGCTATCGGAGGTTCCTCCATCCACCCATGCTTAATCATAATCTTCGCTCCTGCCTCCGCATAAAGAGCTATTTCCGGAATCAACGTCGCATACTTTAGTGCAATATCCCTTCTTGGACTTGCAGCCATGGCCATTCCGTAATTTCCAATCCCTGCGGCAATCATTGATGAAACATTGAACATCATTAATTTATCTGAAAAAACAGGTGTGGTTGAATCAGTAACGGCTGAATCCCAGCCCATCGGTGAGGGAAGATCCTCGCTAATTAACAACTCACTAAATAGTTCCGCATGTTGTTGCGCAATTCGTATTCCTCTTACCAAAAATTCTTTCACTTCTTTATCCTGTGCAATCTGTGCATATCCTGTTATTAATGCCTTACCGATCGTATTTGTTTGGATATTTAAAAATAAATGCGTGACTTCCACTGAAGTAATCGGCCGCTTATGACCGAAAAAGCCAGCCAAAAAATGGTCCCGTTTCACAAAATCAACCTTGTCGGGTATAGAAATGTAAGGAGGTCTGACGTATGTACCTTGCTTCAACATAAGCCCCCTTGTTAAATCCTGCAACTTGATGGCAGCATTAGAAATACGTTTAAAAAAAGCAACTACATCCGGTCGTGTGACCAATCCTAATGCCGCACTGCTAGCAGCCATAGCAAGAATAGACAGATTGCGATAAAACATTAAAACAAAAGTGTCTGAGAATAGTTTTGGGGCTTTGGGATTTACATCTTGTTCCGTAAAGCCAATTGGGACAGGAAAATTCTCTTTTTCAAACAGTTCCTGCATAATCGTAATGTTGCCATTGGCCACATCTAGTGTAAATTCAATAACGGGACGTACTTCCTCATCTTCCACCTTCTCTAAAAAGTAACGTCCCACACACAACGCTAACGTGTCACTCAAATATTGAGTCCATAATCCAGACATTTCGGCAGCCGTTAATCGAATTTTTGTTTTATCCCCCATCGAATCGCCTCTCTGTTCTTTAAATTCGCATAATAAATTCCAGTATCTATTAGATTCCACAAAAAAAGAACATTTATTATCAAATATCAGGATTTCTTACAACCTTTTCTCTTTGTCTAACCCCAAATGTGAAAACCACAACATTTTTTTTATAAAATGAAGCATCTTAAAACGATTGGATTCATTTTACAACAAAGGGTATATTCTAGCTGCAAAAAAAATAGTAGAATAATGATAATCACATTTAGAGGAGTAGATTCAACTTGGTTGTCCTTCGCATTCTTACATCGATCCTGAAGAATAAGTTTCTAATATATCTACTTCTTACATTAATCCCAACTATAGCAATCAGTACGATCTTAGCACAGCACCAAATAACAGTTTTGGAAGATCAAAATCGAATGAAAGCACAAGAGTATGCCAACTTTCATACGAAGAGCATTGAAAATTTACTAGGCGAAACGGTTGGTAGAGTAGAAATGCTCGCTACTTCTATTAAATATCAAAAAAACAACTTAAATGATGTGGAAAATTTACTTAAAGAAACAACAGGGAAAGATCCTCGTCTTTCAGGTTTTTTCTGGACAAATGCAAATGGAGACTTATTACTTAGCACGAATACCAATTCAAATAAAATCAATGTAAGTGACCAACCTTATTTTCAGCAAGCAATCAAAACAGAGAAAACAAGTTTTTCAAAAGTACATATTGGCAGGGTCACAGGAAGGCAAATTATTTCCATCGCTACTCCCATTGTCGACCATGGTCAAGTACATGGGGTTCTCGTTGCTAGTTTGCGAATAGACGAAATTGAAGCAGCAATTAAAACAAATGTTAAGGATGAGATGGTCATCATCACAGATGGCGCTGAACATATTTTAATATCAGCAGGATCTGTTCCTGAAGAAGATTCTATAAAATCCAGTATGCAGATAGCCAAAATACCTTTGACGATTTCTGTCTTAGTCAGGTCTGAAAAGATAATCGCTTTTTGGAAACCCTTTTTAATATACCTAATCATCTTTCTTACGATTTCAAATATCCTATTTATATGGGCACAGTACTTCCTTTTAAAAAGGAAAGTAAAACGTGAAAATGAACAAACTGAACATCATAAATTAGAACTAATCGGGAACCTGGCGGCTAGTACTGCCCATGAAATACGAAATCCATTAACTGGGATTAAAGGCTTAGTCAAACTTTTAAGTGAAGAATATCATGATAAAAAGGCCCAATCTTATTTTGAAGTGATCCAAACGGAGATTGATCGAATCAATGTAATCGTTAGTGAATTGCTTGTTCTCGGAAAACCGACGGCTCATACATTGAAAAAATATAATGCCAATACCATAATGGCTGAGATTGAGCCGATTATTCATTCGGAAGCCAATTTTATGAATGTGGAATTATCCGTTGATTATCATACCGGAGAATTGCCTGTTTCTTGTGTCAAAGATCAGTTAAAGCAAGTCATTCTTAATTTAACAAAAAACTCCTTGCAAGCAATGCCGTATGGTGGTAAATTATCCATTTCACTTGATAAACAATCAGATAATTGTTTGATTACAGTGATTGATAACGGTGTTGGCATGCAGAAAGATCAACTTAACCAAGCATTTAAACCCTTCTTTACGTTAAAAAAAGATGGCTCCGGACTAGGTTTAACGGTTTGCAAGCGAATAATCGATTCCTATGGCGGGAAAATTTCAATCAAGAGCATTCCAAATGAGGGAACTGAGGTGGTCATTACACTGCCATTAGTGATTGCGGAACTATAGTACGAAACCTAAAAAAGCTGCTCTATAAACAGAGCAGCTTTTAAACTTAAACTTCTTCACTCTTATTCAACATATTAACGGAATGCTTGAAAAGAGGAATGAGGATAATGACACCAATGATAAAAAGCAGGGCCGAAAATTCGTACATCGTTACTAAAGAAGTTGTTTTCTTCAGCCATCCGCTTGCGCTCATCGTAATGACCATTGTCCCCATAAACATCGGGTTTAATATACCATTGACTCGCCCGATAAAAGCTTCTTCGGTATTTTTCAAAATCATCGTATTAATTCCGATGTGGATACAAGGCATAAACAAACCGCTAATAAATTGGGCGGTCAATGTCAACCATAACTGTTCTGATAGTCCCATCACAAAAAATCCTAGGGCACTGGCGCTCATTCCAATCGCAAGTAAGATTTGCGGGGGAGTCTTCTTAGCTAAGCCCATCGTGAGGCCCCCACCCAAAATCATCCCCGCTCCAAACGCGGCCATTAACCATTGCAGATCCTCTTTTGGTAAACCTAGTCTTTCCGTAATAAGGAAAACAGAAAGTGGCTGGGTTAGCCCTAGTCCCAGACCTGCTGCAGCAAAACAGCCCCCCAGCAAAGTGAGAGCCCGGCTGTTCCAAACATAACGGAACCCAGCTTTCATTTCCTCCATGAGTGTTGTTTTCACAGGTCCTTCCTCTAATTCACGGTCAGGAGGAAGCATAAATAGTATCGCGGCCGAAAGCAAAAAGGCAATCCCCATAATTGTTATCGCTGCACTGATGCCATAATGCTGATACACAAAAGTACCGATGATCGGCCCTAAAATCATAAACAAAGCAAACACCGTTTGGTACATCGACATCCCCATCTGAATCAGTTCTTCTTTTACATGAAGCTTAAAAAGTTTCATTCCGGATGGCTGTGAAAACTGTGAAAGAATCGATGACACCAGTGTGGCGAAGAAAATCACCTTCCAGCCCCCAAATACCAGTGTTAACAAGACAATAAAGATGGACACGGCACTGAGGAAATCACACCAAATCATCGTCCGCTTCGGCCGCCACCTATCTGCGAAGGTGCCTCCAATAAAGGAAAAGAGAAAGATAGGCGCGAATTCTGCCACAGAAATCAGCGAAACTGCAACAGGGTCTTCATTTGTCTTTTCAATCACAAATAATAAAATCGAGTAATTCCGCACCCAAATACCGATTTGTAAAAATAACGTCGAGAGTAAGATGGTACGTATGACTTGATTTCTAAATAAATCCCCCATCGTAATGTTTGTTTTTGTTTCTTCCATAAAAAAACCTCCTCATCCATCATCTGGACAGGAGGTAGAGGAGGTACTTAAGCAACAAAAGGGTACAGTACACCAAGTACCTTCTTCTCCCCTTTGTCTAAAAAAGCCCACACTAATCCTATCCAGAAATATGTTCGTTTGCTTATCCGAATTTTTTTCTTTTAATAGGTTTAGTGAATCATTGGCTTTATGGTCACCCTTTCAATTATCGTAGTTTCCATATTACTGGATTCAACTCATAGAATCAATAGCGAAGTTTGTCGTAAGATGGATACCAATGAAAATCAGCTAAACCTAAAGCTTAAAAATCTTTTCTAATGTCTTCATGGACTCAGGACCGCATATCTTAGCAAAGTGGTTTTTCAGCTCTTGTTTTGCTTCGTCCATTTCTATTTTTCTTTGATCCACATGGTTATTTTCTGACCAATAGGTGAGTGTTTCGAAGGATGTACTGCTCCAGCCGTTTTTCTCGCCCGAAACGTTGGTTTTCTCCTTTGTCCCAGAGACAACAATATCCATAGACCCCTGTAATTCCAACAAAGCGTTATCAAACGGTTTTTTCTTTTCTTTGTCTTTCATGCCTGCTTTTGTCCTTAAGACTCTTGTGTCTATGCCTTCCTCATCACTGATCAGTCTAAATAACTCCATGGCTTCTCTTGAAACAAGACCATCATTAAACCGTTTAGCAACTGTATCCTTTGACCCCAATATCGCCCTTACGACAGGGAGGAGTTCACAGGAGATTAAAACTGACTTTTTCTTAATAAATTTTCCGTAGGCGGCTACTCCATCAACTGGGAATCTAGCACGCCACATCCATGGATCATCATCCGAACCTGAATACCACTGTTCTTTCGAAGTAATGCTATCAAGTGATGGATAGTGAGGTATTAGCGGCGATAATGGAAGTAAACCAATCTCTTTAATCACCTGAACTGCTTCCTCATATGTACTAATTTTATAATCTACCATGCCAACCATTCTCCCTTTAATCCGATTGTCTCTTTATTTACTTCCCTATTAGTTTAGGTAAATCCTCCATATTCTAAACTCATATAAACCAGAAAAATGATATAATACTAAACATTAAATATATCGTGCAAATAGTATTATCGGAGGTTAACTAGGAATGTCAACAACAACTAGGTTTTTAGGAAAAAGGGCAGTGGTGATTGGCGGGAGCATTGCTGGTATGCTCGCGGCACGCATCCTGTCCGATTTCTATGAAGAGGTGTTGATTTTAGAGAAGGACCAAAAGAGTAAAAAGGCTATGACCCGAACCGGGGTGCCTCAAGGTTCGCATGGACACGCTCTTTTGAAAAGCGGCGAAGAGATTCTCACTGAACTTTTCCCTGGAATCGTTGAGGAACTAATCGCGGATGGATCTGTAACATCTGATTTCACCAGTAAGCTTGCCTGGAATCATCATGGGAGCTGGAAAGTGAAATATCATTCCGGAGTGTCAATTATCCAGCAAAGCAGACCCTTCCTTGAATGGCATATTAAACGCAGATTAGCGATGATTCCAAATGTCAGCTTTTTATATGGCCACAAAGCGAAAAAGTTACAAATCCATCGTGATTTTGCTCATGTCGAGGGCTTGGAGGTTCAAATAGACGGAGGAGCCTCAGTTCCATTCAAGGCTGATTTAGTAGTCGATGCTTCAGGGGCCGGGGCAATTACATCTAGTTGGCTCCAATCATTAGGTTATAATGCCCCTTCAAAAACCGAGGTAAAAGTCGACCTGTTCTATGCTAGTCGTATATACAGCTCCCTTTCCTCCGAAAGTTATGACTGGGGTAATTTGCTGGTCTATCCTAACCCACCTAAACAGAATTATGGAGGGAGCATTTCCCCCATTGAAAACCAACGATGGATGGTTACGTTGCTTGGATATGCTGCTGAGTCAGTGCCGCAAAGCGGAGATGAATTTTTGCAATATGCAAAAGGCTTAGAACACCCCGATGTATATGAAGCTATAAAAAATGGTACTCCAGAATCAGATATTAGTGTTTACCATTTTCCTGCTTTACGACGTTTTCATTATGACAAGCTACAGCATTTTCCAAATGGACTGATTGTTATGGGTGATGCCTTTTGCCGAATGGACCCTGTTTTTGGTCAGGGGATGAGCATCGCTGCACTTGAGGCGATTGCATTGAAGAAGGAACTCCAAAAAGCTTTGCAGAAAAATAATCCGGCACAGATTTCAAAAAATGCGCACCGAAGCTTCAGTAAAATCATTGATGTCCCATGGCTAATTGCTTTAACTGAAGACTTTCGTTTCACCCATACCGTCGGTGCTCAGCCGTTTGGGTTGCCATTCCTAAAGTGGTATGTAAAAAGAGTGATTTTAGCCTGTGCGACCAATCGAAGGGTATATGGGAAGCTAATCAATGTTCTCCAACTGAAAGCTCATCCGATTAGCTTATTCTCACCATCCACGTTAAAAGCTGTTCTATTTTTAGGTAAAAGGTATATTTTTCCATCCTGTTCCAATCAAATTACACATTGCCCACTCATTTTTCGAAAAAAAAGGTAACGAAATTTATGAAAAATATGGTAAATTTTTATTATAAAAAAATTCAGAAGATAGGTGGATAATCGTGTTAGAAAAATTCCCAGTTTATATGACGTCTTTCAAGCAAGATCGATTGATTAGCGTATACCTGCCTGATAGTTATACTGAGGAAAATAAGAGATTTCCAGTATTGTATATGCATGACGGACAAAATGTTTTCGAAGATGAAGGGGCCATTGGAGGGGTTTCCTTAGGAATGAAAGACTACTTAGACAAGAGTGGACTCGAGATTATCGTAGTTGCAGTTGACCAAAACCCTGAGGGTGATGAACGAATTAACGAAACCTGCCCATGGGTGAATGGCGAAGTAAGCAAACAAATCTTAGGATATGCCAGTCCATCGGGCGGTCGCGGTAAAGATTATATAGATTTTATTGTGAATGAACTGAAACCATTAATCGATGAGAAATACCGTACGATTGAAGATCATACCTCAATGGCCGGAATATCATTAGGTGGATTAATCTCGACTTATGCGGCTTGTCGATACCCGGATATTTTTAAACGAATTGCAGTAATATCGCCCGGATTTTATCGGAATCAAGAGGAAATCGAAAAACTACTACAAGCTTCTGACTTATCCACAATTGAGAAATTTTACATGGACTTTGGAACAAAAGAAGTCGGTGCCGATGAAGAAATGAACCAGACTTTTCTTGACCTTACCCATCGTGTTTATCATATATTGAGCGAAAAAATAACCGACCTTCACTTTCAGCTTGTCGAGGACGCAGAGCACTCCTATCGTTTCTTTAGAAAAAGAATATCGAAAGTACTCTACTATTTATATTCAGATAGATAGACGAATTCAAAAAGGTGTCAGGCACCATGATGGTGCCTGACACCTTTATTATAACACCAGATTAGAACGGTTTTAAGGTCATCAAGGCGATGATGATGAGAAAAATCACATTTTCAAGGTTTTCAAATCGAAAGAGGATCCTTGATAATTCCCAATATTCTTCAGGAATTTCTTCACTTTTATGAGATTCTAGTAGTTCTTTCACTGGTTTGGACCTAGGTGATAATACGAGTGGTCCAATGGCTAGTGCAGCTAAGAAGAGAACGAGACTGGTTACATACCATCCCATTCGAAACAAGCTTGGATTGATGATTCCCATACTCACCCCTGTGATTAATAATAGCGTGCCGCCAACCATTACAAATATATGTAGCTTATGTCTAATCCTATATGAATGTCTTAATTCAGTCATGTTTTTACCAGATTTGACCACTGTCGTTAATATGAAGCCCGGTCCCATCCCCAAGATGGCTGAAAAAATATGTAGAGTTACAAGGATTTTATAGAAAGTAATCAATTCCCCCAACCTCCATTCCTTCCAAATTCCATTTTATCATATTCTTAATTAATATATTAAAGTGAATTATAGTAGTTTTTGTGGCTGTATTTTTCTATGAATAAACATCATTTTAAAGTTAACCCTATATATATATGATGGATACAAAGGAGCATATCTGTGAAACCTTATGAAATCGTTAATATGATCATTGATGAAGAGGCATATGACCAAGAAGAGGTAACAGCTGATTTTACCTACCAAAATCAAGATTATAGTATCACCTTTAAAAAAGGGGACCTCGAACTCGTTAATGCCTGGGTTTTTAAAAATGACACATCCCTGCCTGCAAATTTAGCTGAGAATATCATTGAACAAATCAGAGAAGATGTTAAAAACAGAATTTAGTCGTGGCTTACAAACCTTTAAGGTCATCAGAAGTCCTCTGATGACCTTAACTACGGCTTTATTTTGAAGGATTACGGAGTATCAGACGGTTTCTTGGTTACTTTTTAATTGTGCAAATATCTTTTGATAGGCGGAAGCCTCTTTTACCATCCCTTTAGATTGATACATTTTACTAATTTTCCGTACAGGTGATGGATTCTCTGGCTGCATTTCCATTTCCCAGAAGAAGCAATCGATGGCTTGGTCGAATTGCTTAAACTCTGCATAGTAATCGCCCAATTCCATCATCCGATCAGGATCCTCTACTAATTTTACCATTTCCCTAATTTTTCTAATCACTTCTAAATTAGGGATTACCTTTGTAATCGGAAGAAGTTTTTCATAAACGGTTTTAAGGTCATACTCTTTAAGGAGGATTTCAGCAAATTGAAACACCTTTTGTTCAAATTGCTTTGTTTTTTCTGAGTTTGGCAGGTGCTGCAGCAATTTAATAAATTCGTCAAAATGATCCAGGACAAATTTCGGGTCGGAATGTTCCCATATTGTAAGGAGAATGGCATTATAGGAGGCTGGCAGGTCATCAATAAAATTCAATAAGCATAACGCCGCTTGCTCATATTTACCGGTTTGAAGCATTTTTTCGATCATCGATTTTGAATCAGGAAGGGCCTGAAATGGATTGATGTTGATTTTCCCTAGGATGAGCATCCATTCTTCCATCGTCACAAAACGTAAAGCAATGCCAGTATATTTTTCAATAGAATTATTAGCCGTTTGAAGCTTATCTGAAGTTTCTAACCAAAGCAATAGCCCATCTACACTGTCGTCTTTACTTAAGATTTCTTCTAACACTATTCGTTCATTTGCATTCGAGCGATTTTTGAAGCAATGTAACTCCACAAAAAAGGGATCCTTTGCTTGGATTTCAGGTAAACTGGAGGAATGGTAAAAATGGTGGTATGAACTAAATTCTTGGGAGACCAAACGTTCTTGTGCTGATTTCCAGTCTGGTGCGAAAGCAGCTAACATTTGAAGGACCTGAAAGGATTTCATAAACTTTCCGTTTCGTCTAAAGTGAAAGAAAATCTTATCAATCGTCTTGATCAGTAGTTCTTTTTCAAAAAAAGAGTCGAGTGTGGTGAGAATAAAGACCATTTCATGGGGTGAATAATGAAGTTCAAGATGAGAAAAAAGGTTACTTTTATTCGGAATTGTTACGTTTACGTGGGGGATTAAAGCACTTAAGATTGGATGCGGGGATTCAATTAGAATTCCTTCATGAATGGCTTTATGGATAAATGTCCCTTCTTCGACATGATCAAGTTTCCCGCCAAAAATAAGGGATTGTTTGTAGTAAATTAGATAATAGCTTTCGTGGTCTTCCGTTATAACCTCCATTACTTTACTACGTGAAAATACGGCTGCCCTAATTACCTCACCTTTTAGCATATGTTTTTTATCTTTTATCGAAATTTTGGTTGGCATCATTTCTTTATTATCCATTCACTTTTGCCCCCAATCATAATATAAGCATATTAAAACTATTTTCTTCCGTGAATTCATTATAACATAAAATTTGCACCCTAATATGTAATGTAAAATGCATAGAAAAAGGCACCGCTTCATCTTGCGGTGCTAATTGACATTGCTTCCGATTTACTGTTTTTTTTACATAACTAACTTAAAACAGCCTAATTGGGTGATGATTATATTCTTTCGTATGCTTTTGGAGGTGATTCCATCCAGCCTTTATCAATTAAGATATTTGCACCATCATCGACAAATAAGCCAATGTTGATGAGCGTTCTTCCATATAGCAATGCTATATCTCTTCTTCCATTTACCGCCAGTGAGTTTCCAAACGACCTTATCTTCATGGAGAACATGTCCACTTTATGAAATAACATAATTTTGTCGGAAAAAGGCGGATAGGTTGACGTTGTAACTAAATGGTCTAGGAATGACGGTGCCAGTAAGTTTTCGACATGAAGTTTTTCCATATACTGCTTAACTGACTTTTCCGTCATGTCTAAACCCCGTTTAAACAAGGCCTTTATCTTTTCATCTTTAACTGTCTGATAAAATCCCAATAATAACGCCTTACTTGTTGTGTTATTCTCAATGTTATCATAAAGATGAATAATTTCTAATGCATGTAACGGGCGAACATCTCCAACAAAACCATTTAGGAAATCTTGTTTATTAATAAAGTCATTTCCTTCAGGTGTTGGAATAATAGGAGGTTTTGAAATTAATTTCTTTTCGAATAGAACATTATTTATCTGTCCCAAAAGGATCGTTGTGCATTGACTACAATAAACAAAGAATTCTCTTATATCTTCCCTCATTACTAACGGGATTGCTACTGCGTAAAGGCTCATACCTGCTTTAGCGGCATATTTCAAATAGTGTACATAAAATGGATCTTCATATAAACGCGGGGCACCGAGATTTACATCATCATTCGTAAACCCTAAAGGTATAGGAAAATTATTTTCTTTAAAAAATGTTTCGATTCTCTGCATAAAGTCCTTACCTAAAGCTATCGCATTTAACAAAAGCGTCTTAATGTATTCATCCTCGCAATGTTGAAGAAAATAAGTTAGGATTTGAAAAGACATGCTGTTTCCTGTATAAGTAACCCAAAGTTTACCCATTTCAACGGATGTTAAAGGTTGCGTTTCGTCCAATTCCAATGTACTTAATTGAATGGGTTTAAGAACATCCATTGGTTTATATTCCATAATAATCCCCTTGTCTCGCATTTTTGTTTAGGATTACCGTTAAAATTTAATTTTATGCCATAAGGATTGAATCCCCCTTACCCTATTTCAAATAAAGAACCATATGTTCATCATGATAAGAAATACCATTTACTTTAAATGCGTTTTCCTCAAATCCATACACTTTAAAACCTAATTTTGTATAAAGATTTTTTGCCTTTTCATTACTTGCCATCACTGATAAATTAATTTTTTCAATCTCCTCAATCGTTTTAGCTTTATTAATTGCCTCTAGCATCAAGGCTTTTCCTACGCCTAGTCCTTGTTTCTTGGGGGTGACATACATCGCAAAAATATTTGCCCGATGCCGTACTTTCTCAGCACTTTCTTGAAGAAGGGTGACAACTCCGATTAATTCATCATGATCAAACGCACCAAACGTAAAGTTTCCCTCTGTGGTAAAATTCCGAGCAACCATTTCAATGGGATTTTCTCTTTTTATGGCATCCTGATAACTTGTTAAAAATGCCTCTGGATTCTGTTTAAGTGCTTCTAGTCTTAACTTCCAATAACGCTCTGCATCGGAAACTTCTAGTAATTTAATTTCCATCATAATTCCCTCCTCTTTCATTTATTTTGCGATTGATCGAAGATTACCTACATAAGTTATTGCTCGAAATGAAATGATAAAAGCAAAAACAAAGAGGGTAATTACGTGAAAAAGATCATGATTGGTTTTTATATAGCCTTACTTTTTTTCTCTGTAAGTGTACATCCACTAATTTCTATTCATACAGCCAATGCACAACATAAACCGATTCCCCCCTATGCCAAGTGGGGTACCTTAGCATTAAAGGAAACACACGAAAAATATCCACATGCAAAAATCATTGATTACCTCCATATTGGAAGAACGAGCGGGCCCCAAACCTCTACCGAAAAGTTTAAGCTTTGGTTAAAAGAAAACAATAAGGAATTCGGTGTTTTCATCAATATAGAATTTAACAATGAGACGGAAAAGGTCGTCAAGGTCACTTTTGAGGAGACATCAAGGTAATTCCTTTAGCCAGATTTACATCCATACTTTGAGGCTTTATTGCATAATATCCATTCCAAGGAAAAAACATTCTTTCTTTTTTCAGACTCGGTATCACTATTCCAATTCATTTGGTCCAAATACACGACTTCGGATATCCGGAGTTTCCTTCAGCTCTACCCTTTTTGCTAACGTGCTCTCATGCCTGGTGCAAGGAATTCACACTGGGAAAGCTCGCGTATTTCTTCAAAGTCTTGTGGCTTAGCATGAATTACTTGATTGCACTTTTGGATTGTCCACTGAGGAGATGGTCTGTCAACTAATGTAAAGATCTGCCCTTCCCCAACAAACCCCTCTTGTAACACTCAAAAGTACCAGCCGGTCCTGCCATCAGCAATGTTGACTCTTCTTCATAATACCTATATTTGATAGACCTTAATTCAGACTATTTTTATTAAATTCGTTAACAATAATTAATACACCTTCCCGGTCTGACATGGGATATTAAAATAGCGCTTGCATTTTTTAAAATATATCCTATAATACTTGTATACAAGTATACTTGATTAACAAGAGGTGAGTTTATGTCCGAATCAAAGGGATTTCAATTTCCTGCAAAAATGCTTTCAAAGGCTGGAGCGGGTGAGCGCATTGCATGCGAACTTAGAATGCGGATTATTTCAGGTGTGATTGAAAGCGGTGCCATCTTATCTGAAAATAAATTAGCTACCGATTTTGCTGTGAGCAGGTCACCGATTCGTGAAGCTTTAAAAGTACTCGCATCCGAAAAAATTATTCGATTAGAAAGAATGGGTGCAGTTGTCGTTGGTTTAACAGAAAAGGAAATACAAGAGATATATGATGTTCGTCTGCTAATCGAAACGTTTGTGTTTGAACGCCTTGTAAGAATGGACACAGATCAACTCTCAAGAGAACTTAGTAAAATACTAGAGATGATGAAAATTGCGATAAAATATCGTGATGCTGACGAATTTGCCCTTCAGGACGTTTTATTCCATGAAACGATTATCGGTTCCATTAATCATTCCTACATCCTGATGATTTGGGATAATATAAAGCCTGTTATGGAATGCTTAATTCTTTTATCGATGCGTATGCGTATAGAAGAAGAGTATGAGGACTTTACAAGGATTATTAAAAATCATGAGATTTATATTGAAGCGATAGAATCAAAAGATAGAGCCCTCATGATTGAATCTCTACATTTAAACTTTGATGATGTTCAAGTTCAAGAAAAAGTAGAAGACCTTTGGAGGTCTCAACAAATCCTATCTAAAGGAGCAGTGCAATAAAATGACTAGCTACATGTTAGGTATAGACATCGGTACGACAAGTACCAAAGCAGTATTATTTACTGAAAAAGGCGAAGTCATCCAAACTGAGAATATTGGTTACCCTCTTCACACACCGGATATGTCCACAGCGGAACAAAATCCAGAAGAGATTTTTCAAGCAGTATTGCAAGCGATTACGAATATCACAAAACATCATTCTGATAAAAAACCAGCTTTTATTTCATTTAGCAGTGCTATGCATAGTGTCATTGCCATGGATGTAAATGACCAGCCGCTGACACCTTGTATTACCTGGGCCGATAATCGCAGTGAGGCATGGGCACATAAAATAAAAGATGAGCTGAATGGCCATGAAGTTTATAAACGAACAGGAACACCCATTCACCCCATGTCACCATTAAGCAAAATTACCTGGATTGTGAATGATCGTCCTGAAGTCGCTGTTAAAACGAAAAAATATATCGGAATCAAAGAATATATCTTTAAAAAATTCTTTGATCAATATGTTGTCGATCATTCCCTCGCTTCATGTATGGGTATGATGAATCTCAAAACACTAGATTGGGATGAAGAAGCATTAAAAATAGCTGGTGTAACACCTGCTCAATTATCTGATCTAGTACCAACAACTAAGATATTTAGCAACTGTAATCCAAATATAGCCAAACAGATTGGGATTGATCCACAAACCCCCTTTGTCATTGGAGCAAGTGATGGAGTGCTTTCTAATCTAGGGGTTAATGCAATTAGTAAAGGCGAGATCGCTGTCACTATTGGGACAAGCGGTGCAATTCGAACTATTATTGACAAACCACAGACAGACGAAAAAGGAAGAATCTTTTGTTATGCCTTAACGGAAAAGCATTGGGTCATTGGCGGACCGGTCAACAATGGCGGAATGGTCCTTCGCTGGATTCGTGATGAACTTGCATCATCTGAGGTAGAAACGGCGAAAAGACTTGGAATTGATCCTTACAATGTATTAACCAAGATTGCTGAACGTGTGAGACCTGGTGCAGACGGATTGTTATTCCACCCATATCTCGCAGGTGAACGCGCGCCATTATGGAATCCGGATGTCCGTGGATCATTCTTTGGTTTAACGATGTCACATAAGAAAGAACATATGATTCGCGCAGCCTTAGAAGGAGTTATTTACAATTTATACACCGTATTTTTAGCATTAACCGAATGCATGGATAGTCCTGTGACCCGCATTCAAGCAACTGGAGGCTTCGCAAGATCAGATGTTTGGCGGCAAATGATGTCCGATATCTTCGCATCTGAAGTAGTTGTTCCTGAAAGCTACGAAAGTTCATGCCTAGGCGCTTGTATTTTAGGTCTCTATTCATTAGGAAAAATCGATTCTTTTGAAATCGCTTCCGATATGATAGGCAGCACCTACAAACACACACCGAAAGAGGAAGCAACAAAAGAATACAGAAAATTACTGCCGATCTTTATTAGCTTATCGAGAGTATTAGAAGAAGATTATACAAGAATAGCCAATTATCAACGAGGCTTAATAAATAAAACTAGATAAACATTCGGGGGAAATAGAAATGCCATTAGTTATCGTCGCAATAGGAATTGTAGCTTTACTCATCTTAATCATGGGTTTTAAATTAAATACGTTTATCTCATTAATTATCGTCTCATTCGGAGTAGCTTTAGCACTAGGAATGAAACTTGACGATATTGTCACAACCATTGAAGCTGGATTAGGCGGAACACTTGGTCATTTAGCATTAATCTTCGGGCTCGGTGCGATGCTAGGTAAGTTAATCGCAGATTCCGGGGGCGCACAACGAATTGCCATGACCCTCGTCGACAAATTTGGCGAAAAAAATATTCAGTGGGCTGTCGTTGTATCTTCGTTCATCATTGGTATTGCTTTATTCTTTGAAGTAGGACTAGTGTTATTGATTCCAATCGTATTTGCTATTTCAAGACAATTAAAAGTTTCTATTTTATATTTAGGTATTCCAATGGCTACCGCATTATCAGTAACACACGGTTTCTTACCGCCACACCCGGGACCAACAGTTATCGCTGGTGAATATGGTGCCAATCTTGGTGAGGTACTACTTTATGGAATAATTATTTCGATTCCAACTGCCATTATCGCTGGTCCTGTATTTACAAAGCTTGCTAAAAAATTAGTCCCTGCTTCATTCACTAAAACCGGTAGCATTGCCTCTCTCGGTGAACAAAAAACATTTAAACTAGAAGACACACCGGGTTTTGGTATCAGCGTATTTACAGCCATGCTTCCTGTTATTTTAATGTCAATCGCTACCATTATTACATTGCTTCAAAAAACAATGGGCTTTGAAGATAATTCTGTACTTGCTCTTATCCGTTTTATTGGCGGGGCCTCTACTGCGATGTTGATTTCTTTATTAGTCGCTATCTATACGATGGGCTTGGCAAGAAAAATTCCAATCAAAGAAGTAATGGATTCTTGTTCAACAGCGATTTTGCATATTGGTATGATGCTCTTAATCATTGGAGGCGGCGGTGCCTTCAAACAAGTATTAATTAATGGCGGTGTAGGTGACTACGTAGCCGAGTTATTCAAAGGAACTTCATTATCACCAATTATTCTGGCATGGGTCATCGCAGCCATTTTACGTATTGCCTTAGGATCTGCAACGGTTGCCGCGTTAACCACTGCCGGTTTAGTGATCCCAATGTTAGGTCAATCAGACGTGAATCTTGCCTTAGTCGTTCTTGCAACCGGAGCGGGTAGTTTAATTGCTTCCCACGTTAACGATGCCGGTTTCTGGATGTTTAAAGAGTATTTTGGTTTAAGCATGAAAGAAACATTCGCGACATGGACATTACTTGAGTCGATTATTTCCGTTTGCGGATTAGGATTTATTTTAATACTAAGTTTATTCGTTTAAGATTAATAACCCGGCAGTGGGAGATACGATTTATCCCCCACAGTTGGCAGTTAGGTTAAGGCAGTATCCCCCCTCTTATACTTAGCATCTACTAAGTATGAAAAGCGGTGGATTTACTGCCCTTTCATTTTTTTTAAAAGGAGAAGAATGTTAAATGGACAATACAATTGGAGTTATTGGTTTAGGTGTAATGGGCAGCAACATTGCCTTAAATATGGCAAACAAAGGTGAAAAGGTAGCTGTCTATAATTACACGAGAGATTTAACAGATAAACTTTTACATAGAATTGAAAATCAATCGATTGACCCATATTATGAAGTTCAAAGTTTTGTTCAGTCCATAGAAACCCCTAGAAAGATCTTCCTGATGGTGACAGCCGGTGCAGCGATTGATTCAGTGATTGGTTCATTAGTTCCCTTTCTTGAGCGGGGAGATATTATTATGGACGGCGGGAACTCCCATTACGAAGATACGGCCCGACGATTTGATGATCTAAAGTCTAAAGGAATTGATTATTTAGGGATTGGTATTTCCGGTGGTGAAGTTGGCGCTTTACATGGTCCTTCGATCATGCCTGGCGGAGATAGAGAAGCTTATGAAAAGGTAGCGCCGATTCTCACAAAAATAGCTGCCCAAGTGGATGCAACCCCTTGTTGTACGTATATTGGTCCAAAGGGAGCAGGACATTTTGTGAAAATGGTCCATAACGGGATTGAATATGCCGATATGCAATTGATTGCCGAAGCCTATACCTTTTTAAGGGAAAGGTTGCAGTTATCAGTTAGTGAAATTGCCGATATCTTTGAAACATGGAATCAGGGTGAGTTGAAAAGTTATTTAATTGAAATTACGGCGGATATTCTAAAGAAAAAGGATGAAAAGACAGGTTTGCCACTGATTGATGTAATCCTTGATAAAGCAGGGAATAAAGGAACAGGAAAATGGACAAGCATTCAAGCCATTGATAACGGTGTCCCTTTATCCATCATTACCGAGTCCGTGTTCGCTCGTTATGAATCTTCTTTAAAAGAGGAACGTGTTCTTGCTGAAGAAATATTAGCAGGTCCAGTTGGTGATCAGCAGGTTTTAGATAAGGATCTGTGGATAGAGTACATTAGACAGGCATTGTATATGGGCAAAGTCTGCGCCTACTCTCAAGGCTTTTCACAATATAAATCGACTTCAGACCTCTATGACTGGAACTTGCCTTTAGAAGAAATTGCACTTATATTCCGCGGCGGCTGCATCATTCGTGCCGAGTTTTTAAACGTAATAAGTGAAGCCTATCAAACACAAGCAAATCTGAAGAATTTATTAATCGCTCCATTCTTTGCTGAAAAAATTAAAGACTATCAAATGGGACTGAGAAAAGTAATATGCGAGGGCATAAATTCAGGGATTGCATTTCCATGTTTAAGCACCTCCCTATCCTATTTCGACAGTTATCGGACGGGTAATTCTAATGCCAGTCTCCTGCAAGCACAACGTGATTATTTCGGTGCTCATACGTATGAACGCAACGATATGGAAGGAATCTTTCACACAGACTGGAACTGAAGATTAAGGGTTCCATCTTCAATTGTTTGAATAATAGAATAGGAAAGACGAGCTTGAAATCAAGCTCGTCTTTTAAGTGTGGTTTCCAATGGTGTCAGGCACCATTTGGTTTTAAATTGAGTAATCCTCGGGTATAAAGACCTTTAGTTGTTTGGGTTTTACAAACACTTCTTCGCCTGTTTTTAGTTTAAGGTTTCGAAATTGTTCTTTGGTTAATTCTACTTCTAGGTACTCGTCATTGTCTCTGCGAATCAGTTCGAGCTGTACGGCGGCTCCGACTAAATGAATATAATTAATTTTTGCAGAAACGGAATCTACACTTCTTTTTCTTTCGATGTTTATATCATGCGGTCGAACGTAACCTACCGCCTCCTTATTATCTGCCCCCAAGAATTCAGGAGCATCGACTACAAAATCACCCTGACGTAATTTCCCACCATGAAGTCGCCCCTTAAACAAATTAACATTTCCTAAAAAGTGATAAACAAACGGACTATTTGGGTTTTCATAGACTTCCTCCGGGGTACCGATTTGCTCAATCTTTCCTTCATTCATCACAACCACTCGGTCGGCAACATCGAGTGCCTCCTCCTGGTCGTGTGTCACAAAAATACTCGTTATCTCATAATCATCATGGAGCTTTCTTAGCCATCGGCGAAGATCTTTCCGAACTTTGGCATCTAATGCGCCAAACGGTTCATCTAACAAGAGAACCTTTGGCTCAACCGCTAGTGCTCTTGCTAATGCCACGCGCTGCCGCTGCCCCCCGGACAAATGGGATGGGTATCGATCAGCAAAGGACTCTAGTTTTACTAGACTCAGTAATTCCATGACCTTTTCTTTTATTTCATTTTTGGAAGGACGCGTTTTTCTTGGTCGGACTTTTAATCCATACGCTACATTTTCAAAAACAGTCATATGACGGAATAACGCATAATGCTGAAACACAAATCCTACTTTCCGTTCCTTTGTGCTGATATGTGTGATATCTTCTTTCCCAAACAGAATAGCTCCCTGATTAGCCTTTTCTAAGCCTGCGATGATTCTTAGCAGCGATGTTTTCCCGGAACCGGACGGACCAAGAAGCGCGATGAGCTCCCCTGTTTGAATATCGAAATTAATATCATCAAGGGCCTGGAAGTTTCCAAATGTTTTTGAGATATTTTGAATTTGAATGCTCATTTTAGTGTGCTCCTTCTTCAGGTTCAAATGACTTTTTGGCTTTCCATTCAATGATATTTTTAACAACCAAAGTGATGATGGCGAATAATGACATTAAGGAAGCAACCGCAAAGGCTGCGGAGAATTGATATTCATTGTATAAAATTTCAATATGGAGCGGCATCGTATTGGTCATACCCCGGATATGTCCCGACACAACCGAAACGGCTCCAAATTCCCCAATCGCTCGAGCACTACAGAGAATAATTCCATATAATAATCCCCATTTAATATTCGGCAAGGTCACCAAAAGGAAGGTCTTCCAACCGCTCGCCCCTAACGTCAAGGATGCTTCCTCATCAGCCGTCCCCTGGGTCTGCATTAACGGGATTAGTTCCCGGGCAACAAAGGGCAGCGTCACTAAGAGTGTGGCCAGCGCAATTCCCGGTACAGCGAAGATAATTTTTACATTATGATTGATTAACCATTGTCCAAATAATCCATGCGCACTAAATAATAAGACAAATACCAATCCCGCGATAACCGGCGAGATCGCAAACGGTAGATCAATAATCGTAATCAACAGACTTTTTCCTTTAAAATTAAACTTAGTTACGGCCCAGGCCGCAGCAATACCAAAAATGGCATTGAGTGGTACAGTGATTAGGGTAATGATTAAAGTTAGCTTGATTGCAGATAAAGCATCTGGATTGCTAATCGCTTCAAGAAAGACGGCGATCCCCTTATCAAACGCTTTTATAAAAATAGCAACCAAGGGTAACACCAAAAACAAACCAAGAAACGCTAGAGCGAGTGTGATTAGTACCCAGCGCACCAGTCGCGGCTCAGAATTGCTGGCTGTCGTCTGAAGTGGTGGATTTGTAAATTGCAATGGAACATTTCCGGCCATATGTACCTCCTTCTGAACCAAATAGTTGAATTAAAAACTAAATAAATTTCCGATTTGTCCACCATTGCAAGAGATTAATAATAAGCAGGATCGTGAAGGAAAAAATCAGCATGACCGCGGCAATAGCTGTTGCACCTGCGTAATCATATTGTTCTAACTTAGTCATGATTAGCAGCGGGGTAATTTCTGTCTTCATCGGCATATTTCCAGCAATAAAGACTACCGACCCATATTCCCCAAGCGCACGAGCAAAGGCAAGCGCGAAACCAGTAAGTGCAGCCGGTAATAATTCAGGAAAAATAACTCTTATAAATGTTTGTAAACGGTTCGCCCCCAAGCTAGCAGAAGCCTCTTCCATTTCTTTTTCCAAGCTTTGCAAAACGGGCTGCACGGTGCGGACTACAAAGGGCAGACCGATAAATGTTAAGGCTAGTGTAATCCCAAGCGGAGTAAACGCCACCTTAAAGCTTAAAAACTGCCCAACCCAGCCATTTTCCGTATACAAAGTAGTTAAAGCAATCCCGGCAATCGCTGTTGGTAAGGCAAACGGCAAATCAACCAACCCATCAATGATTCGTCTGCCGGGAAACGGATAACGTACCAGCACCCATGCAATGAGTACACCAAAAGTCACATTAATAGAGCCTGCTAAAAAGGCGGCACCAAAACTCAGTTTATAGGAGGCAACCACCCTTGGGTCAGAGATCGTCCCCCAGATTTTCGACCACTCAACAGTTACCGAATTAATAAAAATCATCGATAACGGAAGAATGACAAGGAGGCTAATATAAAACATCGTAAACCCTAGCGAAAGACCGAAGCCCGGCAGCACACTATTTCTTTTCATTTTCAAACTTGCTAAACGAGCCATGAGGTTGACCCCTTCCGGATAAGATACATGGAGGGCATCCCAAATTCCTTACAGTTCAGGACACCCGTTACTAACATTTCAGCTTATTAAGGCTGGTATATCTGATCAAACGTTCCGCCATCATTAAAGTGCGTCTCTTGTGCTTTTTTCCATCCGCCAAAGTCTTTGTCAATTGTCACTAGATTAATTTTTGGAAAGACATCTGCATACTTATCAAGAATCGCTTGATTCCGCGGACGATAGTAATTTTTTGCGATAATCTCCTGACCTACATCACTGTATAAATAGTTCAGATAGGCCTCTGCTACCTCTCTGGTTCCCTTTTTATCAACGTTCTTATCCACAACGGCAACCGGTGGTTCGGCAAGAATACTAATGGATGGTACAACAATCTCAAACTTATCTTTGCCTAATTCATTAAGGGTCAAGAAGGCCTCGTTCTCCCAAGCGATCAAGACATCACCAATGCCCCGTTCCACAAACGTAGTGGTTGCCCCGCGTGCGCCTGAGTCTAGAACTTCCACATTTTTATAAAGTCGGCTCATAAACTTTTTAATTTTCGTTTCATCACCATTATATTTATCCTTTGCATACGCCCAAGCTGCTAAGTAATTCCATCTAGCCCCGCCAGACGTCTTCGGGTTTGGGGTAATAACAGAAGTGCCCTTTTTCGTTAAATCGTCCCAATCCTTAATACCCTTTGGATTGCCCTTTTTAACTAGAAATACAATCGTCGATGTGTACGGTGTCGAGTTATCCTTCAGGTTCTTTTGCCAATCCTTCGAAAGTAAGCCGCCAAGATTGGCAATCTCATCAATGTCATAGGCTAATGCCAGCGTCACAACATCTGCCTCTAGCCCATCAATAACTGCCCTGCCTTGTTTCCCTGAGCCGCCATGGGACTGTTGAATGGTTACCTTCTGGCCGTTTTCCTTTTCCCAATACTTAGCGAATTCTCCGTTAAACTCTTCATAAAGCTCCCGCGTAGGGTCATAGGAAACATTTAATAATTGAACAGGTTCCTTCGTTTTTGCTGCCTCTTGTTTGGTTCCCCCATCCTTTTTCTCAGTTACTTGATTACTAGACTGACTGCTGCACCCAACTAGAATAAGGGCGATGAGCATAAGTACCGTTGTAAATTTATAAGCTAATTTCATTTGTCATTTCCTCCTTTTTTTTAAAAAAATTACTTATTCTTAGCATTATCTTTAGAAGTACTCTTTTTTAGTGTAAATCTAGTTTTCTCTGTTCTATCAATTTGGGTGATGGTGCCATCGTGAACAGTAATGACTACAGAACCATACTCCAAACCCTTAAGTATCGATAGAATATAGTTTGCTTTTGCTTGATCCACGATTGCCATATTATCATCCTCTCTTAATACCCTAATATCACATAAGATTACTTGGTTTTATAGTAAAAAAATACTTATATTCCAACACTTAGGGATACAACAATACGGACTATACTTACTTATCGGAAAATTCATGGTTAGTCCCCTTTCTATAAAAAAAAGGCTTATACCCCTGACTAAGAGTATAAGCCTTTGGTTTTCCAATCGGCTTAATATTAAATTAATTGTTTTCTTTGAATTATTTACATTTTATTCTGACTTTTCCTACCTGTCAAGTGGGTTTTTTGAAAATTATTTTTAGTAGCTATTTTCAAAAACAAAGAGATATACGTCGGTTGGCGTTGATGATGCTGCAGCCATTTAGAGGTTGAAAAACAATGAAAAGGACATCTCCATTTCGAAGATGTCCTGTTTTCCGGTTATTAAGCTGCCTTTTGTTCCTGATAATCTTTAAGCTCATGGCCTTCCCATTTGGTAATAACAATGGCAGCCAACGAGTTTCCGACAATGTTTACACAAGTACGTGCCATATCAAGAATCCGGTCAATACCAGCGATAAACGCTAGTCCCTCTACAGGGATTCCCACGCTTCCTAATGTAGCAAGCAATACAACAAACGATACACCCGGTACACCGGCGATTCCTTTAGAAGTTAACATCAGTACAAGAACTAATGTGATTTGATGCCCGATACTCATATGAATACCGTACATTTGCGCAATAAACAACGCAGCAATTGCTTGGTAAAGCGTCGAACCATCCAGATTAAAGGAATATCCAGTTGGAATAACGAAGGATGTAATCGACTTCGGACAGCCCAGTTTCTCCATTTTTTCCATGATTTTTGGAAGAACCGTTTCAGAACTTGCTGTCGTGTAACCTAATATTAATTCATCTTTTAAATATTTAATAAGATTAATAATGTTAAATCCTACAATTTTTGCTACTAATCCTAGGACAACTAGAATGAAGAAAAACATTGATCCGTATACAACAAGGACTAGTTTTCCTAGTGGAATTAATGAAGTGATGCCAAACTTCGAAACCGTCACACCAATTAACGCAAACACACCGAATGGCGCTAGTTTCATGATTTGATTTGTGACATAGAACATCGCATCGGCCGTTCCCCTGAAGAAATTGATTATTGGTATCCCTTTCTCTCCAATCGCCGCCAATCCAAGTCCAAACATAACGGAAAAGAAAATAATCGGAAGCATTTCCCCGTTTGCCAAGGACTGAATGATATTGGTAGGAACAATATTCACAACCGTGTCAATCATAGAATGGGACTCTGTATGTTGTGCTGTCTCAACATAACTGTTTATATCTGTTTTGGTAAGTTTCGATTTATCTACGCCATCACCTGGTTGGAACACGTTAGCTGCCAGTAATCCGACAACAATCGCAATCGTGGTAATGATTTCAAAATAGAGCAGCGTTTTTCCGCCCAATTTCCCCAATGACTTCATATCACCAGCGCCTGCAACACCCACAATCAGGCTGGAGATAACGATAGGAACAACGATCATTTTAATTAAGCGAATAAATATATCGCCAATTGGCTGGAGATAGGTTGCCACATGCGGATTACCGTAAAAAACCGCCCCGACAATAATACCGAGTGCCAAACCAATGAATATCTGCCATGCTAAACTAATCTTCTTCATTTGCATTTCCCCCTTTTTTAATATAATAAAAGTTGATTACATTGAGGTACCAACTAGGAAGTACAACTTTTTTATTGTCCAGCTCCAGACCTAACTCCGCTGAACAAAGCGACTTTGCTTTTTTAATAAAATGATATTTACTCTTTTGCAATAATGATTAGCTTATTTAAGTTTAATTTGTTTTCGCTCTCTTAACAATCATTTTTTATTTGGGAATTACTCTCATTCTAACCTTCTAAATTTTCAGAATCCATATCTACCAATGCTTCAACCTCATTTTTTCTATGTAATTTAAGTATTTTTTTCAAGTATTTTCCTTCATAAAATGTACACATTTGCACCAAAAGAAAAGAGTGTCAGGCACCACACGTGGACAAATGTCCACGTGTGGTGCCTGACACTCTTCGTTGTTGACGCTTACACAGAATAATTACTAAATAACTTTTTATTATTCTGCTATTTCGGTTTCGATTTTTTTCGCTGTAAAGTAATTTTTTATGTCTTCTAAAACATCCTCATCTGTAATAAATAGGTCAATTTCATCTGGTCGGGCAAAGGTTGCTATCGAACGGAACCGGGGGCGCTCCGGAAGGTGTCATTGCTGCTACCGCATTGAAATGTTTAGGTGGGGACTTTCAAGCTATACTTGTTCCTCAAAACGAAACAGAATATATAAGGTGCATCAAAATGGGGATTGCTAATCCTAAAACACCACTAACTTTAGATGATATCGTAAAAACAGACAATTACTTCTTTGTCGCCACAGGAATCACAGATGGAATGTTCTTAAAGGACGTCCAGCAAAACCAAGAAAAAAGTGCAACCCTAACTCACTCGTTAGCAATTGTGAGTATCGAACAGTACTTGTCCCTCTTCATAATCAAAGCCAACTAATCGTTTAGTTGGCTTTGTCTATTCCTAATTTAATCTAATATTATTTATGATATTTAACTATGTCATAATTATTATTTTACTAAGAAAACTGGAGTAATTGGTTCATTCCCCTTTAACACATTTATCATGTTATCAGCCGCTAGATGAGCCATTCGCATTCTTGTTTTAACACTAGCACTACCAATATGAGGAAAGGTTACAACATTTGGCAGGGTGAGTAATGGATGATCAACGGGCACCGGTTCTTGTTCAAATACATCTAAACCTGCCGCCCAAATCTCACCATTCTTCAATGCATGAAATAAAGCATCCTCATCAACAAGCCCTCCTCGACCCGAGTTAATAAGAATAGCATCGTTTTTCATAAGGGATAACTCTTCTTTACCAATTAAGTGATGTACCTCTGGACTATACGGAAGAAGCAAGCAAACATAATCCGATTGCTCTAGCAAATCCTTTAGCTCAACATAGTGGATTCCCAGTTCTTGTTCTTTCTCGAGTTTTCGTGTCCGATTATGATAAAGAACCTTCATATCAAAGCCCTTCGCCCGCTTGACCAGTGCTTCGCCAATTCTTCCTAATCCAATAATCCCCATGGTTGCACCATAAATATCCTGTCCAGTTAGCTGCATCATGGACCAAGAACCCCATTCTCCACGACGCAAGTAATCTGAAGCTTCCACAACTCTTCTTGCAGTTGCCATTAAAAGAGCAAATGTTAAATCAGCCGTCGTTTCAGTTAGAACACCAGGCGTGTTGGTAACAATAATCCCTCTCTTTGCTGCCGCTTCAATATCGATATTATTATAGCCCACTGCTACATTACTAATCACCTTTAAATTTTGCGCCTTCTTAATAACCTCTTCATCAATCGATTCTGTAAAAAGACAGATGAGGCCGTCTACATCTTCTATTTCTTTTAATAATACATCCTTCGGAACCGGGATATCTTCCTCTTCCCACATTCTCACATAAAATTCCCCGGAAAGTTTATCCATAATTTCATTAGGAAGCATTCTTGTAATATAAATTTTCGGTTTCAATTTGTTCTCCGCCCTTTGACAATTTAATGTAGTAAGCTCTTTCTCATGTCATGCCTTGAAGAATATTTATATTACTATTATAACTTCCAACCATTTTATTAGGAAAAAGATTGAATTCCTCCGTAAAAAAATAGAGTAGGAATCTCGAATCCCTACTCTAACGTTTATACTACTCCAAAAACGCCAATACCTTCTTTACTGCAGCTTCCCCTTGGTCAATGCAGTCCGGGATACCCACACCTTCATAGGAACCTCCGGCTAAAAATACTCCTGGCAGCTCCTTAGCAAGTGATTCCTTGACGCTTTTCATCCGTTCAATATGACCGACATTGTATTGTGGCATCGCCTTTTTCCATCGTGTAACCACATGAAACAGCGGCTTTTCGGTTATGTTCATCGTTTTATTTAAATCCCGTAATGCAATGTTAATAATTTCTTCATCAGATAAATCAACGGCCGCTTGATCATTTGGCTTACCAACATAACTGCGTAATAATGCCATGTCCTTTGGAGTCGTCCCCGGCCATTTTTTATGCGTCCATGTGCAGGCAGTAATTCTAAAGTCACTGTTTCTTGATACTAAAAAGCCTGTTCCCTCGATATCTTGTTTAATTGCCGACTTTGGAAATGCCATCGCAACGTTGGCTACAGAAAAAGAAGGCATATCTTCGAATTTTTTCATGAACGGATACTCAGAAAGCATTTTCTGGGCATGAAAATGTTCCGCCGCGATGACTACACTGTCCGCCTGTTCAACTGCTCCATTGGCTAGGGTAATCGTATAGTGGTTTTGTTCCTTCACTATTTTTTCAACCGGTGTTCCTTTGCTGACAGTTCCTTCGTCCAACCTCTTAACGACTTCTTCGATTAACGATTCCAAACCAGTGGATAAGGAGATAAACATTCCTTTTTTCGAAGGTTTTTTTTTTGCCGATTTAGGTGGGGTTGGCATGGTTTTCTTCAAGCCGAGCACAAGGCTTCGATGTTTTTGCTCCATGTGATAAAACATCGGAAACAATGACATTAAGCTTAGGTGGTCGATGTCGCCTGCATAAATCCCAGACAATAAAGGGTCGATTAAGTTATCTACTATTTCATCGCCAAGTCTTCTTCTGAAAAACTCACCTAGCGATTGATCTGCCTTTTCTTTTCCTTTTGGTAAAATAAAATCACCAGCCGCCCGTAGTTTACCGAGTGGAGAAAAGAGTCCGGAAAGCGCAAACGGTGTAACCTGGGTTGGGATCCCCATAAAAGCTCCTTCTGGCATCGAGTGGATCTTGCCTCTGGCATAAATATAGGATTTCCCGGCTCTATTGGCGACTACCTTGTCTTCAAGACCCACTTCTTTAATTAATTTGAGCGCACTCGCTTTTCGTGCCAAAATGGAATCCGGTCCTTTTTCAATAATAAAGCCGTCCTTTTTCACCGTGTTGATGACACCGCCAAAACGGTTACTCGCTTCAAATAACTTTACTTCTACTGGCAGAGCTTTCTCCTTGATTTCCTTTTGCAGGTAGTAAGCTGTAGCTAAACCTGTGATTCCTCCACCTATAATGACAACTTTCTTTTTCTCCATTTCAGTAACCAGCTCCAGTTAAATATTTTTAGAAAACATTCTTTGATGAATGAAAGTTAGTTTGTTCATAATTTCACATATAGTTATTTTTATTTAGGAGAGTGCTACCATTCTCCTACATTTCTCATTTTAAACTATTTAATAAAGAAAAAGTGGAAATTTCCAACTTGTACTGAAATGTTCACGAATGAATTAGCCTAGCTATCCGTGAATAGCCTTTAATGTAAATGGACTTTTCCATACCTTTAGAAAGGGGGGATAGCAATTGGGTTATTATATTAAAGTGGCACCTGAAGTGAATATATATGTTGAGGATATTAATCGCAAGAGTAGTAAGACCATTCTCTTTGTCCATGGATGGCCTGCAAACCATAAATTGTTTGAATATCAGTTTAATATCCTTCCTGCCATGGGGTATCGGTGTATTGGAATCGACTTAAGGGGATTTGGAAAGTCAGATAAACCGTGGGAGGGTTATTCCTATAACAGACTCGCTGACGATATTCGACAAATCGTTAAAGCACTTCGATTACAGAATTTCACGCTTGCGGGTCATTCAGTTGGCGGTGCGATTGCCATCAGGTATATGGGACGTCATAATGGCTACGGGGTCTCGAAATTAGCTCTTTTTGGTGCGGCGGCCCCTAGTTTTATCAAGCGGCCAGGTTTTCCTTTTGGTTTAGAAGCGAAGGATGTTAATGCCCTTCTGGTGCAAATTTATAATGACCGTCCGAAAATGCTGACTGACTTAACTAATATGTTCTTCCATCAGGCTCTCACTAAACCTTTCTCAGACTGGTTCTTTCAATTAGGTCTTGAAGCCTCGGGACATTCGACAGCAGGCTTGCTGACTTCCTTAAGAGATGAGACCTTATTCGCTGATATAAAAAAAATCCGAGTGCCTACCTTGATTCTTCAAGGTCAACATGATCAGATTTGTTTGCCTCCATTGGCTTCCGTCCTTCGTCAGGGAATCACAAACTCTAAGCTTGTCTGGTTCGAACACAGCGGCCATGGCTTGTTCTGGGAAGAGCAGAAGAAGTTTACACATGAATTAGCTAACTTTATTGGGTAAAATATTGCTTCCCAACTGCGGCAGAAAATGAAAATGCTTCCAGCCGCTGAGGAGGGAGCCTCTTTCTTACCCTAACATGGAAATTGGCTGGCCTTCGGTAATTAAGAGCGCCTCTTTCTTACTCACTGCTATTCGAATTTGGATATTTTTTTTGCAAAAATTCGACTGATTGGGTAATTAGCTCTATTAGTACATTGACATCTATATCTGCTATCTTATTAATGTAGACACACCCTTTTCCAGTGGTGTGTTTCCCAAAGTCTTTTAGCAATTCGTCACGCTTGGTTTCTCCTGGTGCAAAATATAAACTAATTTTTGCTTTTCGGGGCGAAAAGCCAACCAAAGGGGCATCCCCTTCATGACCTGATTCATACTTATAATGATAGGAACCAAAACCAATAATACTTGGCCCCCACATCTTTGCTTCATAGCCAGTCGTTTCAGTAAAAATATCGATTAATTTATAGGCATCCTCTCGCTTTTTCGGGTTCTCGACATTTTCAATAAACTCAATAACGCTGTTATCAGTTTCTTTTGTTTTTAGCTGATAGCTCATGAAATCCCCCCTATTCTTTAAATTAGACGGTTAATGTATTCAAATTCATTATAGGCAAAATGAACAAATTATTTACAAGAACAACTAGCTTTCATAGAAAAACATAAATAAAGGAGAGTATCACTACTCTCCCTCGTTTACCACAACTTTATAACCGCTTTGTTGCGGTCCATCCTCATATACTTCCTTGGTGACTATGTAATAATTTTCTCCCGTTTGGTCTGTAATGACCATTTCACTCGGACTTTTGTCCACTGCGGCTGCTTCCAAACTAAAATATGGTAACCCTAGTACTGAGTTATCAAATGACATGGTTATCCCCCATTTCTATCTTTAACATGTGCATTACTTATGAAAAGTATAACAAATTTCAACCATCGATGGGACCTTTGGTTTCTTTTTCATGTAATCTTGTGGTAATCTCATTAAATATAAAATCATACTGTTACTGAAAAGAGGGATTATTATTTACATACTATGGGATTTCGATGGAACACTTTTTGATACCTATCCGGCACTTGTCGAGGGATTCATCAAATTAAGTCAGCAAGACCTCGATCGGACAGAGGTCCTGAGCTGGCTAAAAAAGGATTCCAAAACCGCTTTTAAGCATTATGGAATCGATGAAAAACGAAGAGAAGAATACCAAACCTTACATAACTACTATTCAAAAACAGAAAGCAAGCCCTTTGAGCATCTAGAGGAGGCGTTATCTTCTGTTGAAAACAATATTATCGTGACACATCGCGATAAGGAATCCACTATATTTCTTCTTGAGAAATACAACTTAGCAAAATACTTTCGAGACATTGTTTCGGTTGAGGAACAAGGATTTACAAGAAAACCTCATAGTTCTTCCTATGAATATGTTTTAAAAAGTTACCCTATTGATTTGGTCGTCGGAGATCGTGACTTAGATTTAATTCCCGCTCGGAAATTAAATATTAAAACGGTTGCCTTTCAAAATCGAAATATTGAAGCTGATTTTCATATCGACAGTTATGCAGATTTTATCCCAGAGGTCCTTAACCTCCTTCACCAAAAATAGGACCACACTAGTTGTAAGAAAAAAGTTCGTTCATCAGTTGAAACCTTTTTGGATATTAATCGTATGAATACATAGGTATAATAGTTATTACGTTAAAAAAATTAAAATAGAATGGAAGATCATATTGGGTTCTACTATTTTTCAAATTGGACAGTATGCTTTTGATGCATATTATTGGTTAATTTTAATATCTATTTTCGGTTCTTGGTTTCCTCAATTTCAATCATCTAAAGTTGGTTTATGGATTTCCAAGGTTGTCGAACCTTATTTAGGATTGTTCAGACGGTTTATCCCGCCTCTTGGTCCGATTGATTTTTCACCGATTATCGCATTATTTGCCTTTAAATTTATTAGGCAATTTGCGTTACTAGGTCTCAGCCAATCGTTGAATGTCATCGGAGCATAAATACGAAATGCGCTGGCGCCCTGTTCAGCGTCGTATAAGTCTTATCATAAATAAAAGGAGCTGACCTGCAGCTCCTTTTATTTAAATCATCAAAATCTCTCGAATATCCTCTTCTGTAAGGGTCGATAGGACTTTTTCATCAGAATCAATGATTTCTTCGATGAGGTGTCGCTTTTTATCTTGCAGTTCATTCATTTTTTCCTCAATTGTCCCACGGGCAACCAGCTTGATGACCTGGACGACATTTTGTTGTCCCATCCGGTGGGCACGATCTGCTGCCTGCTCCTCGACGGCTGGGTTCCACCATGTGTCATATAAAATGACGGTATCCGCACTCATCAAATTAAGACCTGTCCCGCCAGCTTTCAAGGAAATAAGGAACAAATCCCGTTCACCGCGATTAAACCGATTGCAGATTTCGACGCGTTCTTCTGAAGGAGTTTGCCCATCCAGGTAAAAGAATGGCAGCCTTCTCGCAGTTAAGGCACGGCCAATCAGCTCAAGCATTTTTGTAAACTGAGAAAAAATCAACACCCTTCTACCAGAAAGCTTTGATTCTTCGATAATCTGTAAAAGTTGTTCAAATTTCGCCGATTTCCCTTGATAACCATCAACAAACAAGCCTGGATGACAGCAAATCTGCCGAAGACGAGTCAAACCTGCAAGAATTTTGATTCGATTTTTCCGAATCGTATCCTTGTCCAAATTCTTAAACGTATCATGTCTCAGCTTCGCCAAATAGGCAGCATACAGCTTCTTTTGTTCAGGAAGCAGCTCCACTGATTCTAACGACTCCAATTTCTCTGGAAGCTCAGCCAAAACATCCTCCTTCAACCTGCGCAGTAAAAAGGGACGGATCCTCCGGACAATATTTTTCCTGGAAAGTTTGCTGAATTCCTTCAAACCGAGGAAAAGTTCAGGAAAGACAACGTGGAAGATCGACCATAGTTCCTCCAAGGCATTTTCTACTGGTGTGCCCGTAAGCGCAAAGCGATGATTGGCCTGTAATTTCTTTACTGCCCGAGCCGTTTGCGTAATCGGATTTTTAAAGGCTTGCGCTTCATCAAAAAACACCGTATGAAACGTTTCCTTTTCAAACCAGCTAATCTCACGGCGTAATAACGGATAAGAGATGAGCAAAACATCGGCATCCGTCTGTTTTTTCAGCAGGTTGGTCCGCTCTGCTTTCGTTCCATCAATGACAATCGCCTTTAACTGGGGCGCAAATTTCCTGATTTCACTCAGCCAGTTATACGTCAAGGAAGACGGGCAAACCACAAGGACCGGCTGGTTATTTTTACGGACATCGGACTGTACTGATACGATGAATGCGATGCTTTGAATGGTTTTTCCGAGTCCCATATCATCGGCTAATATTCCACCGAAACCATAGTAGGCCAATGTTTTCATCCAGTTAAACCCATGCTTTTGATAGTCTTTTAACGTCGCGTCTAAACTGGCTGGCACCTCGAACTCCAACTTGCCGGGATCTTTAAGATGATCTTGGAACTGCCGAAAGGATTCCTCTAGCTTGAACGCATCACTAATCTCAACGGTATCAAGAAGTTGCAAGCTTTGTTCAATCGGTAATTCCAAACCGCTGGCGAGATCCTTATTCTTAGCGAGCGGGGAGTAAAGAAAACGCTGGATTTCATTAAACTCTCTGGTCTGAAGCGAGAGGAGCGACCCATTCGGCAAACGATAATATTTCCGTTTTTCCTCTAATGCCGCCAACACTTCACGGATTTGTCTTTCAGGAATGCCATCCATTTCAAATTTGAATTCGAGCCAGTTCGTACGCTCCTTTTTGACCCGAACCCTCACCTGCGGCCGAAAATTATCCCTCGAAATTCGATTTCGGACAGCACTTGTTGCATAGATTCGAACAAGCTTTTGGAGCTTTGGCACGATGTAAGTTAAAAACTCATATTCCAGTTCTTCATTGTGGAGGTAATATCCTCCGTCCGTCTTCGCAAATGAGCTATCTTCAAAGAGTTGCAGGATTTCCTCTTCCTTCACCACATCCCGAATCACTAGTGATCCCGCCGGAAGATCTCTATTTTCCAATGGATTAATGACCCAATTGTCGTAGTGAAATTCAAGCCCTGCAAGCAAGCGGTTTTTCACTCGATCCAGGTAAAGCTTGGCCACTAGTGGGGTATTCAGCAATTGCTTCGAGATTTCTTCAGCTATGTTCACTTGCCCCAGCTTTTTCAGCCCTGGCGCTACTTTTTCCAGAAAAAAGCGGATTTGCTCATGTGGAATGGGAATTTGCTTTGTTCCTGAAGTATCCAACATCTTTTTGAGATCGGAAAGACGTTTATAGTCCTGATCTTCCAGCTGTTTTAATTCCCCTTCATATAAAACGGTATGATAGGCCTCAAGGAAAATCATCCGATCGAGGTTTGTAACCTTCAGTTGATAGCCGTTCTCTTCCGCTTTTGTAAAATCAAACTTTAGTGGCAGTGACTCAGTCGATAAATGAAGTCCCGAAAAGGTTTGTTCCTCATACTTCAACATCGCTAATGGTACCCTTATCAGCAGCGGAAGCAGGCGCTCCCAAGAGGAGGAAGGAATGAACAGCATCTGCTGTTGATTGGTGTCAGGCACCGCATTGGTGTCAGGCACCACATCCATATCCACATCCCGATAAACCTTTTCATCCCGAAGGACTTGGATGAGTTGCTCGATTACGCTGTTGGTTTCTTTTTGAAAGCAATGCAGCTTGGGGTCGTAGGTGAATGAACTGGATATTGCGTATGTCTGTCCTATACTAACTCGCTCCAAAAACATACGGATGTTTTGGACAGGGGTTGACGCGAGTGTCATTGTGATAGCGAAAAGGTATCTGCCTATGCCGACATCCACAGGTTTACAGGTAAACTCGATATCAAGGACTTTTCTTTTTTCAAAGTGAAGTTGATGACCGCTTGATTGGATTGGCTGATCAGAAAAGAGGTGGAGTAGCCCTTCTGTCAGTTCTTGTTTGGCTGAATTTGAAAGGGCAGGGCTGCTGCCTTGCTTTTGATGCTCGCAAACGGCTATTAATACAGCGGCTATATGCTGACACTCCTTTGAAAAAGAGGCAAGCTTTGGGCAGGTGCATTCCGTTCGAATCTGATGATTGGCACCTGTTTCAATTGTGACATGAAAGTCCTCGTCTCCTATGACGGTTGCTTGACAACGATGAGGAAGATATTTCTCAAAAGTAACTTTATCCGTTTGATAAAAATAATCTCCTCGTTTGAAGGAGACCGTGCCACACATTTCTTGGATGATCTTATGATTTAACTTAATGTTCACGGGGCTTTCTCCTTCCTGATGAAAATTAGTTTATCGCTACTGTTAAATTAAGATATAGAACATTATAGCATAAGTCCTATTTTACTTTTCCACGGAAAAGCGCCTGCCTTAGAACTGCAGGCAGACGCTTGATATTTGAAAACTATTCCACAAAGCCGACACTCATTGTATCCGGATGGGATCCTGCACGGCTGTCTTGATTTAATCCATCGATTTTCTCCATATCCTCAGCAGACAATTCAAAATCAAAGATATTTGCATTTTCAATAATGCGATGCTCTTTGATTGATTTAGGAATCGTAACCACTCCATGTTGCAGATCCCAACGCAGGATTACTTGAGCAACAGATTTATTATACTTATGCGCCAAATCCACAAGAACTGGTTCGCTTAGAAGTTGACCTTGTTTTAAAGGCGACCATGCTTCCAGTTGAATGCCCTCATTTTTACAGTAATCAAGTAGCTCTTTTTGGGTTAAATGTGGATGGAATTCCACCTGGTTTACCATAGGTTTAATCTCTGCAGAACTGAGTAAATCTTCTAAATGGTGAACCAAGAAATTACTTACGCCAATCGCGCGCACGCGTCCGTCTTTGTATAGCTTTTCAAATGCCTTCCATGTCTCTTTATATTTATCTTTACCCGGCCAGTGAATTAAATAAAGGTCCAAGTAATCAAGTCCTAGCTTGTTCATGCTTGTTTCGAATGCTGCTAAGGTTGACTCATATCCTTGTTCGGAATTCCAAAGCTTTGTCGTAATAAATAATTCTTCACGGGGAACACCAGATTCTTTTATGGCTTGACCAACGCCTTCTTCATTACCATAAATAGCCGCTGTATCAATGCTTATGTATCCATTTTTTATGGCTGCCTTTACAGACTGGATAACCTCTTCACCCTCAGTTACTTTAAAAACGCCTAACCCCATCCATGGCATTTTTACTCCATTGCTTAATGTAGTCGTGTCTTTTAAATTTGTTGGCATCCGTAATTCCTCCTTATTATATTACTCTTACCAAGGTAAGATACTTGAAACCAGCTTAAACTTGAGTAAAGCTTATCATCCACGAGCGGCTTTGACCTTTTCGACATATTGTTTCGCATAGGCAGTAATTTGGTCAAATTCTCCAGTTTTAGCCGGCGCTACTAGATTACCACCTACTCCGACGGCCACACAACCATTTTTAATCCATTGTTCAATATTATCCAAATCAACACCGCCAGTTGGCATAATATTCACTTGCGGTAGTGGAGCTTTTACTGCTTTGACAAATTCTGGACCAAATGCACTTCCAGGGAACAGCTTCACGATATCAACTCCAGCCTCTAAGGCACGTTTCATTTCGGTGATTGTCATGCAGCCGGGCATATAAGGTATTTGATAGAGATTACAAAGGGTTGCTGTATCTTGATCGAAGGCTGGACTCACAACAAACTGCGCTCCCGCCAAAATCGCAATTCGAGCTGTAGCTGCATCCAGAACAGTTCCTGCTCCAATAACCACCTCGTTATTACTTTGATAAAGGTTGGCTAATTCTTTAATAACTTCATCCGCGCCATTTACCGTGAAAGTAACTTCAATTCCTTGAATACCGCCCTTTACACAGGCTTCAGAAATGTTTATTGCCTCTTCCTTCGAGTCTGCCCTTACCACGGCAACGACTCCACATTCTGCAATTTTCGTTAACGTATTAATTTTTTTCATCCTATTGGTCACTTCTTTCTTTCAATATTGAAAAATTATTTTTAAATAGTTTTGTTTTGTATTATTTAAATTTACAAAAGATTTCTCATACCGTATCATATAGTAGAACAGTGTTCTAAAATGTAAAATGAAAACCACTAAAAAGAGGTAGAAAAACGATGTCTAATGTTCAATCACTGGAAAGAGCTCTAACAATATTAAACAAGCTGTCTGAATATCCAGATGGTATCCAAATAACCCGGCTATCAGAGCAGATTGGACTAACCAAAGGTACCCTTCATAGACTGTTAGCGACGTTATCGAATATGAATTATGTCACGAAAGATGAAGAAACCGACAAATATAAACTTGGATTACAAGTCCTCTTTCTTTCTAGAAATCTTTTAAATAACACGGATGTTGTAACCGTTTCAAAACCTTTTTTAGAAAAATTATCACGAGAAGTCAACGAAACCATTCATTTATGCACCGAGGACCGTGGCGAAGTGGTCTATATCGATAAAATTGAAAGTTCGCAAACCATTCGCATGTATTCCCGGATTGGCAGCCGTGCTCCCATGTATTGTACCGGAGTAGGGAAAATATTACTTTCAGGTATGACTCAAGAAGCCAGAGACGAAATCATTTCAAATATGACCTTCATTCCGAAGACACCATCCACGATCACTTCTAAAGAAGAATTATTAGAAGAAATCGAACGAGTTAAGAGCCAAGGCTATGCATTAGATGACGCCGAGAATGAAGAAATTTTAAGATGTATTGCCGCTCCAATCTTTGATCACAAAGGAAAGATTATTGCTAGTTTTAGTATTTCCGGCCCAAGGAATCGAATAACGATGGAAGTAATCAACGATACATTAATTGAAAAAATGAAACAGTATAGTTTGGTCATCTCAAGAAATCTTGGTTACACTGGTTCCCTTGAAATACAGAAGTAAAGAAAACCATAAAATGGTTTTTCTTTACTTTTTTTAATTCACCTTATGTTAAGACCTGACCAAAGAGTCTTCTATAAAAGCATTCAAACGGTGTCTATCTGGTAATCCGTCATTATCCCCTGGCGACATTACGGCAAGTGCACCAATTGCTGCTCCTCGTTTGACTGCTTCCATGATTGGCAGACCTTCCAATATTCCGCTGACCACCCCAACAGCAAACCCATCCCCAGCACCGACTGTGTCAACCACTTTCTCTACACGGAAGCCCTCGGTGTAGAATTGCTCGCCTTCAGAGCTTGTGAACGCACCCTTTGCCCCGAGCTTGATTACGACTGTTTTAACCCCAGCCGCGTGATAGTAAGCAGCGATTTCTTGAACGTCCTGTTTCCCAGTTAACAGCTTCCCTTCTTCGATGCCCGGAAGCACGATATCTGCACGACAAGCCAGATCGTTAATGACTTGAGCCATCTCTTGCTTGTTTGGCCAAAGACCCGGGCGCAAGTTAGGATCATAAGAGATTTGCACACCTCTCGCACGTGCCTCTTTCATCAGTTCATAGACCATCTCACGGCAGCCAGTCGATAAGGCAGGGGGAATCCCTGTCAAATGAATATGGTCAAATCCATCCCAATTCAAGTTAGCGATTGTTTCCAAATCCATATGGGAAGCAGCGGAATTCTTTCTTGCCGAAAATACTTCCGGATCACCGCTTACGACCTTTTCCTTCCACTGCATACCTGTTAAATAGTTCGCATCATAGGTCACATACGTGGTATCAATTGCATTTTTCTGAAGAAACTTTTCGATATTTTTTCCAAACGGGTCCATTCCCAATTTGGTTATATACGTAACTGGATGGCCTAAACGAGACATACCGATAGAGAAGTTGACCTCGGCACCTGCCACAAACCGGTCAAAACGCTCTGCGTTTTCCAATGAACCTTCTTGTTCCGCTACAAACAGTGCCATAGGCTCTCCCACAGTAATAATTCTACTCATAGTGATCGATCCTCCTATTAATTGAAAGAGAGACATATGATGAATATGTCTCCCTTGATTTTATTTTCAAGCAGTTGCTTTATTTCCTTCATTTACACCTGGTCTATTGTTTTTCTTTTGCATATGTTTGGACCAATAGGCTGTTAAGATTGGTACTAATATGGAAGTTACAATTACGGATGCTGCACACAAAGCAGTAGCTGACTGTGCGATTGAAAGGAACTCTGGTTTCATCGTCGCAATAATCATTGGATTAGCAACCGCAGCGCCAGCTGTACTTGAAGCAGCAAGTCCTGCTGTACCGTTTCCTCCGCCGATAAATTTATCAGCGAGCATTAACGGAACACCTGTGATAACGATTACAAGAAGACCTAATACTATTCCAGCAAGACCTGTTTTCGCAATCACTGTCAGGTCAATCGAGTTACCTAAAGCAAAACCAAAGAATGGAATCATTGTGTGTGTTGCCTTGCTGAAAAATTCACGGAAATCTTTATCTAAGTTACCAAGTAGAAAACCAACTAAGAAAGGTAAGACAGCGCCTACAAATGCATGTGGTTGGAAAGCTGCAATGCCTGTTGAACCAAGAATTAACATCGTTACTAGTGGACCAGATTCAAGTGACATTAATACGAATGCACCCGCTTCTTCTTTTGAACCATATTGCTGCATTATCGAAGCATAAAGACCGCCGTTTGTCATATCCATACACGCGATTATTGCAAGAACGGAGAATCCAGCGAAAAAGCCTGTTTGAACTCCACCATCAGGGATAAACATTGATGCAACCATGGCAACTATCCATGCAACCGCTATCTTTGTTATCACAAGTGTCCCTGACTTTCTTAATACCGTACCTGTCGCTTTAATATTGATACCTGCACCCATACAGAAGAACCAAACTGCTAGAATCGGAACTGTACCAGTCATTAAACCATTTGTAAATGAACCAAAATACTCACCAGATTTTGGAGCTAGTGTATGAATAATTGCACCTAAAAATAATGGAACCAGCATCAGACCCCCAGGGATCTTTTCAATCGTCTTCATAATTTTCATAATTTGCATACCTTACCTTTCGGTTTATAATGGGTAATTTTTAGCAAAAATTTGAGATGGTTGATTTAGTTAGTTCATGCTGTGTTAGAGTTCCTGAATCAATATGGAAGCCAAAGGCGGCCTTCATATAAATTAATTCTGCATAAACCGCCTTTGACTTTTGATCTCAACTTTTTACAATTTTTACATTTAGATTTCTACTTTGAGGACAACTTTTCTAACCTTTTGTTTATTGTCGGCTATAATACCAGCCATATGTGAATCTTCAGGAAAACAGATCATGACGTCACCTGGGTTCATGGTAATGATAGAATGTACATCGCCTTCAAAAAAGATGGCATCTTTCTCTGCGTTGTATGCTTCTATTATTCTCTGATTCTCAAAATGGTCAACTGCAATGTTTTCTTTACCTTCTAAAATATAGTGAAAGTCTAGATACTTTTGGTGAGCTTCCCAAAAGCAATCCTCTGCTTCTTTTGTTTCATATTCATTTAAGAAAAAGAACAAATCTTCACTAATCTCATGGCGTCCTGCAGGAGCTTGAGAAAAATCAGCTTCTTTTAGGAAAAGTAATTTGGATTGCAATTTTTCAGTGAAGGCCTTGTTTTCCACTAAGTCATTTAATCTGCCAATAATCAACGAGATCAAATCCTTCCGGGTGAAATGGTATTAGCGCGCTAACCAGCCGCCATCAACTGCAAGAATATGACCATTCATATAGTCGGAAGCTTGACTAGATAGGAAGACAACTACTCCCATTAGGTCCGCAGGATTTGCCCATCGTCCGGCAGGGATTCGGGAAAGAATTTCTTCACTCCGTCCTTCATCCGCACGAATTGGAGCTGTATTTGCTGTTGCAACATAGCCCGGTGCAATCGCATTGATTTGAACATTATATTGACCTAATTCATTAGCAAAAGCTTTGGTAAGACCTGCTACTGCACTCTTACTTGCTGTGTATGGAGGAACAAATTTACCACCTTGGAAAGATAGCATCGAACAGATATTGATGATTTTTCCGCTTTCTTGCTCAACCATAACTTTCGCCACGGCTTGGCTCAGAAGGTAAACAGCGTTCAAGTTAATTTCCATAACCGCATTCCAATCTTCCTCTTTATACTCGAGTAACGGGCTGCGGCGGATAGTTCCTGCATTATTAACTAGAATATCAATTTTCCCATAAACGCTTAGACAAGTATCAACAATCGTTTGTAGGTTTTCTCTTTTTGTTAAGTCCGCTTGGTGGAAATATACTTTTCTTCCTGTTTCTTCGATAAGCTCTCGTGTTTCATCCCATTTGCTATCATAAGAAACAATAAATAAATCGGCTCCTGCTTTCGCTAATGCGACAGCATATCCTTGACCAAGACCCGTATTTCCTCCTGTCACGATAGCGACCTTATCTGTTAACTTAAAAAAATCTAATGAAAAATCTCTTAAACTCATTTTTAATAGCACCTCTTCTTTTATTTTTATCCTAAACTTGCATTCAGGAATTTATCGCAATTGATCCATGGTGACTTGATCCATGTCATTATAGGTTTTATTTTCTCCGGCCATTGCCCAGATAAAGGTGTAATTGCTGGTTGCACCTCCGCAGTGAATCGACCATGGCGGTGAAATAACTGCTTGTTCATTCTTCATCACAAGATGACGAGTTTCGGTTGGTTCACCCATCATATGGAACATTCTCGCATTTTCATCTAAATCAATGTATAGGTAAACTTCCATTCGACGGTTGTGCGTATGTGTTGGTATCGAGTTCCAAACGCTTCCCGTATTTAATTGCGTCAGACCCATAACCACTTGGCAGCTTTGGATACCTTCTTTATGAATCATGCGGCGGATCACTCGATCATTTGCATTTTCAAGTGTTCCTAATCGCTCACCTTCAATATCCTTAAACGCTACGTGTTGGACCGGATACTCTTTATGTGCCGGTGCGGAGAATAGATAGAACTTTGCCGGGCTTACTGTTGATTCACTAGTGAAAAGCAATTCTCTTTTCCCTAATCCAACATACAAGCAATCTTTATTTTCCATATCATGGGTCTCACCATCGACAGTGATTTTCCCGGTTCCACCTACATTGAAAATCCCCACTTCTCTTCTCTCTAAGAAGTAATCTGCCTTAATTTCATCATAGCCTTTTAATGAAACCGCCTCTCCCATTGGGGTGATGCCACCAACGATGGCGCGGTCTTCCATTGTATAAACGAGCTTAATTTCACCTGGTACGAATAACTCTTCGATTAGATAGTGCTTGCGAAGTTCTTCTGTTGTAAATGTTTTTGCATGATCTGGGTGTGTTGAGTACCTAGTTTCCACAATCTACATCTCCTTATATTTAACTGCTATCTATTTTTCGTTCCACATCGTGGTACGATGTTTCATAATTTAATTATAGCGGTTTCATTATAGAAATGTCCACTCATATTTGACAAAAAAGTGAATCTTATTTTTAGATAGAGCTTCTTCCCTTTTGAAGCCTCAAGTGGAAAATATAGCGGGCTTCCGTTCAATTTGGTAAAATTGTGTAAAAGGGGTTTAAGTTCTAAGGACAAATTCAAATTAGGAGGATTACATGTTTTTATCCTATCCCATTTTAGCAGCCCTATTAGGGATGTTTATTGCCCAATTCGTAAAAATCCCGATACACTATTTTGCTTCAGGGGAATTAAGATGGAACTTGATGTTTAGCACTGGTGGCATGCCTAGTTCTCATACCGCTACAATTATTTCATTAACTACGGCGATTGGATTAACTTCAGGACTCCAATCGAATGAATTTGCGATTTCTGTAATTGTTTCACTAATTGTCATGCATGATGCGACTGGCGTTCGAAGACATGCAGGCTATCATGCAGAGGTTTTAAATACATTATTAGCTGATTTTAATCTTTTAATTGATACTTTAAAAAACCCGAAGTTGAAAAAAACTGAGTCCAGAGAAAAGCTGAAAGAACTTTTAGGGCATCAACCTGCAGAAGTATTTTTTGGATTGATCACAGGAATCATTGTTGGGATTCTAACTTATCAGGTCTACCCATTTTAATATTTGTATTGGACTGGTTAATGACATGGAGAGGAGCAGTACCGATGAAATACAAAATTATCGAAAGAGAAAGTTTCCAAGTGGTTGGGATCAAGCGTGAGATATCATGTGTCAATGGGGCGAACTTAATCGAGATCCCAAAAATGTGGGCTGGTGTTCATGCAGATGGAACCAATGATCTGTTATTTAAGTTAAATAACGGAGAAATTAAGGGCGTCCTTGGGGTATGTGTCGTTAAACAAGACTCACAGTCAGAATTAATGGATTACTGGATTGCAACGGAATATAATGGTGATACTCCGGAAGGTTTATTGAATCTCGAGATACCAGCTTCAAGGTGGGGAGTATTTGAAGTTCACGGCCCCATGCCTGAGGCAATCCAGAAAGTATGGAAACAAATCTACTCTGAATGGTTTCCATCGAACGATTACAAGCATGCGGGCACACCTGATTTAGAGGTTTATGGAGACGGAGAGCCTTGGGGCCCTGACTACTACTCGGAAATTTGGATTCCTTTAAAATAAGAGGATATTTTTTAAATCAAACCAAAAATTAACTAATATTAACATCCAGTTCATAGTTTATTAATATTATTGCGTTATAGTACCTATTAGAGGGGATAGCACGCGTGGCTATCATGGTATTAGGCGTAGGCGGAGCCGATACCTTAGGAAGAGCACCCGTTAAACAGATGCTCCCTTAAATATGTAAATCTAGTTTGATACATACGAAAATTCATTAGGAGTGCACCCCTTAAGAAAGCGGTGCACTCCTTTTATTGCTATTACCCATAAAAAATTACGGTTTAAAATAAGGTGGAATACGCAGCCACTCATGACGATCTAAATACTGCTTTACTGTTAAGCCAGCAGTTGTCTTCTTCAAGATAATTTTTGAAAAAATTAAACCAACGTCTGCCCGGATGGATTCTGTAAGGCCTTTGGCAGCATAATTAACCCCCATAGCTAGGTTATAAGACATTAAATTAGCCATTTCTTCATCATCCAATTTAGCACCTTCGGGGATACTTTTAAAATCTCCCACTGGTTTTTCCGGTGTCGATTGAGGAAAGGGGACACCCTCTTTCATAAGAAATTCTTTTAAATCATCTCTGATCGGAATATGGACGGTTTCTCTTATATCCTTTAAAATTTGTTTTAATTCCGGGTCTTGGGCAAGATTGTAACCAATTTCTTCATTACGCATGGTCGTTTCCGTTCCTAAAAGAAAAAACCAAAGATTGGATACCTCCATCACATTTAATGGTCTTTTCTCGCCGTCCATAAATGGTTCAAATACATCTTGAACTAAGTCAAATATTTTCATGTTTTCATGCCCCCACCAAACTTTGTATGATGGTAGGATTTCCAGGCATGCTAATTAAAATACTTATTGAATAGTTTTTCTGCTGTACGGGTAGCTAATGCCTGTGTTGTAAGAGTAGGATTCACTCCTCCCAAACTGTTATAATGGACACTATTGTCTGCGATATATAACCGATTCACTTGGAATGCTTCGCAATTCTCATCCACGACGAAGCCCATTCGCATCGTACTTTCCAGATGAATCATCATTCCAGCCGGCCAATTTGACCAAATAATTTTTTTTGCCCCCGCTTTTCGTAACAAATCTGCTGCTATCTGCATCAGCTCGCTACGCTTCCTCCTGGATTGTTTGGTCGGCTGATATGTCACAACAGGAACAGGTCCATTTTCATCACTAACGACAGGGTCGAGAGTAATCCCGTTTTGCTGATCAACTTCATCATCAGTAGTAACTAAAATATTTAAGGTTCGACGGTAGGAGTCCATTGTTTCTTTTAAATCATAACCGAAAAGTCGCCCTTTGATATCCCAGGGATCACCCTTACTAGGCGGGTTTAAGAAAGAGTACCCAGACTCACTCACCCCATAAAAGGAAGCAGTTAATCCCGGACTCATCCCAACCGTCTGCAGCGCCCCAAGTCCGGGATAGTCCATCCTTGCCCCGCATGTATTTCCTACAAAGGGATTAATTTCTGACGTTCCCAAGATAGGAATCAAATCCTTCTCATCAAATATTCCGGATAACCAGTCCATATAATGATTAACCAAGCCTCTTCCTACCCATGGATTGTCAGGCAGTCGCGAATTTAACCAGAGGCGTGGACTTTCAATGCTCCCGGACGCCATCACCACGATTTCTGCTCTCAGTTCTTCCTGCTCCCCTGTCCAGGTGTCCCTTATTTTTACTCCCACGGCACGGAGCCCTTTGGCAGGGTTATTTTCTGTTAATATTTTTATCGCAAAGGTATTTGGTCTAATACAAACATTGCCTGTCTTTAAAGCAAGCGGAACATAACTGACATTTGTGGAACGCTTTGCCATTTTGTCTACAGATGATCCATGCGGGCAACCATTGATACAATGGCCCGAAAGAGTGCAGCCTTCCATCCAGGATAGTTGCTCTAAGGAGAGGTTAGGATTTGTGATGTTCTCATTTGGGGGCAAAATGGCATTAGGCTGAGGCCTATATCCTGGAACAGTCACATCCAGTGTAGGAATCAAATCCCACCCAGCCTTCCTCGCTCCATAATAAAATATTTCTTCCTTTGCCGTAGTCGCGGCAAAGTTCACCGGTAATGTCGCTTCAACCTTTTCATAATAAGGAATAAGGTCTCGATAAGAAAGAGGCCAGACATTATCTATTGCGGACGGATATGCCCGGGGGCAATTAGCCGTATAGGTTTGGGTGGTTCCACCAACACCCGCACATTGCCAAATGATCCCCTTCTGATTTGCATTCCGAAACCATTGGGGACGACTGCGATCCGCCGGGCCCCACCGAAACCTTCCTGAAACTAAATCATTCATATTCATTTCATGCTTGTTCAACAATTGTTTATAAAGCATGACATCCAAATCAGCAGGTGTCGAACTGGATTCGGCTCCGGGCTGCATATTAGGATTGGGCCACTTTTGGTTGCCGTACCAGGGGCCTGCTTCTAATACCAATACCTTTAATCCCATTTCTCCCAACTCTTTGGCAATAACGGCTCCGCCCCCGCCTGCTCCAATGACAATCACGTCCCGATTGGCCATAAGTTATTCACCTTCTTACTTATGTTGAATGACTGCTAAGAATCCACGAAAATCACGATATCCAAAAGCGGGACCCGGATATTGGGTCTGAAACCATCCAGGTGAAAAGTATTCCACTCTTCTATACTCAGGAGGAAATAGTCGTGTGGTTCCATAAGCTGTCCATTCCGAATACTGGCCAAACATAGGGAGTTCATTTAGTGCATCCATCATAATACGAACAAGTTCTGGATTATTTTTGTAAGGAATACTCAAGGTTTCAAGATTAATTTCAAGCAGCTCTATGAGGGTGATAGCCCTTAACCTGTCTAGCGGCGAAAGTGCTGCGAAGAGACCTCCGCCAGGAAATGCATTTACAGTAAGAGGATATATAATCTGTCCCGTCTGAATTAACCGATCAGCACCTGCGTCCAACAATTCAGCGGTAGCTTTCGCCATGGACTTGTTATCGATTAAATTTAGTTGCGCTTTTACCGGGAGAGCGATCGAATGCTCCAATATCCAAATGACATATTCATACACATGTAATTCCAGTGCTCCGGCTACATGAACAGTTCCTAACATATCTTTCTCTCTATAATGGGGTGGAATAATAGCCTGAACCAGTGCTTGAAAAGTCGACTTGATAAATCGATTTATGGTTCGCTCATTTCCACTTTGTATCGTCATTTCCTCCCCCCTTATAGGTTTATAGAATGATTAATTACCCCTCCTAATAATATTTAACTGTGTGTTTTTCTATGTCAGGAGTTTCAATATTATTTCTACAAGTTGAAAACTTGCATGTGTACCACAAAAATGAAAGCTGACTCAAAATTTGAGTCAGCTTTTTACGCGGTAAACATCTCTAAGAAATGTTCAATAATAATCGAGGACGTCCCTAAGGCGGGAGCATTTTTTCCTAAGGAAGACAGTAATAACTCATGACTGTTAGTGAACTTTTCATTACTCCTTGATGAAATCGAATTTCTAATCGAGTTCAAAACCATAGGCACAGCTTCAACAATGTCATTTCGGATAATGACCGCTTGTGGGTTAAATGTATTTAAGATACTTGTTAATCCAATTCCAAGGTAAAAGCCGAAATTTTGTAAGGCCATTAATATTTCAGAATCATTTTGGTTGGCCAGATTAATAATTTCCTGATAGGAAGAGATGGTACCGTTGGTTTGATAAGAAGTTAGCAATGCTTTTTCAGACGCGTATAATTCCCAGCACCCTCGGTTTCCACAACTGCATTTGAGTCCGTTATAATCAATCGTTACATGGCCCATCTCTCCGGCAAAGCCATTAACACCTCGATACAAATCATTATTAATTACAATTCCAATCCCGATTCCAGTTCCCACGCTAACGTAAATGATGTTTTCATAATTTTTAGCAGCCCCAAATACTCTTTCACCATATGCGCCGGCATTGGCTTCATTTTCAATAAAAACAGGAACCTTAAATTCCTGTTCGATGAGCGATTTTAAGTCTAGATTATAATTCCAGTCGATGTTTGGCGTGAACATGACCTTTTGTTCTGTATTGACAAGACCCGGAACACATAGACCAATGCCAATTAATCCATAAGGAGAATCTGGCATTTGCTTGATGAGGTTCTCAATCATTGAAAATAAAACGTCTTTGTTGGTATCCAGTGAAGGCTTTTCTAGCTGTTGATATTGGTCCAGGACAATGTTTCCTTTTAAATCCGTTAAAATGCCATTGATAGAATCAACACCGATATCCAACCCGATGGAATAACCGGCATTCTTATTAAATACGAGCATGACAGGCTTCCTTCCACCGCTAGATTGCCCCTGTCCGATTTCAAAAATAAGGTTCTTTTCAATTAAGGTATTCACTTGGGAAGAAACAGTCGATTTATTTAAACCCGTTATTTCAGATAACCTTGCCCGTGAAATAGGTGAATTCGAAACGATTTCATTCAGTAGTACCTTTTGATTCATTTTTTTGACTAACATTTGATCCGCAATAATCACAAGTTGCACCCCGTTTGTATAATTTATAAACTAAGTTCCGATATCTTTATAGTAGTATATTCCCATTATAAATCAATAACTGATGAATTCATACATAAAATGTTTAAAAAAAACTATTGATTAAAGCGTTTTATTTTTGTAAGATATAATCAGATTAAAGTTAGTTTATCCAAACAACAAACTAACAGGAATTGCTGAAGCTACATATTTTTATAAAATTATTTAATTTCAGGAGGGAAAAACATGGTTCAAACAATGAAGAATACCTATTTTGGAAGCGTAAACAAGGTGGTTTATGAGGGTAAGGAGTCAAGAAACCCATTAGCATTTAAGTATTACAATCCTGAGGAAGTAATTGGCGGCAAAACCATGAAAGACATTCTACGTTTCTCCGTTGCCTATTGGCATACCTTTACCGCAGATGGAAGCGACCCATTTGGTGCTGCGACTATGGAAAGACCGTGGAACCACTTCACTGGTATGGATTTGGCAAAAGCTAGAGTTGAAGCTTCCTTTGAACTTTTTGAAAAACTTGGTGTTCCATTCTTTGCTTTCCATGATCGTGACGTTGCTCCTGAAGGCAGAACTTTAAGTGAAACCAATAAAAATTTAGATATCATTGTCGAGATGATTAAAGATTACATGAAGACAAGTAATACAAAACTATTATGGAACACAGCGAACATGTTCACCAACCCTCGCTTTGTTCATGGTGCAGCTACATCTTGCAATGCGGACGTATTTGCCTATGCTGCGGCACAAGTGAAAAAAGGTTTAGAAACAGCCAAACTGCTTGGCGCAGAAAACTATGTTTTCTGGGGCGGTCGTGAAGGATATGAAACCTTATTAAATACCGACCTAAAACTAGAGCTTGATAACTTAGCAAGATTTATGCATATGGCGGTTGATTATGCGAAGGAAATCGGCTTTACCGGTCAATTCCTAATAGAGCCAAAACCAAAAGAGCCTACCACTCACCAGTATGATACAGATGCAGCAACAACGATTGCCTTCTTAAGACAATACGGTTTAGAGGATTACTTTAAATTAAATCTCGAAGCAAACCATGCAACACTTGCTGGACATACGTTTGAGCATGAATTACGTGTGGCAAGAACGAGCGGCCTTCTTGGTTCCGTTGATGCCAACCAAGGGAATCCTTTACTCGGCTGGGATACCGATGAATTCCCAACGGATTTATATTCTACTACCCTAGCAATGTATGAAATTCTCCAAAACGGTGGTCTTGGCCGCGGCGGGCTAAACTTTGATGCCAAGGTAAGAAGGACTTCTTTTGAAGCGGAAGATCTTGTCCATGCACATGTAGCTGGAATGGATGCCTTTGCCCGAGGCTTGAAAGTGGCTCATAAATTAATCGAAGACCGTGCTTTTGAAAATGTGATTGCCGAACGTTACAGCAGCTTTACGAAAGGAATTGGCCTCGATATCGTTCAAGGCAGAGCCAACTTCCACACCCTTGAAACCTATGCGCTTAATAATGACAACATTAAAAATGTTTCTGGTAAAACAGAACGCTTGAAAGCTTTGTTAAACCAATACCTTTTAGAGGTATAATCTAAATCAATACGCCTTCTCCTACTTAATGGATCCGCCAACTGAAGAATTCCAATTTTTGTTGCGGGTCCTTTTTTTGAATTTTTATTTCATCCAAAATAAAAGGAGGATAAAGACAGTTTTTAGGATTTCAACGATTACCATACTTCATTTATTAAACAAAATGGTAACGCTTTATATAACATAAGTTGAAACATAGTCTCCTAAAATGTCACCTGTCTTTAAACAATACGATGGAGCAAAAAAAGAACTCACTTTATCTTTTTGGAATTACACTGGTGGCTGCCATTGGCGGCCTGCTTTTTGGATATGATACCGCTGTTATATCTGGTGCTGAGGAGTCATTACAAATCTATCTAATTGATAGTCTCCATTTAGGAGCATTCATTCATGGCGCAACCATCTCTAGTGCACTAATTGGTTGTATCATTGGTGGTTTCATTTCCGGTGTTTTTGCTTCAAAATTCGGCCGGAAGAACTCACTCATTATTGCATCAATCTTTTTCTTAGTATCCTCCCTGGGTGCCGCTTATCCGGAATTTCTATTTTTCGAAAAAGGTGAACCAACGATTGGTTTGTTAATCGCATTTAACCTTTATCGAATCTTAGGCGGGATTGGTGTTGGGTTGGCTTCAGCTGTTTGCCCGATGTATATTGGAGAAGTGGCTCCTGCAAATATCCGCGGCCGGTTGGTATCGTTTAACCAGTTTATGATTATTCTAGGAATGCTTGTTGCTTATTTCGTTAACTTTTCGATTTCGAGCGGAGAAAGTCAAGCTTGGGTCAATGATATTGGCTGGAGATACATGTTTGCATCATGTGGTGTCCCGGCTCTCTTGTTTGGGTTATTTTTACTAATGGTACCTGAAACACCCCGCTATTTATCTTTGAAAAATCAAGATGATAAGGCCCTTGCTATTCTTGCAAAAATTAATGGCTCTGCCGCAGCAAAATCAATTTTACAACAAATCAAACAAACAGTAGATGCTTCTTCTGAGAAACTATTTACTTACGGAAAAACAGTGATCGTGATTGGAATCTTGCTTTCTGTATTTCAACAGTTTGTTGGAATTAATGTTGCTTTGTATTATGCACCAAGGATATTTGAAAGCATGGGTGCCGGAAAAGATGCTTCGATGTTACAGACAACCGTTATGGGATTAATCAACGTGGTTTTCACTCTGGTAGCGATTATGACTGTCGATAAATGGGGCCGTAAACCATTATTAATTATTGGTTCTGTCGGAATGGCTATTGGAATGTTTGGGGTTTCTAGTCTGGCCTATTTTGATGTAATCGGAGTAAGTACTTTAATTTTCATTATTGTGTACACTGCTTCCTTTATGATGTCATGGGGTCCTATCTGCTGGGTTTTGATTTCTGAAATCTTCCCAAATAATATTCGTGGACGTGCTGTTGCGATTGCAGTCGCAGCGCAGTGGGCCGCTAACTATCTTATTTCCTCAACGTACCCAATGATGATGGAATATAGCGGTGCTGTAACCTATGGCTTTTACGGAGTAATGAGTGTTCTATCTGCCATCTTCGTTTGGAAGTTCGTACCTGAAACAAAAGGAAAAACTCTTGAAGAAATGGAAGGAACTTGGAAAAAATCAGCTTAATAAGAATAGGACGCTATCCTTTGGTCATACAGGAGGGATGGCGTTCATTTATAACCTGTTGAAAAACTTAAGTGAGGGAAATCATTATGAAATATGTAATTGGAGTAGATTTAGGAACTAGCTCTGTTAAAGTGCTACTCGTTGACCAAGAAGGCACAGTGACTTATTCGGTTTCAAAGGACTACCCGTTAATCCAGCAGCACCCCGGGTATAGCGAACAAGATCCCGAAGATTGGGTTAAAAAAACTATCGATGCCTTACAACAGTTAGTAACTGAATCAAACATAACCCCTGATGCCATTGAGGGACTTAGTTTTTCCGGCCAAATGCATGGGTTAGTCTTGCTCGATGAAAATCATCAAGTAATCAGAAATGCGATTCTTTGGAACGACACCCGAACCACGCCACAATGTAAAAAAATAGATCAGCAACTAGGCGGTAAATTGCTTGAAATCACCAAAAACCCAGCTCTAGAAGGCTTTACTTTTCCAAAGATTCTCTGGGTAAAAGAGAATGAACCTGAAAATCTAGAAAAAACAAACGTATTTTTACTTCCAAAGGATTATCTCCGCTATCGTTTAACGGGAAAAATAAACATGGATTACTCGGATGCCGCGGGTACACTGATGTTAGATATCGTTAACAAGTCATGGAGCGCGGATATCCTCCGGACGTTCGAAATCCCTTCCACCATTTGTCCTCCATTAGTGGAAACTGAGAACTACGTCGGAACGCTTCTACCAGAGATTGGGAAACTTACTGGTTTATCTTCTGCAACTAAAGTGTTTGCAGGTGGAGCGGACAATGCCTGCGGTGCGATTGGAGCTGGTATTTTATCAGAAGGAACTGCCCTTTGCAGTATCGGAACATCAGGTGTGTTCCTTTCCTATGAGAATGATAAAAACAAAAACTACGGCGGGAAGGTTCATCTTTTCAATCATGGACAAAAAGACTCCTACTATACGATGGGCGTCACACTTGCAGCAGGCTATAGCTTAACTTGGTTTAAGGACACCTTCGCCAAGGATCAAGCATTCGACAGTCTGCTAGACGATGCCGCACAATCGACAATCGGTGCAAATGGACTGATTTTCACTCCCTTCTTAGTTGGTGAACGCACTCCCTATGCCGATGCAAAAATAAGAGGAACGTTTACTGGAATTGATAGCTCTCACCAAAAAGGTGACTTTACTCGGGCGGTCATGGAAGGAATAGTTTTCTCGATTAATGAGAGTGTCGAAATCTTCCGCAACTATGGCAAGACCATCGACACCGTCATTTCGATTGGCGGCGGTGCGAAAAGTGATTTATGGCTGCAAATTCAAGCCGATGTCTTTAACGCACGAGTCGTAAAGCTGCAAAATGAACAAGGGCCGGGTATGGGTGCCGCAATGATTGCTGCAGCCGGATTGAATTGGTTCTCCTCTCTTCAAGAATGTGCAGAGGTGTTCATAAAAGTCGATAAAGTCTATGAACCAAACCCAGAAAACGTTCAGCGCTATAAAGAATTCTATCAGGTGTACAAAGATGTCTATCCACATACCGTTGCGATCAATCATCAGCTATTTGATCTTCGAAATGGGGAAAGTTAACTAATTTTAATATCTAGTTAATAATTTATTAATAATCAAGCGTTATAGTACATGTTAGAGGGGATAGCACGCGTGGCTATCATGGTATTAGGCGTAGGCGGAGCCGATACCTTAGGAAGAGCACCCGTTAAACAGATGCTCCCTTAAATATATCGATCTATTACTTACAATCAGCGAATTGCGAACGGTGCCTGACACCGTTCGCAATTTATAATATCGAGAAGAAAGGCAGGATGATTATACAAAGGGTGAGGAATAAAACGGCCACTGCACTCATCTTTTGTTTGCCCTTCCATAAGGAGACAGCAAATCCAAAAGTATAGACAATAATACTAAATAGACTAACATAAATAAAAAGACCCATCCTTCTACCCTACCTTTTCAGTGATTTAGTTTGTTTCCCATAATCAATAATTTGAATACTTGGGTGCACACGAATATCAGCATTTAAGTACGATTTTCGCCAATTAAATTTTTTATATTCCTGAATGGTACCAAAATACCTTCGTGCATACATGGATAAGGGATATGGTACACCTTTTAATTTCGTTTGGGTTTTTTTAAAAAGCTTTTCATTTACTTTTTTGAGATGATTAACAATTTGTCTTTTTACTATTTGCTGGTTCTTTGTCTTCGAAAAGTCGACCATGGATGGGTTTGACATAATTTCAATCTTTAAGGGTACCGTGATATCAATCTTTAGCCTGGCACTCTTCACGTTCATTTTTACTTTATTACCTTTTGTTTTTAAGATTCTTGCCGCGAGCTGTTTCTTTTTATTCGAAAAAGGATCTGGTAAATCGATCAATATATCTTTGATATTCGTGGTATCATCAAGAATATTAACCGTGCGTGTTTCCTGACCGTTTAGTTTTCCGATCATCACGCCATTGCTGAAAACCGCTGAGCCAATAAATTGTGTATCATCAAGCTCACCTGTGGCATTCACTTGACCCGCCATGTATTCATCTTCCCTTTGAACTTTAGGATTCTTTTCCTTTTCGGCGGAAGTGTACATCGCCAAAAATAGTTCAGTCTCTCTGTAGGTTGTGTTAAAAAAACGAAATAAGGTCGAATCTGGGATCAATCCATTTTCAATCCCATGACTAACCATATATTGAAAGTACTTATGTGGTCTTGTCTCCATTTTTGGATGATTTTTCAGAAAAAACTCGCTTGCATTTTCTTTCGATACCGCTAAATGACTATCCAGTCGAATTTCTTTGTCTTTTTGGACGTCGGAAAAAGTCGATAAAAAATTTGGGTCTTTTGCGTATTCCTCCGAAACAACAAAGATTTTTAATAATTCATAACTAATCGAGCGTGAGATAATCGCATTGGCCGTCCCTTTCGCTGCAATGAAATCATTGGCTTCAAAGGTGATGATTTCTCTAGGCTTTTCTGTAGAACCACCGCCGCCTTGCATACTCCCAACTTCAGGATTAGCAAGTAACATCGTCACTTTTATTTTTCCTTTATGATTTGAATGATCAATACCCAGCCCAATAACATAGGCTTTATCTTCCAATTCTTCTTTATCCCAACAGCCTGTTAATAAGCAAACAATAAATAGAAACATCAATATGTTACATACTGTTCCTGTTTTTTTCATGTTTAAATTCTCCTTTTAACAGTGCCGCTAACCATAAAATGAGCGAAATGGCAGCAAACGTAGGTCCGGCTATATTTAGGGATACCGCTTTAAATTCTGTGCTCACAGTAACGGCTGCTTCAGGTATGCTTCCAATCAATAAATAAATGGTCGCAAGTGATGGAATTAAGTATTCAAAGTCTTTAATTTTAAAAAGATGACCGAACATAAGGGTATTTAGATAGAGATATGCAGTAAAGCGTATAAAAGCAGACATTAACCATGTGACGAAGAAGATGATTTCAACATTCGGTAGAAAGGATCCTATTGAAATAAAACGAATGGCTGTATGGAATGGGTAACCTATTCCACCCATGCCTACATCAAACATACATATGAAAATAAGAATCGCCACACTAATTTGGATACTGACATAAACAAAGGCTAACCATGTGCCTTTTTTAAATTCTTTAATGGATGTAAGAAACGGAATGAACATAGTAAACAGAAAAAAGTCAGCAAAAAGAGTCACCCTCTGAGAGCTTTGCTTCAAAATTTCTAATTTACCAGGACCCCAGATTGGAAATATTGCCTGTATCGTACTTTCTTGAGTACTTAACATTAAAGCAAACCACAAAGAGACCACTACAAGGTACACGATTAGGTAAGCAACCGAGCCGATATGCTGAATCCCTTTTTTAGCACCATATGTACAAACGGCCATTAAGAGGGCATAGATAATGAGATTAGGCGTGGTTTTAAAATAGAACATTCGAATAATATTTGCATAGGACCTAGTATCAAACGAAATGGCATAGGAACTAATCAAAAAGATAAGAAGGCACACGATAAAACCAAGGTATTTTCCAAGTAATTTTTGAATAACGGAAAATAAATCTTTGTCTTTGAACAGCGTCAAGGTCTTTAGTAATAAAAAGAGTGGAATAAAAAATAAACCTGCTGACAGGATCGGAATCATCCATGATGCGTTCTGTACTTTACTATAAAGATGGGTTGGTGTATCTTCCATTGCCTTTGCACCCACCATTAATATAGCAATGGATACATATTCACGTATGCCAAGATTTCCTTGCTGCTTCATATATTTTTTATTCCTTTCTTTGTTTGACCATATCCTTTGGTTTTAAATAACCGGGGCGGAACCTTTCTTTTATTGGAAGATGACGAATAATAAGGTCCTTTGACGAGAAGAAATGCGGCGTCATCGGAGCAAAGTAAGGTGTGCCAAATGATTTTAAAGACACTAAATAAAAGAGAAAGGCCATACATAAGGCAGTCAACCCATAAACACCCAAAAAACCTGCCGAGGAAATAAACACAAGGCGTGTGATGCGAATCGCAAAATTCATACTTAAATCACTAATAATAAATGAGCTCAAGCCGCTTAAGGCAATGACAATAATGACAATTGGGCTAATGATATTCGCTTGAACGGCAGCTTGACCAAGAATTAAGGCACCTACAATCCCGATGGTTGGCCCAATAGGGGTTGGAACACGTAATCCAGCTTCCCTAATAAGTTCAAAGGCTACTTCCATCATCAAGATTTCAATGATGGATGGAAAGGGAACTCTTTCCCTTGTTCCGGCGAACGCCATTAACAAATCCGGTGGAATCATTCCAACATGATAGTTTGTAATCGCAATATAAAAAGAAGAGGAAAACACAGCGACAAGAAAAGCAAGTAGTCGCAATAACCGAATAAAATTACCATAAGGTGCACGCAAGTAATGATTCTCCGGTGAATGCATTAAGGCCCAAAAGGTTGCCGGCAGGATCAGGCAGCTTGGTGAATTGGACATGAGTATAACAATATGACCCTCTTCAATGAATGAGGCTGCCCGGTCAGGACGTTCTGTATAAAGTATCGTTGGGAATAGCGACCTTGGTCGTTCTTCTAAATATTGCTCCAGGATACTTAAATCGAGAATTCTATCAGTATCAAGCAAAGTTAACTTATCTTTAATGGTTTGAAGGAGTTCATCATTTGCAAGGTCCTGTTGGTAGACAAGAAATACATCGTTTCTTGATCGTTTGGAAATAACCTGAGACTCCACGATCAGATTTTCGTTTTTAATTTTTTTACGAAGTAAGGCAATATTATTAATTACTCTTTCATTAAAAGCTTCTTTTGCCCCTTTAACAATCACTTCATTATCTGACTTCTCTATAGAACGGCCGGGAATATCGGTTGTTTCAAATAAATGGCATTGGGTGTCACCATCTATAAAGAGAGCTGTTATCCCACCTGTTATAAATTCCGTAATTTCCCCAATATTTGTGGATGTTTTTTCGATGGGGTATGAAACAATATCTGCAATTTTCCCTGTAGTCAGCTCATTTTCAAGGAGCGGTTCCACAATGCCTTCCTGAATTCTTTGTATGTCAACCATTGTACTTATGAAAATAATATAGGCACGGCGATTGAGTGCACGAATGGTAAACTCGCGAACTTTAATATCCGTATTTTTAGGAAAACTGAAAATAGACTTAAATGTCTCTAAATTTTGCTCATAATGGCTGCTAATATCTTGTTTTTTTCGTTCAATATCCTTTGTATTGGACTGTTCCTGAAATTGTGGTTCTGTATTGAACTTCTTAAAAAGCGTCTTTACGATTCTTTTCTTCAATTTAAACCACCCCCAACTTTTATATAGTTTTCCAGTTTTAGGGGTCTTTATGTACGAAGTATAAGGACAACCTTACTTTATTTTCACAGTTGTTCAGAAGGTAAAATAGGAGGGTCTAGTTTGATTTTTTACATGCTTAGTATTCACCTTTCAGGTAGCAAAAAATAACTGCCTGTCTCTCAAAATAAGAGACAGGCAGTTGTAGTTTAATCATGTTTATGTTAATTGAATCCCAAACGTACTCTTAGTCTCAGCAAGTGTTGTGCCTTTATATTGCTTTATACTAATATCAAAGAAGATCGATCCAATAACCTTACTTGGGTAGGTGATTTTGATCATAAGGAAGGTGTGGCACTTTTTTAGGAGTATAGTTAATGACATCTGAAGAATATATCTCAATGGTTAACTTGTTTCCTTCTGTTTTTGATTGTATTAGAATTGGTTGATTGTATTTATTTTTAAAAACAAAATCTGGTCCGTTCCAACTAACGGTTGCATCCCGCCCAGGTGGAATGTATGTTACCTTTTTGCTGTGTGAGGAACGCTGAGTAACTTCTAATCCGGCATTATCTACTGCATTAAATAGGGTAGATGATACCTGACAGATTCCACCGCCAATATCTTTTGCTAATTCTCCTCTTAGGATCACTGGTGCAGGCAAGTATCCTTTTCCTGCTGTTCTTTTTCCAACAACTTTATTGAAGGAAAATATTTCACCTGGGAAAAGAACAAAATTATTAATAGCCTCTGTTGCGAGATAAATGTTATTAGTTCGTCCTTTGTTAGACGCGTTGAAGGATGTTACATATTTTCCGATTTTTTCATTTTGAATATTTCCAAGTAATTCACTGTCAACTCTAGGATAAATGGCAAGTAAGGGGACCTCTATTTTAGATGCACCATTGTTAAAATAATAAGAAAAAACTTTTTCTGTGAACCTTTGACGATATAAGCGATAACCAACATGTTCGGGTATAATTTTTCCGGACTCATCTTTCATTGCATTTTTAGGCATTTTAGAAACATGTTTGTCAATTTGATCCATACATTTTTTTAACTTTCCTGTATTAATAATAGGTAAGCCAGGTAAGTTAATCGTTAAATCAGTGCAATTAACAACCGATAAAGGGGGCCCGTTGTTAGTAATTAATAAGCTGTCCGGCATATTCACTTGTTGAGATAAAAATAATAGCCCAAATAACCAAGTAAAATTCATTTCCTTGATGCCTCCTTTCATTTAATATGAATTGAAATCATCCATTTCATACAATTTACGTTATTCAAGTTTATTACAAAGGAAGGTATGGTTTTAAGGAAGAAATAACAAAATAGAGCGTTCAATAAGGACTGCTCTATTTTGAGACAAAATTCCATTGACATTCATTATCATTTGGTTTAAAGTAACAAAGTTAAATTAAATATCAAAATTTATTTGTTCGTGGACTTTTCTAGAGGTATCTCTATTTTCGCCACACAGCTTTCACATAAGAGCTGTGTGGCTTTTTTTATGGACTGAAAGGAGTAGAAAAAATGAAAACTTGGCAATACGCACTCATCGTTTTTTTAGGAGGATGCTGTTACGGAGTATTATCAACCTTTGTAAAGCTTGCCTACTCGGCCGGTTTTACCGTGACACAGGTAACAGGATCTCAATACTTACTTGGGACCTTGCTCATCTGGGTAGTCGCTCTTTTTTCGAAAAAGAAAAAACTTACGCTGCCTAAAATAGGAAAATTACTTTTATCAGGAATTCCACTTGGTTTAACTGGAGTATTTTATTATCAGTCCCTGCAAACCCTTGATGCATCACTTGCGATCATCTTTTTATTTCAATTTGTATGGATTGGTACTTTTTTTGAATGGATTGTTTATAAAAAAATACCAAGTAACGGGAAAATGGTTTCGATTGGTATTCTAATCATCGGCTCCATTCTAGCAGCGGGCATTATTGCTGAAGGCGGCGTCGAAATATCATGGCAGGGAACAGTTTGGGGGCTGCTTTCTGCTTTAACGTATACCGCTCTCATCTTTGTTAGCGGCTCTGTGGAAAAAGATACACCACCTGTACAGAAAAGCGCACTGCTCTCCACTGGCGGATTGATCACTGTTTTCTTGTTTTTCACGCCAACGGATTTAATCCATTTACCCGTTTTAATGGGCGTAGCACCGTATGGATTGTTCCTTGGGTTATTTGGAGTAGCCTTGCCGCCGCTCTTATTTTCAATTGGAATGAAGCATATCGGCCCAGGACTTGGAACCATATTAACAGCCTCTGAACTTCCCGTTGCTGTTATTTTGTCATCACTTGTCTTAGCCGAGGACGTAAGCCTTTCACAATGGCTCGGAGTTGTTCTTATTTTAGGTGGAATTATGGCGGGAAATGTTAAAATGCCTAAAACTAAAGTGGAGTCCATCTCTTTAGGAAGTTAAAACATTGGGATTTAGCTCCCAATGTTTTTTTAGATATTAAAAGAAGAAAGGTGAGAATCCAAATCCAACAAATGGGAAGAAAACAGGTGGTCTAAAAAATGATCTTCTAAAAAATGGCGGTCTAAAAAACGGTCTCCGATTAAAAAAGCCAAATCCGTATCCATCATTAGCACTTGAAGAATTTAATTCTTCAATCTCAAGACCATCATTTTTTACCTTTACAACTCTTCCAATGGACCATTCCCCTTGGCTATTTTTAAACTTTATCATTTGCCCCTCTAAACGGCGCGCTTGCTGATAATCTAATTGCATGTACATCCTCCTTCATAATTGAACCTACTCTTAAAATATGAAGCAAGTCCTTTATGTGTAAAGGCAAACACCCTAAACCTGTCCAATTATTTAAAAAGAGGAGTTTTATTCCTCCTACTTCCGTTTGTATAATGGTAATATGTTGTCTTATGAGGAAGCTCTTTTATAAAGAAGTTTTGCTTTTTTAATAGGCTGATAAAAGTACATAATTCATTTTGTTTTTGGATTAAGAAATAGGGGGAAATCGACTTGAAAGGGAAAATGAGACTTATCATGACCATGCTTATTTTTGGAAGCATTGGCGTTTTTGTCAAAAAGATTGATCTATCTTCAAGTGAAATTGCATTCTTACGAGGGGTAATCGGAAGTCTCTTTCTGCTGATTGTTAGTTTCCTTGTCAAACAAAAGCCATCTTATCAAGCATTAAAAGATAATGCCCTGCTGCTGTTATTATCAGGGGCGGCGATTGGCCTTAATTGGATATGTTTATTTGAAGCCTATCGGTTTACGTCGATATCCAACGCCACCATTAGCTATTACTTTGCGCCAATCTTTGTGATGATTTTAGCACCTTGGGTTCTGAAAGAAAAACTAACGAGTGTAAAAGTTATTTGCATCATCACCGCAATGATTGGTCTATTTTTAATCGTTAATCCCGGATCAGGTAGTACTGACAGTTCGCAGAATCATATCGTAGGTATTCTCTATGGTCTTTTAGCGGCCGCATTATATGCAAGTGTGATTTTAATGAACAAATTCATCAAAAATTTATCCGGGTTTGAAACCACGTTAGTGCAATTAATGGCAGCCGCTTTGGTCCTGCTTCCCTATATCCTTTGGCAGGGAAATCTTAATTTTACTGGTTTAAACTCTACTTCGATTATTTTTATCTTAATCCTTGGTACTGTGCATACCGGGTTGGCTTATTTTTTATATTTTACATCGATTCGAGAGCTCAAAGGGCAAACAATTGCTGTGCTTAGTTATATTGATCCGATTTCAGCCGTAATCATCGCCGCGCTTTTCTTACATGAAGGCATGACATGGATACAAATGATTGGCGGCATCCTGGTACTTGGCTCCACTTTCTTAAGCGAAAAACTAGAATTAAAAGTTGCAAAAAAAGGACAGACTTCTACTACCTCACCGTAATGGAGGTCTGAAAGCAAACCAAAGGACAAACCTATTAAAATCTTTTCGAGGAACTTTTATTGTTACCTAACTGGTTTTTCCTAAGTTAGAAAGGAACCCAGCTTTTTTTAATCTTCTATCCTCTTGATCATGTACTGAATCAAATCAATATTGTAATCTTTAGAATCAAGAGGAGCCGCAAAAAAGATGCAGCCCCTCTCTATATACTTCAATTAACCCTCTTAAAAACCCTTTTTTCTTAGCCTTAGTCTTCCTCCAAGGTTAAATCCACAACAGGTAGTGGCTCATTTTCACCATGTGTCGGTTTGCGAAGATTAAAGAACACTTTTATACTGAAGTAAACTAAGCCAATTACCCCAAGCAAGAAAATCGTATCTGGAACCGCACGTATTAAGAGCAAATTATGCACCAAATCTTGACCATAAAGGATTTTTGGATCACGCGAAGCCCAATAGCCCTGTTCATAAGCAAGCTTCAACTGAACCAAACCGATTGGCAGCAAGGTAATGAAGACCATCCCTGCTAATCCAATGTTTAACAACCAGCAAACAATTTTGAGCAACTTGTCATTCCAGACCTTCGGATCGACTACATTTCGTAAAGCAAACAGAAGTAAGGAAATGGCGAACATTCCATACACGCCCATCATCGCTGCATGACCGTGAGCAGGGGTTAACTGCTGACCATGCTCAAAATAATTGACAGCGGGAAGGTTAATCAAGAATCCTAAGACCCCTGCACCCACTAAATTCCAAAGTGCGGTTGAAATTAAGAACCAAAAAGTTGATTTATATGGGAAATCGACTCCTCCATCACGAAGCATTTTATATTGTTCATAGGCTTCAAGAATCAGTAAGGTAAGTGGAATAATCTCTAACGCTGAGAAGACAGAACCTAATCCGATCCAAACTTCTGCTGAGCCATTATAGTAATAATGGTGACCAATTCCGATTACACCACTGCCTAGTAATATCGTAATTTGGAAATATAAGGCCTTAACCGTGGATTTCTTTGTTACCAGCTTCATTTGAACTAATAAGAACCCAATAATAACAACGGCAAAGACTTCAAAAATCCCCTCCACCCACAAATGAACAATCCACCAGCGCCAGTAATCTGCCATCGTATAGCTAGTATCTGGTTGAATTAAAAAGGCAAATCCATAGAATAACGGCACGGCAATCGAGGCATAAAAGAGCAGATGAACAAGACCGCCTCGATCGGACTCACGCTTTAGCGCGCTCCTTATTCCTCTAAACAGAATGAATAACCAAATAATCATTCCAAGTGCTAAAATATACTGCCAGAAGCGCCCTAACTCTAAGTACTCCCAGCCTTGGTGGCCAAACATAAACCAGTTGTTACCTAGGTATCCTTTTACTCCTAACCATTGCCCAAGCATACTGCCAAACACCAATACGACTAATGCCCAGAATAAAATATCGACAAGCAGCCCCTGGCGCTTTGGTTCGTGACCGCCCACAAGCGGGGCCACATAAATACCTAGTCCCAACCAAGACGTCGCAATCCAGAAGATAGCAAGTTGGAGGTGGATTCCTTTCGCGATGCTAAACGGCAGTAATTCTGCAATCCACTTTATTCCAAAGAAGCTCTCAGGTTCCGTATAATAATGAGCTAGAAGCGCCCCGAACATAACTTGAATAAAGAAGAGCAACGAAACGATTACAAAATACTTAACCGCTTTAACTTGTGATAAAGTAACAGGGATCGTATTCAAGTTTATTTTTGGAAAATTACCAGGCGTATACGCCTCTTTCATTCCTAAATGATATCGGTAGAACACATACAAAATCAATGCCATAAAGAGCGAAAGAACGGTAATACTGACCCCACTCCAAAGAATGGATGAGTAGGTCATTACATTCCCCGCATCTTCATAATAAGGCCAGTTATTGGTAAAGGAAATTTTATCGCCTGGGCGGTTGGTACTTGATAACCACGCAGTCCAGAAGAAGAAATCGGCAACTTGTGTGATTTGATCACCTTTTGCTACCCATGCACGGTTTGTACTAGGTAAATCCTTTTCTTTAATTAACTTACCTTGTAAGCCCCAGCCATCACCTTTCGTAAATACTTCGTGATAATAACTTCTTACTTGTTGTAAACCGTAAACCTGTGCCTCTGTTAAAACAAGTGTATCCTCGTTTTTATGATAACGATTATGGCGCATTTCCTCCTTTACCGTTTCACGGATGACTGTTTTCTCTGCTGCCGTTAGATTCTTAAATGATGCATTTTCATTCTTTTGAGCATAGAATTCATGCATACCTTCTGTATAGATTTTTAATGCTTCCGCAGTATAATCTGGACCCATGTACGAACCATTTCCTAATACACTGCCATAATCCATCAGGGCATATTTTTGAAAAACTGCTTGTCCGCCTTTAATGGAGTCTTTCGTAAAAAGCACTTCTCCATTTTCAGTGACCACAAGTGGTCTTGGTGCTTCCGTTTTAAAAATCCAGAATCCACCAACTAAAAGAACAGTAAAAACCAATAATAACGTACCGACACAAATAGATTTCAAGAAACTATTCCTCAGGGCCTCTTGCCTTTTCCCTTGGTTTATACCCATTTTTTCCATTTCCATAACTAGCACCTTTTCCCGAAGTAGTTTTTCCACCCTTTAAAAGTTATAAGTTTGTTAAATAAATCACAAACAATTTTAATTACGGGCATCATAACGATGTTAAACACTAACTAAATATTCTTTTAAAGACATCTCACAAGTATATTCGGTAACAAGTGCCCCGTTTGAAGAAACGCTTAAATTTAACGGGGTAATTCCGTGATTTCGCCAAACATTATTTAATTCCGCTGCCTGATTTTCTTCTTCCATGAAGGCAATACCACAATCCCCGCCCCCGGCCCCTGATGGTTTACCACTGCCATACTTTTCAGCGGCATCGCATAAATCCTTTAATTTTGATGTTTCCAATCGGATATTGGCCTGTTGACTAAGCATCAACAACGCTTCCCGATTTTGCCTTATGCTTGAAATAGCTTCGAGACGATCGTCCTTCTGAAAGCTCTGCACCAAGCGGGCAACTGCCATCGAGCTTTTCACTAAGAATTGGTCGTATGGTTCTCGATTTCGTCTGCGAAATTCTTGGACCATCTTAATCATCGGGGCCGTTGATGACGACTCCTTCGTCCAACCAACACTTAAATGGAAATGTGATGCTGGTTTTATAGGGGTAATCGACAGATTAGGCCAAGGTTTTTTTACAAGCGCTCTTAAGGCGGTCCCTTCCAATAATTGCTTCAACACCCACTTAGCGTTGAAGGCTGAATAGACTAGCCATCCTCCATATGTTGAAGCGGCAATATCAATTCCTGAACCATTTTTTTGCGATTTTAAATGGGCGATTGCGGAAAGCTTAAAGATTTGATCAAGAGTAGGAGGAACATTCCCCTCACTATTTAACCGTAAAATGGCTGAAATGACGGCAACTACGAGAGCGGCACTGGATCCAAGCCCATATTTACGGCCCGTTGCGGGATCACTTAGCTCACTTCTAATCCTTAAATGAAATGGCCTTAGTGGGATTGAATTTTCCTGTAAAAATTGACAGGCCACTTCGATTGAACTTTCAATGAAGTGTAAGCGTCGGTCAGAAACACTAAAGTGAACCTTGCTATGATTGAAGCCCCAGGTCACATTCTCCAATCCAAACAGTGGAAGCGACAGCTGGTTCTGCCAGCATGGTTCAATCGTCGCTGTGATATATCGATTGACAGCCATCACAATTGCTTGCTGTTTAGGTTCAAGAACAGCGTAATCACCGGCAATGACTAGTTTTCCTGGTACAGATACCCGATAGCTTGAATAAGTCATATTTTCTCATCCCTTCGTTAGTACTCGATTAATAAAAGTCTACTTCCAATTCCAGTGATACGATTACAAATATGTAAGACCAGGTCCCGGATGGCACAGATAGGTATTTTGAACATTAGGTAATTTTTCTAGGGATTCCCTTACAGCCTGCTCATCCTTAGGTTGACAAAGAACCTTGACATTAGGCCCTGCATCGATCGTAAAATAGGCTTGAATACCGCCGGAGCGAAGCGATTGAACCTCTTTAATCACATCTAGTGTTGCACTATTCCAATACATAAAGGGAGGATTGGCCCCTAGGGTTGTTGCATGCATCTTTAATGCGTTTGACTCGATGATGCTTCCCAGTAATTCAAAATCATGATGGTTTAATGCTTCTTTTGCGTGTAGAAAATCTGTTTCAACACTGTCCAGCCAGCCCGAATAAAAGGGAGAAGTTTCAACTGTTCGTTTCATCCCCTCTCGACTAGAGACCGTCTTAGGTGTATCGGTTACTAGAACAGAAACGATACTTAAATCCCAATCGCCCCCCTCTAGAACTGGCTTGGCAAAGGAGTCAGTTCCATCACTCTTTTCACCCTTTTGCCATTCAACATACCCTCCATAAATGGATCGGCATGCGGATCCAGATCCCAGCCGAGCCAATTGGGATAAGGCTTTATAACCTAAATCTAGACCAATAGCTTTTGTCGCAGCCGCAGCTAATGCTGCATAACCAGATGCGGAAGAGGCAAAACCAGCAGCGGTGGGAAAATTGTTTGTAGAATGCACGACTGCATGCCATCTTTTTCCTGACATACCTCTGATCCGATCTAGAAAATGTGTAATCCTGGCCATTTCCGCGCTACTTGTTAATTGATTATTCATAATAAACAGATCAACTGGAAGACAGGGACAAAATTCAACCGCTGTTGTGGTGTGGAACTTATCCAATGTAATCGAGAGGCTGTTGTTCATTGGTAAGAATAGAGACTCATCACGTTTCCCCCAGTATTTAATTAATGCAATATTTGTATGTGCTCGTGCCGTCGCCTTCAAGTAGGTCCCCACTTTCCTCAATTATGAATCAACAATCCCTTGGTTCCGCTAAACAGATGCCAGATTATCCATTGCCATCTAAGCGAAAATACCAGGTGTTTGATGCCCCAGCCTTTATTAAGGTATTGGCTATCCTCTTTGCATGTGCTAGATTCTTAGCAAGTGCCAGGACACAGCCGCCCCGGCCGCCACCTGTTAATTTTGCTCCGAGTGAGCCTGCCTTTTTGGCCGTATCTACTAGTCTATTAATAGTGTCATCACTGACGCCAAGATCGACTAACTCAGCTTGAGCCTGGTCAAATAAGCTTCCCAGCCACGCCAGATTGCCGGCTGAAAGTGCTGCCCGCGCCTCAAGCGTGATAACTCCAAGTTGATTCACTGATTTTTGTGTACTTTCAGGGTAAGCTCTAAACTTATCCCTTACACTTAATACCGCAGCACGTGTATCACCAAAATGACCTGTATCAGCGACAATTAGAAAAAGTGGCCCTCCCAATTGCAAATTCCTTATCTTTTTCCCTTTTTGAAACCAAATCGGGAAATCACTAAGCGCTGCAGCCATGTCTATTCCGCTTGGAGTTCCATGCGCAAAGGTTTCTGCCTTGTGGACAAGGGACATCAACACCTTCGGTTCAAGACTTTGCCTATGAAAAGCAAACAGGCTTTTGACAATCGCAATCGCTATGGCCGCACTTGAGCCTAATCCGCGGCCAATCGGAATCGAGGAATGCAGTCGAATCAACAGTCCCTTCTCAGGCTGATTTAAAATGTGCAGCGTCTCACTAATACATGAAGCTATGCCTCTTAATTTATGTGGGACTTGCCCAAGAGGACCACGATAGTAGTCACATATAAGCGTAATTTGATCAGATATTTTCTCAACGGTAGAAACCACTTCTAATAGCGGGAAGGGCAGGGCAATTGCCGGCATTCCATAAACAACGGAGTGCTCACCGAGTAATATCAACTTACTATGTGCACTGCCAATGGCGGGCCTTTGCGTGATTTGATTCATAGTTTTCTTTCACCTCATTAAAGGGGATTTCCCCCCAAAGATTTGCCTTACCCAACTAGTTTCGTAATGATCCAGGGAGCCGAGTAGAGAATCATAAATTGAACACCGTAATTAATCCCCCACCGGTGAAGAACCCCTGCTACCAACCCGATTAATAAAACGCCGCCGATATTCACCCATCCTGCAGATACTGCTGTAAATAAAGACAATGAAAGCCCCCAGAAAGCCCATAGAATAGCGGCTTTGGCGGTTCGTTTGGGGCAATGAAATACCCACCAAGAGCGGTAATGCTGCAAATAAGCAAGGAAAGTACCAAGCTTTGGATGTTGACAAGATCCTCCCATACTTCAATATTATTCTTCTCTTTCTCATCTCTTTGAGAATCACTATCATTTCAATTCGTTTCCAACATCAACTTAAACTCCTTTACTGGGAATCATTTTTGTAGATATCAATCGTTCTACAGTACCTACATTATAGTGATAATGATTATCATTATTAATTGACCTTCATCAAGTTTTCATTTTTTATATATAAAAAGTCTCTGTTATTATTCGTTGTTGATTTTCGTGTAGGTATGAGAATTCATAGGCGGAGAATTTCCGGCTAATGTATGTAGAGGAAGCTTAAAAGCAGATATAGCGGAGATATTCCGATAAACTGCTCTAAATAAGACAAAATCTAAAGATTTGGATATTATAAACGGAAAAACTTCCTTTATTTTTAAGGAAATATGGGTATTTCCCAATTTAAACGGAACTTTCCTTTTATTTGATAGTCTCTTGGTGGGATCCCCCATTTGAACGGAAGATCGATAGGCAAAAAAAAAGCTCCTTTAAACAAGGAGCAGTCCATCTAGATCTAATATTTCAATGATTTTGTGCGGCTTTTGTTTGATTAAACCCGCTGCTTCTAAGTCAGCTAACCTGCGGCTGATCGTTTCGGGCGTCGTCCCCAAATAGGAGGCTAAATCTTTTCTACTCATCGGTAGTTTAACCTCTTGTGGTTGGCCTCCATTTGGCAGGCACTCTACTAAGAACAGGGCAATTCTTGTGTCCACTTTCTCGGTTGCAAATCGGGTCGTTTGTTTTTCCGATTGCTCCAATCGATTTGAAAACTCTGCTAGTATTTTTAATGAAATGGAAGGGTATTTTAATAGAAACTCCTGTAAGTCTGAACGATTGATCATACAAACTTGGGTCTCTTCCATTGCTTCAGCAAAAGATTCATGAAGGGCTTCATTAAATAAAGCCAGTTCTCCCGTAAAATCGCCCGGATTGAGGATACGTACCAACTGCTCTTTACCCGATTCCGCTAACCGGTAAATTCTTATTTTCCCTTTATTTACAATATAAAGAGCGTCTGATTTGTCTCCTGCTTGGTAAATAATTTCTCCTCTTTTATAAGAAACGGAGTTTGTCGTCTTCATGATCTCGTTCATTTGTTTTTCTTCTAAATGATTAAAAATCGGCACCAAAGAAACACACACTTTATGTGTTCCTTTGGAATCGGTATGATTACAGCAATGGGCATTCGTTTCTACCATTTCCTTCACTCCTAGCTTTTAGATTTCATATGGATGGATAACAGGTACCTTTCTAGACTCTTTTGTTCTTCTATTATTAAAGCGAATTAATCTCATCGCATTCAAAATTACTAGTAATACACTTGCTTCATGGATGAACATACCAGCGGCCAATTGGACGGATCCAACCAAAACACCAATTAGTAATACAACTACAGTTAATACAGCAAAAGTGGTATTTTGTTTCATATTCCGCATCGTTGCTTTGGATAAGGAGTACGCATGTGACAATTGCAATAACTTATCCGCCATTAGAACAATGTCCGCTGTTTCCATTGCTACATCCGTTCCACCTTCGCCCATGGCAAGTCCGATATCTGCAATCGCAATAGCCGGTGCATCATTTATTCCATCACCAGCCATGGCAACCACATAACCCGCTTCTTTTTGTTTTTTTACATAATTAGCTTTGTCTTCTGGGGTTAACTCGGCAAAAAAGTCATCTAATCCTAATTTCTTAGCTACCAATTCTGCTGTATGTTGGTTATCACCCGTTAACATGATCATCTTCTTTACACCACTGTTTCTCATAGCTTTTAGGGCTGAGTGGGCATCCTCTCGAATTTGATCGGCAATCGAGATAATCCCCTCCAACTCACCGTCAACTGCTGAAAAAATAGCCGTATTCCCTGCCTTTTCTTGACTTTCCACATACTCAGCAGCCTCTTGTGAAATGTGTATATGTTTGCTATCCATCAATTTTCGGTTCCCTACAGCAAGGGTATGGCCATTAATGGTTGCGTGGATTCCACGCCCCCTAATGACCTCACCCATTTCCGAATCGCTATTCAAAGGAACGTGTAAATGTCTTGCCAGGGCTTCTTTTACAATCGTTTTCCCTAAATGATGTTCAGAAATGGTCTCAGCTCGGGCTACCAGCTGCAAAAGTTCATTCTCTGGCCTTTTGTTAAACGTCTTAATAGCTGTTACTTCGGGCTTCCCTTTTGTTAGCGTTCCCGTTTTATCAAAAATGATCATATCCACTTTGGAGAAGGTATCGAGGATTTCCCCCCCTTTCACAAGGACACCATTTTTCGCGCCATTTCCGATACCAGCAACACTTGAAACGGGCGCACCAATAACTAAGGCACCTGGACATGCAATCACTAGAAAGGTGATCGCCAATCTTAGATCCCGTGTGAACGCATAGACCAAAATAGACAAGATAACGATTGCAGGTGTATATACACTTGAAAACTTATCAAGGAACTTTTCAGTTTTCGTTTTTGACTCCTGTGCCTCTTCGACCAGTTCAATAATCTTTGCAAAAGTAGTGTCATCCCCTACTTTTTCAGCGACAATCTCAATATATCCATTATCTACCATTGTACCACTAAAAACTTGGTCATCCGCTCTTTTCGTTGCTGGGATGGATTCACCCGTTATCGCTGCTTCATTTAAAGCTGCTTGCCCAGAAAGAATCCTTCCATCAACTGGAACCTTCCCCCCTGAACGAACAATCACTCGGTCCCCTGCCACTACTGCTTCGACTGGGATGATCGTAGTGGTTCCGCCCCGGATAACCGTGGCTTCTTGTGGGGCCATGTCAACCAGTTCCTTTAATGAAGAACGGGTTTTTTCTAATGTACGTGCTTCCAAATAGTCTCCAAATAAGAAGAGAAATGTAACTACAGATGATTCGGTATAGTCTCGGAGGTAAACCGCACCTAGGACGGCGATGCTTACTAATAAATCAATACTAAAAGCTTTCATTCGTAAGGCTTGATAGGCTTTCATGAATATGGGGATGCTTGCTAGAATAGTAGCGATGATTAACGCAAGATCGCTTATTTTACCACTTCCCATGACACTCGCTAAAAAACCAATCACGAGTAAACCAAATGAGATAGCGGTAATATGGTTTTTCTGCTTGTTAATGGTCTCCATCATTTATTCCCCCTGCAACTCTTATTATCCTTATCTTAAATTGAACCTGTAGAAAAGTAATTGACCGCCATCAAGTACTCTTTTTATTTAATAAAAAAAGACTTTTCCTAGTTAGGATGGCTCCTAAAACAGGAATAAGTCTTATATATATATCCTCGGGGGAGGGGGGATCGATTGAATTGTTAATTTAAGAAACCTTTGATGAGAGCACTGGATATCCCAATTTCTTAATAGTTTCTTCTATTTTACTTGCTTTCACCTGAACTTCATCAAATTCTATTTTCACTTTGCTTGTATTGAATAGCACTTTAGTAGATTCTACACCATTTGTTTTGTTGAGCGTTGTTTCAATCTTTTTAATACATGATGGGCAAGTTAATGATTCTAATTGATAAACTGCTTTAGACATTTTCTTATTCCTCCTTGATTGGGTATGACTTTATCTTACTTCATACCCTTTTATAAAAAATTGATAAGAAACAAGATTTAGCGGTTAATGGTCAATACTTTTCATCATTCTTGCTTCCTCTTCCAAATCAAGGATGACAAAGTTTAGTTTAATATCAGTTAATTGTCTAAATGACTCCAATTCACTTTTTGAAATAAATCCTTTCATCATATAATGCATGAGACGGCCAATGTCCGGTTTCCCGTATTCAATAAGTTTATTTATCGCTTGCTCATCGGTTATTTTGTGACAAATATAGACGATTGGTTTTTGGATCCTTGCAACCGAGCCAAATTTATGTTTGATTTTTCCGATGAGAAACAGTTGCTGACATCGTTCCATTTGCTTCTTTAACGCCTCATACTCCCCTTCGGCAGCTCTTAACCACAGCCAATTAGCCCTTTTTCTTATCGATGCCTCTTCTAGGTCTAACTCGATTTCCGGAGGTTCTTCCAATCTCAGAAATTCTCTACCCGCCTTATTAAAAGAAGGCTTGATATAGTAGTTCGGTTTCTGGCTGTACGGTTTAAACAGCTCAAGCAAATCTGGATTCTTTTGAAAATTGGAGCTCGACAGCTTCGTTAGTTTCTGTAGGAGACCTCGATCGTACAAGTACTCATTTAAACCCAGATAATCATAATTGAACTTCTTGACGGGTATAAATTTTGCTACTAAATTATTACCTATTTCATGTCTTTTGGTTTCATAATCCTTGAGATGCTGATAAATATTCCTATTAAGGAGATCCTTTTCGTGTGAAAGGATTTTCAAACGCTTATAGAAGCCAGATTCAATAAATCCCTCCATAAGCCTACCGGCATTTTGGTTGATGGGATCTACATTATCGAGTGACAAATCATCAGCCATTCTAACACACCTCACACCTGCTACCTCTAATGGGATTAAAATTCCTAATCCCTCAACAGAATGATATTCCTCGGTAAGAAAAAGAAAATTGATTTCTATCAAGTTCGCTTTGTTTTGTAATGGAACGATCACAAGACGAGACCCAGCAAAGACAATATAGATGAAACTATGTATAAGACGAATTGAAACCGAAAACCCTATCTTTGCATCGGTTTGTTTTCGAGGAGGGCAATGATGGAAAATGTGTTTGATTATGAAGATATCCAATTGATTCCGGCAAAAAGTGTCGTAAGTAGCCGCTCGGAGTGTGATACCACTGTATCCTTAGGCGGGCATACCTTTAAGCTGCCGGTGGTGCCGGCAAATATGCAGACGATTATCGACGAAAAGATCGCCATTTACTTAGCGGAAAATGGATACTTTTATATCATGCATCGTTTTGAACCAGAGACGCGATTATCTTTTATTAAAGATATGAAATCCCGTGGTTTATTGGCCTCGATTAGTGTGGGAGTGAAAGAGGAGGAGTACCGATTCATCCAACAATTAGCGGAGGAACAGATTTCACCTGAATTCATAACGATTGATATCGCCCATGGTCATTCCAATGCGGTCATTCAGATGATTCACCATATTAAGAAGTACATACCAAACAGTTTTGTGATTGCAGGAAATGTCGGAACTCCGGAAGCCGTTAGAGAATTAGAGCATGCCGGTGCGGATGCGACCAAAGTTGGGATCGGTCCTGGGAAGGTCTGTATCACCAAGATTAAGACTGGATTTGGGACGGGCGGCTGGCAATTAGCTGCACTGCGGTGGTGTGAAAAGGCGGCAAGTAAGCCGATTATTGCAGACGGTGGAATCCGCACCCATGGGGATATCGCAAAGTCGATTCGTTTCGGGGCAACCATGGTAATGATCGGCTCCTTATTTGCTGGACATGAAGAATCGCCAGGTGAAACCATCGAGAAGGATGGTAAGTGTTATAAAGAATATTTTGGATCTGCCTCGGAATTTCAAAAAGGGGAAAAGAAAAATGTCGAAGGCAAAAAAATGTTTGTTGAGTACAAAGGCTCTTTAAAAGAAACGTTAATTGAAATGGAGCAGGACCTCCAATCCTCTATTTCTTACGCCGGAGGGAATAAATTAGCAGCCATCCGGAATGTCGATTATGTAGTCGTTAAGAATTCCATCTTTAACGGTGATAAAGTTTATTAACGATAGAAAAGGAGAGTGTATCTTACCGGTGGGCAGAGGAAATCGTGAGTTGGGTAAGATAAAAGGCGTTTATCTTACCCTAGGGCTGTGAAAATCGGGGGTTGGGTAAATTAAAGGGCGTTTATCTTACCCTAGGGCTGTAAAAATCAGGGGTTGGGTAAATTAAAGGGCGTTTATCTTACCCTAGGGCTGTGAAAATCGGGGGTTGGGTAAATTAAAAGGCGTTTATCTTACCGGAGGGCCGTGGGAATCGACAGTAAGGTAAATTAAAAGGGGTATCTTATCATAAAAAAAGAACCGTTCCAATTTCCTGAAACGATTCCCTAGTAAACTTAAGACTACTTTTGAACTTCGGAAACTTTATTCCCTTTCACAAATGGCAAGGTAAACTCCTTCTGTTTCTCACCACTGCCGCCAAATTTAAAGACGATAATTCCGCCCACGATAACCAGCACACCCAGCAACTGATTGAAAGTGAACGGGACTTTAGCCAACCCAAGCCAGCCTAACGTGTCCCCCAATAGAGCAAACAGGAGCTGAGAGGTCAACGCAATCGCGATGGCATACGTTGGTCCCAGTCGCTTCATCCCTTGGACGAGACAAACCACCACTCCGACTCCGATCAATCCGCTGAACCAGTACCACAGCTTCATATTTTCTAAGTGAAATAACTGTCTGTCCTCAAAGAGGAGACCGAACGTCAGCGAAGCGAGGAAGCCCATTCCTAATACCAAGGTAGTCGTTGCCCATGAACCCGCACGTTCATTGACCTTACTGTTAAAAATATTTTGCAAAGCTACCAGTGAACCGGCAATAATCGCAAACAATAATCCTAGAATCATCTGATTTCTCTCCCCTGTGTGCTATTTTTCAAGATTACTCGTAAATATTATCTCCTGCGAGATCCCTTAATCCCTTCCGATCCTTCACTAGAATGGAACCTCGCTTCCGCTCAATTAGACCATCTTCGCAAAATTGGGTGATAACCCGATTTAAATGACGATAACTTGTTCCAATTAAATTGGCTGCATCCTTGATACTGATCCGCAGCTGGTCTTTATCATCTGTATCTACTTCGTCAAAGGATACAGACAAGAGATAACTAGCCAAGCGCACTTCAACGGGATACATAATATTAAAGCTCATTGAATTGTTCTTCAGATGGAATTTTTTTGTAATGATATCCAATAAAAATTGCAGGAGCGGGGCATGGTCGCTTCCATATTTCTTCAACCAGCGATGGTGAATACCAATCATGCAAACCGAAGATACCGCCTCCACCGTGTTAATAATATCAATGCCGCGGACATACTCAATATCCCCGATCACTTCCAGCGGTTTTTTAAAAGAAAGAATCAGTGTTTTTCCCTCAGGCGAGCTGGTATAGATTTTGACTTTTCCTTTAACAAGGACATACAAATACTGTGAAGACTCCCCTTGGGAACAGATGAGTTCCCCTTGGTCAAAGCTGACCAGCGCTAAATGCGGAATCAACGGTTCATGAAATATCGAATCTAGTTGATAGGTTTTCATATAAGCGAGCAATTGCTCCTGATCGTTTAGTTCCTTCACTCGGATTCACCTCTGCCTTTCACCTGCGGTTATGACCTTAGGATGACCACACCAGCAATCATCATTCCGATGCCAATCAATTGTGGCAACTTCATCTTCTGCTTCTCCAGGCCGAACCAGCCGTTACTGTCGATGATAAAAGTAAGCGTTAGCTGAGCAATTAGGATGGCCGATATACTTAGGGTTACACCGATCCTTTGAATAGAGGTGACATTGCTAAAAATAACAATCGCCGCAAAGGCGCCCCCAATCATATATAATGGCTTCACTTGTTTGAAGTCTTGCCATTTACTATCTCGAACGAACATTAAGATGATGAAGGCCATGATAAAACCAGTGAACTGGGTAATGGTCGCTGCTTGCCAGGTGCCAATGTCTTCACTAATCCGTGTATTGGCAATCCCTTGCAGGGTAATAAAGGCCCCGCCTATAAATGCAAAGATAATTCCCTTCATTATTTTCTCCCCTAATTTAGATTTCTCTTTATATTAAAGGATAATTCCAAGTAGTTTGGATAGGACATATGTCCTCAAATTGTAAATATTTTGGAGGACGACTCATTCTTCTCTCGTTCTGTCCACTATGATATACTGGAGAAAGTTTGTTTAAAGAGTGGAGGTTTATTTTTGGAGTTACTAAAATCAAAATCATATACACAAACGAAATCGACCGATACATTTTGGCTCGTTGCTGGCATTATTCTCGTAGCATTTAATTTACGCCCAGCTATCACTTCATTAGGACCGTTAGTTGGAATGATTCAGAAGGATGTTGGACTTGCCCATTGGAGTGCGGGTTTATTAATGAGTTTGCCCTTACTTGTCTTTTCCATCATGTCACCCATTGTTCCAAAGATTGCCAATCGCTTAACCAATGAGCTGACTTTGCTGGTAGGTTTATTCTTACTTTTAATCGGAATAGGTCTAAGATTCATTCCGATGACATTTTTCCTATTTACAGGGACACTTTTTGTTGGAGTGGGCATAGCCATTGGAAATGTTCTTTTGCCAGCCGTTGCGAAGGAAAAATTCCCTCAGAAATTTGGTCTTATGACAAGTGTTTATTCCACCTCAATGGGATTATTCGCATCCTTTGCGTCAGGGGTTAGTGTTCCATTAGCAGTCAACATGGACCTGGGGTGGCAGGGGGCATTAATCGTCTGGGGAATTCCGGTCCTCCTAGCTATCTTGGTGTGGGCCTTTATTTTTAAAAACAATCATGGAAGTCAATCCGAAATAAAAAGGATGGGTTCGAGCACTACTCAAATGTGGCGTTCCCCGCTCGCTTGGCAAATCGCCGTTTTTATGGGGCTTCAGTCTTTTTTATTTTATGTAACGATTTCTTGGTTACCAGAAATCCTTCATAGTCATGGAATGAGTATGGAGACCGCCGGGTGGATGCTTTCCATCTCTCAATTAGTTGGATTGCCATTCAGTTTCTTCATACCTGTCATTGCCGGACGTCTTCAATCACAAAAATGGATAGCCATGATATTAAGCATGTGCTCCATTATTGGGTTTGGCGGATTACTGCTTGGCTCATCCTATCCGATTTTAATCCTTAGCATTATTTTTATTGGAATTGCCTTGGGAGGAATCTTTCCATTATCTCTAACCTATATCGGACTTCGCACGAAGAATGCCCGTCAGGCTGCAGAGTTATCTGGAATGGCACAATCCTCTGGCTATATCCTTGCAGCCGTGGGTCCCTTTTTTATTGGGTTTTTATTTGATAAGACCCATGTATGGACCGTTCCACTTAGCGCACTCATCCTTATTTCTGGAGTTGTTATGGTATTTGGTATGTTAGCAGGTCGCAATCGATATATTTAAAAAGCGAACAGTGTCACTGTTCGCTTTTTACTTTATTTCTAGATAACATTGGTTGAATTCACATCCAATAAGGCAGAACTTTCAGTTTTCTTAGGACGAACGGCCATCCACACTAATCCACCGAAAACAAGAAGAATCAACCCGCATAACTGGAACGCGTACTGGAATCCAACGGCTGGATTTGCTGAGTGTTCAATGAAATAACCTGTTACATAGGGTCCGACAATCCCACCCAACGAAGTAAGCGCCATAAACCACCCTTGAATTTTACCTTGATGTTTAGGTGAAACCAAATCTACTAGAATTGCAGGTCCCATAACCAAGGTAATACATCCAAACGTCAAACCAAGTGATAATAAAACAATAGCAAGAATATTAGAGCTGACCATGGCTCCAACAAAGTAACTGACTGCTCCGGCTAACATGACTGGTCCAAGGACAAAAATTCGTCCCTTTACCATACTTTTCGTCTTATGATAAAGTCGGTCAGAAATGGTTGAAAAGATTATTTGAGAAAGGGTAATCATAATCCAAGGCAAGGCTACGACAATTTTTAAAGTACCTTCGCTTAGATGGCGGACATTTTCTAAATAATTGGGAAGCCAATTCAGCCCAATCGTAAAGGACCAATACGTAGCAAAACCACATAGGGCAACTAAGATGAAATTCTTCGAAAACAAGACAGAGGTGAATTTTGTTTCGGTTTGAATAGGTGATAACTGTGCACTGCCTTTTGTGGCAACAAGTTCAGTATCTGTAACTGCCTTCTCTTTTGCAATCCATAACCACACGATAATCCAAAGAAAGCCTACTACCCCAGTTGAAATAAACGCCGAACGCCATCCATAATTTATGATGAGGTGCATTAAGGCAGGGGCTGAAATGGCGACACCAAGCGGTCCGCCAACTGAGACTAATGTTAACCCAATCCCCAACTTTTCTTTAGGAAGATACTTTGAAGCTGCTGTCATCGCTAATGCGTAAGACGGGCCCTCCCCAGCCCCTAAAATGATTCGGGTTACCAATAAATAAGTAAAACTGCTGACAAAGATTGTTGAGAATTGAACGATGGACCAAATTGCGACCATACCGGCAATGACCTTTTTCGCTCCAATTTTATCCGCAAGACTGCCGCCTAAAACAGCTGAAAGCGAATATAGTAAGAAGAAAACACTCCCAACAACTCCCCATTGCTCGGGCGATAAGCCTAATTCCTTGATGATGGATACTGAAGCAAATCCAATAATCGCCTTATCGGCATTACTAATGACCGTTAATAAAAATAACAAGAAGATGATCACCCATGTTTTTTTTGATACTTCATTTTTCTTCTTTTCCATAAAGGACCTCCTTAAAATTTCACCCTTTTCCCTCGTTCGTAATCTTACCGGTTCACGCAATTTCAAGACCCTTCCTCCCCAATAACGGAAAGATCCTTTTAGGTATTTACTTAAAGGTAACTTCCACCTTACCAATATGTGAAAACCCTGCAGTAAACCGATCCCCTTTTTCCGCCGCCACGGCTGCAGATAGTGCCCCTGATAAAATCACTTCTCCTGCTTTCAGAACGACATTGTATTCGGATAACTTATTTGCCAGCCAGGCCACACATTTAGCAGGATGCCCGAGTACATCTGAACCATATCCTGTATTGATCTGGACACCATTTTTAAACAAATTCATTTCAATCGATGGCAAGTCGAGATCCGTTAACGGGAATCGCTCATCACCAATCACAAACAATCCGCTGGATGCATTATCAGCAATCGTGTCTGCTAAGGTAATCTTCCAGTCAGTTATCCGGCTGTCGACGATTTCTAAGGCTGGGGAGATATACTCTGTCGCCTCAAGGACATCCTCGATAGTTACAGTGGGACCCTTCAAATCCTTGCGGAGGACAAAGGCAATCTCGCCTTCAACCTTTGGCTGGAACAAGTCATCTAAATGGATGATTCCGCTATTACTTACTTCCATGGAGTTCAATAAATGACCGTAATCCGGCTGGTCTACACCTAGCAACTGCTGCATGGCAACAGAGGTTAAACCAATTTTTTTCCCAACGATACGCTCGCCGCTCCCAACCTTCTCATTAATTGCGAGAAGTTGGACTTGATACGCCTCATCAACGGATAATTCTGGATACAAATCAGAAAGTGGTGTAATCGATTGCTTAGCAGCTTCTGCATGTAGCAAAAGCTCATATACATGTTGAACACGATGAATGACTTGATTGCTCATAGAAAACACTCCTTTAACGAAAATAGAGAGCACTTTTTCATAGATTCAAAATCATGTTAAACTAAGAATCATTGAATAGCGCTCTCAAAGGTTGGTCTGATTATTTGGTTACGAATGCTGTTTCATCTTGTTTAGCAGCTTCTTTTCCGCTTTTTAATAAGAAGTCTATTAATACAGTGTTAAACTCTTCTGGCTTCTCCCATTGCGGCCAGTGTCCGGCGTCTTTGATGACAACCAACTCACTATTTGGAATCATATCCTGTATCGGTTTGGCTTCTTCAACGGTGGAAGTTGGATCATGGTCTGTCCATGCTAACAATGTCGGAACATTGATTTTACCGCACCAAGATGGGTCCCAGCTGTACAGCTTTCTAATTTCAATATTCTGCAGGCAGACGATATGATGTACGGCCTCTTGATAAGAAGGCTGTGTATAGATTTTGTAACGAGATTCAATTAGTTCATCGGTTACTTGGCTCTTATCATACATTAACCATTGAAGTCTTGTTTTGACATTTTCATAGTTGGCTTCAAGGACCGCTTTTAACGTGGAATCCTTTAGCTTTTGCATAACTTCAGGTTTGTTATTCACATTTCCCGGCGTGTTTAACACCATGGCTTTCACATACTCCGGATAATCTGCCGCAAACCAGGCAGCAACCCAGCCCCCTAATGATTCCCCTGAAAGATATACCTTTGATAACCCTAATGCTTGAATAACGCCTAATAAATGTTCACTATAATAATCAATTCCATATTGGCGATCTGGTTTGGCTGTGTAGCCGTGTCCGACCATATCGATGCAAATCACACGGAAATGCTCACTTAACCCTCGGATATTTCGGGCATATGCCTCAATATGACCACCGGTACCATGAAGCAAAATCAACGGCTCACCTGTTCCAGCTTCTAGTACTCTCGTTTTAATATCATTTGCATTAACATAATAGAGTTTATATTCCAAATCAGCTAAGTCTGTCCAAATTGTCATCTATAAATCGCTCCTTTTTTTTAATAATACTGACATCAATGGAGATTAACCGCTTCCTCCACTGAAGTACCAATGCTGTCTTTAACGTGTAATGAGTTGATTAAATGCTGACTTCGTATGGTGTTGAATTCTTTGGATTGGTTTGCTCAACCGGCTGTTTAAACTGAACAATCGCCATACCTGTTACCCATTCTGGAATGGGCTCATAGCAAGCAACACTTGCCTCAAAACTTTGCAATACACCAAGCAGAACCAGCCAGTTGCGAATTTCCTGGCCGCCGTTTCCTAAATGTTCCTCAATATAATTAGCACTCCAGTTTCTTAATGCCGGATAATCCTTTTCGGAAATCAAGCGTAAAAACTCTCGATCCATTTGTTCGTTAACATGACCAGATTTAATTCGTGTGACATTTGTTTCCCTTAATTTTAAATATTCATCAAGCTGGTCTATTTCCTGGCGGCCATTTTTCAACACCTGAATTAACGATTGATCCTCTGGTTTTTCACTCTCAATCTTTGGAATCGGCACCCAGTGAGATAAACCACCCGAAGCGACAATCGCCACCTTCAAATCGGTATCCCATGACTCGATCGCTTTACGGATCACTTCGCCGACTTGGAAACAGCGGTCCATCGTTGGCAGCGGCGGCGCCGACGTATTTACAGCAATTGGCACCACTGGAATTTTCAAATCAGGATTTAAAAAGTAAATTCCTTGGGTATGGCCGTGATCGACTTTCATTTTTAACGTAAAGGCAAAATCAATATTGTTTTCCAAGCTAGAATGAAGGATATGCTTGGCTAAATCTTGCTGAACAGGGATTTTGTATTTTGGCAACTGCCAGTCTCCCCAGCCTTCACACTCGCCAACCCCAATCGTAAACGAAGGCATATGATCGTAAAAATAACTATTAAAATGATCATCAGATACCAATACAATCACATCGGCTTCTGTACCTTCGAGATACTGCTTCATTTCAGCCGCCGTTTGGAGAAAGCGCTGTCCTTTTTCTCCCCCTCCCGCTTCATTAGTCATGATCATCGGACTATGCGACATCGCAACGCCGGCAATAATTTTAGCCATTCGATCATCTCCTTTTTAGTTTTTAAGATATCCGTAGTTTCCTAGATTCATCGATTTGTTTCTTCCAGACAATCGCTAGCTTTCCTTTTAAAAATAAGGGAATATCATCCATACATTTGAGTGTTGTGCCATCGTTCATAATGGTGACTTCTGTTGGGATTGAACCACACAGATTTTCTAACGTTACTCGATAACAGCCTGGACCTGGAAGCGTATAATACGGATACAGGGTGAATTCCGCTCCATTCCATTCGCACTTTGTTTCGTAGAAATGACCGAGTAAATCAGGCAGTTCCGCCACCCTCCCGTTTAACAGCCGTTCGCGAATACAGGTGGAACTGATTTTCTCGCCCCTAAGATCTACCTTTGCTACCTTCGTTACATCAATCCGGCCACTGGAGTCGTGCTTTAACCGATCCATATTTCCGGCACCACGAGCACCATAGGAGAAGTCAAATCCCGCCACTGCATGAACGACACCTAGTCCATTCAAGTATTGAGCAGCAAACTGTTCTGGCGCTAGTCCGGCAAACTCCTTATCAAATTCCACTATATAAAATGTTTCGACCCCCATACTCCGAAGTTTTGCCTCTTTTTCAGCAAGCGGCATTAAATAATGGACGTGAATTTTCCCATTAGATATAACAGTTTTCGGGTGAGGGAAGAAGCTCATGACAGCTAGAGGTACCTGTTTTTCCCTTGCCTTTTGATATGCAGTGTGGATGACTGCACAATGTCCATGATGGAGACCGTCGAAACAACCAAGTGCCATCACATTTGGCCTCGCCTTTTTCTGCCATTCTGCCAAATTACTCCGGTTTACACGAATTGTTTCCATAACAGTCTCCTTTCATCTTCCTTAGATTGTCACAGGCTTAAGTTCTACTAGCGAACGATACTTTCCATTATAAAAAACGAGTGGTTCGGCATCTTCAAGGTGAATATCCGTTACTTTGCCAATAAACAAGGTGTGATCCCCTTCCACATGTTCAGCTGATACTTCACATGCAATCTGTGCGACGGCACCAGATAAAACCGGCTTTCCATCCAGGAGTTCAAAGGTTACTTCCTTGTGCTCTTTCAATTGTCCAGCGAAAATCATCGAAAGCTCTTCCTGGTCAGCGGCTAAGATGTTAACCGTGAAAATTTTACTTTCTTTGATTTTGTTTAGGATTTTTGCCTTTTCCCCGATGGATATAACCACAAGCTTTGGATCAAGCGATACGGACATGAACGCATTTGCAGTCATTCCGTGAATTTCTCCTTCTACTTCTGTTGCAATTACGGTTACTCCTGTAGCAAACTTACCCATTGCACTTCGAAACTGACGATCATCCATTTTAAAAAATCCTCCTGTAATAAAAATTTCTATTTAACTTGTTATCTATGATTTTATACTTAGGAATTTATCCCCTCACTCCACCGTCAAAACCAAATAAATCCTTACCGTATGCTGCAACCGCGTCTTCGTATAACGAAGTTTTATGTGTGGCAACCGCGATGACATCTCTTAAGAATAATTCCATTGTTCCACCTTTATAAAGAGCGCCTCCACCTAAAGTTAACAGTGCTCTTACGGCAATATCCGTGCAAATCTTAATCGCTTTTGTACGAATCGCAAAAAATTCAGATGGAGGAGTGATACAGCCATCTTTTTCATAGTCTTCTAGCAGATCAATATATTTGTCTAACAAAGCTTCCGCCACGTGGAAATCTGTTGTCATTTCGGCTAATACCCGCTGACTTCTTGGTGACTCACTTTCCCTTACCCCATCCATTAAGCGCACACGTTTTTCAGTAAGCACTTTAAATTCCTTAAGGATTCGTTCTGCCCCGCCCAGAGCCATGTAACCGAATCCCAAATAGAAGGAGGGAAAGAATGGAACATGATAAAAAGGATAGTCTGTGTCATATTCTTCTACCGGTGGTCTTCTTGTCACCTCTGCTTGATCTAAACGTAAGATCCGTTCCATTGGGACATACACTTGATCGGCAATAATTTGGTTACTGCCTGATCCTCTTAATCCAAATGTATCCCAATTATGGATTACTTCCACCTCGGATGTTTTTAGCATGGGCAAACAATAGACAGGTTTTTCGCTATCAGGGAATTGAATCATAACCCCAACACCCACCCATTCACTATAATTGACACCACTGACAAAACTCCACTTGCCACTGATACGATAACCATCGCCATCCCGCTCTGCTTTTCCTAAGGCAGCAAAGATATCGCAAATTAATCCGCCCTGATGAATGATTTCGTCTGCACCTTTTTCTGGAAGAAAAGCCGGAAGCATATTGTGAAGCGGATAAAGATAGGTAAGCCACGCAGCTGAAATATTGTAATTGGCCACCTTACGAATGACCTTAGCAAACGTTTTCAAATCTGCCTGTGGACCGCCATATTTTTTTGGAAGCATCATCCGTGAAATCTGTGTTTCTTGGATGAGGTTCACCACATTTTGTGATATCGTCGCATTTTTCTCTGCTTCCGGCGCTTCTTGCTCGGCCAATTTTCCGATTCGTTCCGCCCTGGCTAGTAAATCTTCAACTGTAACATCTTCCCCTTTTAATACTAAACTTGCCATCGTTCTACACCCCTTTTGTTTTAGTAGATAGAATTGTTGAGTAAAATAATAGGTTATGGACAACCGTCCGTTAATCATGGTTGACATCGCTTACATTTGCAATTGAACTAGGTTTTTACTATTTGAACCTTGTAAATATAGTTTATATAGTTTTGAATTTTCGAACTAGAGCAAAAAATGTCTATGTTTCTTAATTTACTAGACAAAATTTGTTCATTACAGAAAAATTAGCGGTCAAAAAAGGCAAAAGAAAAACCACCCGGCTCCATCCGGATGGCTCTAATCTAATGTGAGTTCCCCTACCGCAATCAACGATTTGATAATCAGTAGTAATTGATGCATTTCATCTGAATCGCGAAGGTCTTTTTCTAATAAGCTTTCGATTCGGCTGATCCTATGCCGAAGCCCGCTCATCGATAAAGACAGATCACTCATCGTTTGCTCAAGCTTCCCCCCATTCAACAAAAAACTATACAAAGTTTTTAGAAGTTCCAGGATTTTTGGATCGGTCATGTTATATAGAGGTCCTAATTCTTGCTCAGCAATCAGTTTAATCCCGCTTATATTTTTCGAGTTAATCAGTACCCCGACGATTCCTAAGGATTGGAATGGGATGATATGCTTCTTAACTGCTAATCGTAAAGCAATGGTTGCTTCCTCGTAACATCTGGATGCTTGGCTAATATCATCCTCTAATTGGCTGATACCGCATTTAAAATGACTTTGTGGAAATTTTTTCAACAGATAATCGAGGTATTCTTTGATCACATCATAGATTGCTTTCTTTTGAATCGTTTCATTGGTAATCAATAACACCATATTTCCATCACGGTGTCCAACCAAGATATTATGCTTTTTCTCATTGAAATACTGAAAGGTCGTTTCAAAAATCTGTTCCTGCAGAAGAAAGTCATCTTCAATCGAACGTTGGTTTTTTTTATACTCCACTACTGATAGATAATATTTCTGTTTAAGATCTACACCCGTATATTTCCCGCGATTGATGATCTCGTTTGTAGACAGCCTGCCCTCTACTATTTGTTCAAGAAAATTCCCCTTCATTCGCTCAAACGTTTCTACCTTTGTTTTCTCATTTAAGAGAATAAGTGAGGCCGCATTGGCAAATCGGTCTAAAAACAAATAATCCTCTTCGTGATGATGATTTTCCATTTCATCATAAAGTAAGGAACAATAACCGATTACTTCCTTTTGTAAAAGGATTGGGGTGATGAGACGTTCTTGAATCGAAGTTTTGATCACCTTTTTTCTAAAAGGTAAAAGTGACTTCGTGCTTAATCTAGTTTCTTGAAGATAAACTTCCATATCGTCTCGATAATCCAAAAGTTGTTCCTTCGATAGCCCTGAATAGGTGATCGTCCGATGTAACGTATCTTCAACGATAATGGGGATTTGAATCATCTTATATACCATAGCAGCCAGGGTTTGCAAATCACTACCATTAATAATTTCTTCTGTTAATTTGTTTTGAAAATTGGCCAAGTGAGTGACGACATTTTTTTGATCCAATAATTGATCATAGGTTAACTCAAGTTCTTTTACAATCGGTGTTTCATTATAATAATCGAGTTCATGTTCATCTTGAAGTTCCTTTTCCCATTCCTTCTTGGGCTTCATCACCCATCGGCACTCCGAATCGCCCTTCCCCACACATGAGATTTCTCTTGACAAAAGCGGTTCTCCAAATATCGTTGTCATAAAACCACTCGCAAACCCGCTCAATGTGTGACAAACCGGACTATTGGATACTCCAAGATGCTTTATATGCTCCTCCGCCTCATAAGAATCAATCCATGTTCCGAATGAAAAGAAAGAATGAATCCGGTGTTGTTCATCTAATTCATAAGTGCATTCATGTTTAATCCCTCTGATATGCCCATTTTTAATGTGGAGAATCGGCCCATGTTTAATGAGATTTTCTAGTGAGGATTCGGTTTGCACCACTTCACTGGCAATTTTGGCACCCATTTCCCAGCCATAATGAAATAAAAATCCCTTTATCCTCTTAATGCCAATATTCTTTGCCAGTTGCTGCCTGAGAATCCCGAAAACGGATGCAGATGTAACAATCTTACGGTCACCTACAACTACCTCGTGGCTATAACTCTCCTCCGAAACTTTGACGCACATGCTAACACATCCTGTTTTCATGATCGATCAACAATTTGATAAAACCTGCTTTGTTCTATAAGCTAAAAAGTAAATACATTCCTATTAAGAAAGCGCAAACATTCTACTTCTTATTTTAATTCAAAAATTTATATAGTTCAAAATATTTAATGTATGCAAAAAAATAGGCAGCCTTTGCTCAGGTGACCTACCGAGCAAAAACTGCCTAAAAACATTTATAATGAATCGGATTCAACTGGAACCCAGGTTTGTGACCATTTTTCAATTTCTTTCACGATGGGCTCTAAGGCAAGTCCCTTTTCTGTTAGGGAATACTCAATTCGGACGGGCGTTTCCGGAAACACCACACGTTTAACAATCCCATGGTTCTCTAAATCCTTTAATCGCTCTGAAAGGACCCTGCCGCTCAGCCCAATTGAAGATTCTAAGGCGCAGAAGCGTTTCGGTCCTGATAGCAGCTGATAAATGACTAATCCTGTCCAACGCTGGCTCATCATCCCCATCGCTTTTTGAAATCGAGGACACATGACAGACTCTTCCATTGTTCTTTCCCTCCTAGCGCAATGCACTTAACACTATAATCACTTTGTAAAACTATTTTAATTGACACAAATAAGTTTTAAAAATATAATTACTTACATAAAGTAACTAACTAATTAATATTTAGTAACTATAAATAGTTTACTTTAACTATTTGTGGTTCGTCAATACATCACCTTGGAGATTGGTATATAAAAAGCGCAACAACGTAATCCAACAGAAACAATTGCTGCCGTAAAAATATAAGTTAGGGGGAATTCAAAGTGGATCCAATACAAGTCCAATCAGATGTTCTTTCTCTTTTAGAGGATAAAATTAAAATGATAAAAAAAGGCGAAGAAGCGATTTACCTAGTCGGCCCGATCAAACTTCCGGTCAATTTATACGGAGAAACGGTTGAATTTAAATGGTACAGCTGGTTAAAGAGTGAAAATGTGACAGAAGATTTCCAACAAGTCATTGATCAATTATCTTCTGCGAATTTAGCAGAATTTCAACAGTCAAGTGTGCTTGTCTATGGGGATTTCGAATACGGTGCGGATGCCTTAATCCGAATGCATTCGATTTGTCATACGGGGGATATTTTCGGAAGCAAGCGCTGTGATTGCGGCTTTCAGCTCAAACAATCGTTGAAAATGATTGCCGAGCATGGAACCGGGGCGTTATTTTATTTGGCCAATCATGAAGGCAGAGGAATCGGCTTATTTAGTAAAGCGATGGCTTATATTCTTCAAGAAAATGGCTACGATACGGTTGATGCCAATGAGGGACTTGGTTTCCCGGATGATTCGAGGAATTACGATGAGGCCATTGAAGTCCTTAAAGCGTTAAGAACCAAACCCGTCACCCTCATCACAAACAATCCAAAAAAACTCAAAGCCTTAAAAGCAGCTGGTGCACCCGTCTCCGGGCGGACTCCACTATGGGGCGATGTTTCCGAGTACAATGAAAAGTACTTACAGACAAAGGTAAAAAAATCCGGACATATGGCGTAGTACCTACTATTTTCGCCACACAGTTCTCGCTAGAGAGTTGTGTGGCTTTTTTGGGGTTCGGAAAACTACTTTTAGCAGGAATTCACTAGGCTCATTACCTCAACAACTAACCGAGATAGGACGGTCTTTTAAGCGAGCACTTACTTGCTTCTTCCTGCAATCTTGGAGCATAGTAACTTAGCTTTTTTATAAAATAACAGGTTTCTGGAAAATGATGTTCTAAAAATCGCAAAGTAGTTTTATTAAGCAATTTATTTTCCTTGTATTTAATCACCATGCTGTAAACAAATTGGCTCATTTCCAATGTTGTTTTTCCGACCTCGTTAGCGAATTCTGTTTGGCGGGCAAAGCCAGGCTGTTTGAACCGCAGATAACCTTTCAAATGGTGATTTTGAAGGATAAACACTTGAAATCTGCTAATATATCCCTCTGCTTGCTTACTGGCAATAACTTCAATTGGATCAATAATATTATTAAAGAGAACGGCATGTCCCAGTTGGTCCTCAAGCCATAAATCCATTAGATCCTCTAAAGGAAGAGGTGCAGGCTCTTTTCCATGAATCAACTGACTTAATAGCCGCAGATATTCCTGATTTTCAGCTAACGTTCCGTTAAGGTAAGTTGGCGATAAGTTTAAATTCACCTGATTATCTATTCTAAGCGATTGCAACTTCCCTTCAAATTCGAAATATCCTTTGGCGATCGGCCATGCCCGCTGGGAAAAATAAATCATCGCTTCATCCGAATAAGTAACTGAACGAGGAATGGTACTTAATGTCGAAATTAAATCACCGAATAACTTAATATACTGTTGCGATGTGTTAACATATTCAACCTCGCTCGCTGAAAGATGGTCTCTTACAAAATAAGCATGATCTTGTAAAACCTCTAACCAAAATAAATGTTCGTCCCATAAAGGTATCATATTCCTGTTCACATGTTTTCCCCCCCTCTATTCCCATATATATATATTTACAGAGGGACTATGAAAGAATAAATTTATTTTGGAAAACTTAACGATTCATCCCCGTCATAACAATGTCGAGATTCGAAATCATGTTATTAGTTAGGATGTCTTGCAAATTCATTTTATTGGCGGTGGGTCTAACTATATCTCTTTAGTGGAAATGTCTTCAAAACAGCCACTCAAGCCTCTTTTGTCTAGCTCTAAAAGGTGCCCAACAAACGAGATTTCTTTAATCGTTACCAGAAGTTCCCCGGTTGGAATTTTCAGCGATATCCTTTCACCGATATTCTTAAAAAGAAGCTGCCTGCCTACAGGAGATAAAAAGGAAATAAAACCACGATCCGGATCAATTTGTTCCGGGAAACAAATGACAAAATCCTCTGTTTCGCTTTCCTCATCGTACAATACCGTAATCTTTGTCCCTATAACCACTTTTGGAAAAAGGGAAATAAAATTATTTTTTTGATTTACTTTTAATAAGTCCTCAACTTCTAACACGTATATATTAAAAAAGTGTTTTAATCGTTCTTGTATAGGGGTTGAAGAGATATAAAGATTCGTTAATTCCTTGATGTTTTCATCAATATAATCTAACTGCTGAACGAAGTATTCTTTACTTTGATGGAAACTATGGTTCATAGTAGATAACCCCCAAGCTTGGATTAAACCTACTGCAAAACTTCATTGAATTTTTCATTGTTAACTCCTCCTTAATAAAAAAATAAACCTTCCGTACAAGAAATCAAATACGCAAAGGTTACATTGGCGTTATCTGTATTTCAGTACAATAAGGGAGGGCTATGCTCCTTTATCTTTTTGAAGGTATTAGAACTAATCTTACCATATATACACAGGAAAATCTTAGGAAAGCATTTTTGAACGATCATGGGATGAGTTGGTTTTTTATTTTCACAAATACGGTATGAAGGACAAAAGGGGCCGCAGAATCAAAGGATTTGTCCTTCATAAGTGGTATGAAGGACAAAAATCGCTGCAAAATCAAATAATTTGTCCTTCATAAGCGGTATGAAGGACAATAGTCGCTGCAAAATCAAATAATTTGTCCTTCATAAGCGGTATGAAGGACAATAGTCGCTGCAGAATCAAATGATTTGTCCTTCATACTGGTCGCGTATATGCTTTTTAAATTTATCTATATATTAAATTTGTATTCTGGTTAGTTCCTTTCGGCGATATACGCTTAAGACAATACCAATTAAAGAGGCATTTAGAAGTGTTGGCATGAGTCCATAACTTATAAATGGCAACGACATCGAAATTAACGGGAATATACCTAGTGTCATTCCGATATTAGTCGCTAGCTGTACGCTATAAAGAGTAACTGCACCTATTAGAAGCAGCTTGCCATACGAATCTTTTATCCTACTTGTGATGACAATGATTCTTGCACCGAATAGGACAAGTAACAAAACTAGTGCAATGGCAAAAAGCCAACCGTAATAGTAAGTAAAGCTAACAAACACAAAATTGGTATGAGCCTCAGGAATAAATTCTTTGTTCATGGGGTGACCAAACCAGCCTGCAGTTGATAAAAGTTCTTTCATACGTATGATCATAAATCCTGTTCCATCCGAATATTTTTCAGGGTTTAAGTAGGCCAACAATCGATCTTTTTGATAAAATCCCAAAAATTTCCACGAAATAATACTCACGAACAAGAAACAACTAACGAATACTCCCCAGATTGATAGAACCATTTTCCGACTAAACTGACTCCACCAAAGCATCGAAAATACCATGATGGTGTAAATATAGGTAGTTGAAATACTTGGTACTGTAAAAAATAAACTAAATGGCAGGAAGAACAATACAATAAACTGCCAGACCTTCAACCTCTTATTATTAAAAAATGTTGCCCAGGCCAAGAAGAAGAATGGCAGCGACATGATGCTTTCAATGGTTAACGGACCAATCCTAAGAAGTGGAAGTCCATTAATCGTGATGTTTGAAAATAGTCTTAACACCACTAGAATCAAAGCGCCAATTGAATAAAATAACCAGCCTTGTTTTTTAAACTTCCTATAATCCATTAGCATCATCCCTAAAACAGCCGCACTGCTGATTAGAGTAATAATGACTTTAGAAACCAATAAAGATTCTCTCGAAAACATTGGCAAAAATCCAAGACCAAAAATTGTTATTAACAGGATCACAAGGACCCAATCGACTTTTGGCCGATGGAGCTTATTCAGCTGCTGACCCAATTTAATCGGGCTTCCCATTTGTTCTACCGCTTTTTCCTCCGCCTCAGTCCCTGTCAACCCCTTCTCTACCCATACATTTCTCGCTTCTTTTAAGTGAAAGCTCAATTCAGAGGCAACATATTTCTTGGCTTCCTTCGATTTGATTTGAGCGATGACTTCATTTAAAAAGATGTGTTTTTTGTTCACTAATGCCTCACCTCTCAAATAATTCTTTCAATACCAATTGTTTTTTGTTTTGTTTTTCCTCTGTCTTTCTCAACACTTTTCGGCCTTTGTCCGTTAATTGATAATACTTTGCCTCATCCTCCGTCCAGCTTGATTGTATAGATCCAGACTGTTCTAATTGATGTAAAAGAGAGTATAGAAAGCCTTCGTTATCCTCAAATTTTCGAATACCTCTTCCCCGCAACAGTTTCACTAATTCAAAGCCTGTTTTTTCATGGACAAGTAGTTGCATTACTGCAAGCAGAATGCCTTCATCATTTTCTGGTTGTTGATTAATTTTTCCAAGAATGTTTCTTCGATGCTGCTCGGTAAAGTTCAATTGAGTAAATGCTCGTTGATCCATGGTCTTTTTTAAGTTCTTTAAACGCTCCTCCATCACAATTCCTCCAATCGTTCCTTCAGAAGTTCCTTGGCACGTCTGAGCCTAGTTTTCACTGTGCTATCGCCCACTTCCGTTAGTAAAGCAATTTCCTTAATGGGCAATTCCTCATAATAATAGAGATAAATGACTTCTCGATATTTAATAGGAAGCATCATAATGGCAGAAATCAATTGATCATCCTCTTGTCTTTGGATGACCGTCTGCTCCACCATATCTTTTTTCGTCGTGTTGTTTAACGGTTCGTCCTCTGTTATGACAACGTTCTTGGTGTACCAGCTTTTTAGAAAATCCTTGCAATGATTGATGGCGATCCTCCACAACCATGTCCTTAATTTGGATTTACCACTATATGTATGAAGTCCTTTATAACACTTAACAAATATATCCTGAGTCAGGTCTTCTGCTATGGCGCGATTATTTACATATGAAAAAACCAGCCGGAGAACTTCCTGTCCATACCGATTCATCATTTCATCAATAATTACTTCCTTATCCTCTGTATCCATCACGTCTAAAGTCAATTCTTCCACAACCATCCCTCCTTCCTATATCATAGACGATAAACACCTATAGAAAGTTTTTAAAATATTTGTATTTTTATCTTTAGCAATCTCTTGGTTCCATCTTGAATCGTCTTTGTCTCCTCTTCCTCTCAATCAACTTAGCTTGATCAGTGTTTAATTAAAGATTGGAGATAAAATTTTCCATATAAAGTGTAGATAACACAAAAAGCAGCAAACCTGGGTCTGCTGTTTTTTGTGTTTTTTAAATATTGATTTTCCTTTTTGCTTTATATAGAAAACTCATTATGATTTTCTTCCGTCCCTTTCTTTACCCGCTGTTTTTTCGCTTTTCGGAAATGGAACAGTTCGTAGAACGTTGGAATGACGATCAGAGTCAGTAAGGTAGACACAATCAGTCCAAAAATAACCACGACGGCGAGTCCTTTGGAAACCAGATTCATGCTCATGGCCGATTCATGCGCAAATAAGAGCGGAACCATGGCAAATACGGTAGCGAGTGCCGTCATCAAGATTGGACGAAGACGGACCGTTCCTGCTTCCATAATCGCTTCGCGAATGGTCATATTTTCTTCGTTATGACGGATTCGGTCGACCAAGACAATGGCATTCGTCACGACGATCCCGACAAGCATCAGCATACCAATTCCAGAAGAAATATCAATGCTCGATTTTGAGACGACGAGTCCTAATAGCGAACCGATCGCAGCAAGCGGCAAGGATAGCAAGATCGCGAAGCTAGCTCGGATTGATTTTAGAGTGATTAATAGAATCATGAAGACAATTCCGATTGAGAACATCGCGAGCTTTGCAAGTTCCATTAAATCATCAGTAGACTGCATGGAGCTTCCTGTGAGTTCAGCACTTGTTTCATCCCCGAAAGTCTTGTCTTTATCCCATGTCAGTAATTGTTTGTTAATTTCTCCGGCCACGTTGACCATTTTCTTCGGATCAACCGTTGCGTTCACTTGAAGATAGTGATGACCGTCTTTGGAATAAAGAGTGCCTGGCTGTTCAATCTGTTCGACTTCAGCCACTTTTGATAACAATACCGGACCGTCTTGTGTAAAGATCTCTAAGTTTTCTAGGTCTTTGGAGGTACGGATTTCCTTTAACGCACCGAGTTTTACCATTGTGGTCCGCCCGTCGATCTTCATGTTGCCGATAATAGCTGGCTGTAGCATCGCTTGAAGAGATCCAGAAATTTCCTCTGCGTTGGCGATTTTTGAATCCACGGTAATGTTCACCGTTGGTTTTTGGTCCGCATCATTACTTTCCACTTTTTGAACACCTTTAATGGTGTTTAATTTTTTTATAATGATATCGGCTGCTTTTTTAATATCCGAATCGTTTTTACCTAGCACATCCACTGAAACAGTGGTTTTGTTTTCACCCATGAGCCCAGCTGTATTCGCGGTTAACTCGGCAGTAGGGAATTGATCTTTTGTTTTCCTTAATGCTTGTGCGATCTTAGCGGAATCGACGCCTTCCTTCAAAAACACCATGAACTGGACTTGATTTCCGTCCTGAAGCTCCCCGAACTGGGCTGCATCGGCATTGTTGCCAACCTGAACTATGTTATTTGTCACGCCTTCCTGCTTTGAAAGAATGGTTTCCATCTTAGATAGACCCTCTTGAATGTCAGCAAAATTCGCCCCGTTTGGATATTTTAAAAGAACGGAGAGATAGGCACTGTCTTTTTGGTCTACTGATCCTTTTGGAATCATCGTGAATAATCCAACAGCTCCGATGACCACAACCACCGACAGGACAATCGGAAGCCATTTATGATTCAAAGACCAACGAAGGACCGAAGGATAAAAACTTCTTGGTTTGTGTTCTTTTGTTTTGACATTTTTCATCAATCGTCCGCTCAGTGCAGGCACAACGGTTAAGGCCACAAGGAGGGAAGACAGCAGCGAACAGGTAATGGTAATCGCAAACGGCGCGATTAAATCTCGTAAACTGCCAGATGCCAATGTCATCGGAAGAAACACGGCGACCGTCGTAAGTGTTGATGACGTAATCGCAGCCGCCACTTCCTTTACGGCATCGACAATAAAGGACGGTGTCAGTTGATTTCCTTGTTTTCTTCGGAAGATATTTTCCACGACGACGATACTATCGTCCACGAGTCGTCCGACGGATACGGCGATCCCGCCTAGCGTCAGAATATTTAAAGTGACACCAAAAAAGGATAATAAAATCATCGTAATACATAGAGAAAGCGGTATGCTGATGATCGTAATTAAAGTCATGCGGAAGCTTTTCAGGAACATCCAAATAATCAAAGTGGCAAATAAGGCTCCTGTCAGTACTTCTCTCGTCATCGAATTTATTGAATTCAGAACCGTATCGGCTAAGTTAATAAATACCGTTGCGGTTAATGTGCCTTTATAGTCATGGTTAATATCCTTTGCTAGCTCTGCCACTTCCTTACCGAGGGTCACAGCATTGCTGGTTGAATCTTTCTGGACGACGATTTCAATAAAACTTTTTCCGTTCATATGGGTAATACTGGTGGTATCTTTCTCAAGCGACACATCCGCAACATCTTTCAGTTTTGTGCCTTTATTTAACTGAAGGTTTTGAATGTCTTCGAGACTCTCTAATTTTCCTGTAACAATGATGCTGGTTTCTTGATCATTCAGGGTTTGTTCACCAATGGCAACCGATGCATTTTTTCCTTTTAGGACGGTATACAGCTTTTCAAGAGGATATTGGGCAGCGGCAAGTTTGGCTGCGTCAACTTTAATCGAGACCTGCTGATTTTTACCACCATAGGTGATTACGTTTCCGACCCCTTTAACGTCTTTGAACAGTGGAAGGATCTCGTTGTCGACGAGGTTCAGTTCGTTATTTCCGATTTCTTTATCGAATGTGAGCCCTAAGTAGACAACCGGAATTTGCGATGTATTGAGGAGCACAACATACGGTTTCATGACTCCATTTGGCAGATTGACCATTGAGACGTTGTCTTGAATCTGCTGCCTGGCTTCTTTCAGATTCGTGTCCGATTCAAACGTCACCGTCATCTGAGTAAAGTTATTACCCGTTTCAGCGACCACATTTCGTTTCCCTTTGATACCGGTCAACACCTTTTCAATCGGCTGCGTCACCTGTTCGTCCATACTGACGGCATCCATACCATTTCCTACTACGGAAATCGTAATAAACGGCTGGTCTGCTGAAGGCATGAGCTCCATCGGGATCCGAGTATAACTGAAAATGCCGAAGATAATTGAGGCAATTACGGAAAAAACAAGCGCCGGCCTGTTCCGCAATGCCCATTTGGTAAACCAAGTCATAAATAAACCTCCAAAAATACAAAATTGTCAAACTAGTAAAATTATACCACCTTATTCTAGGTGTTCAATCACAAAACTGTTAAAATTTACAAAAAATTATTAGACGAATCGTACATTATATTTAATATAACGCTTGCTAATTTAGAAGAAAGGGATGAACAAATTCTTGAAGATGAGCCAGTGGAGGATGATTTATATTCTGTAGCAAGTAGTAAAGTATGAAAAATTTTATTTGGTCTTTACAAAAGAGAAAAAGGACTCATCCAAAAGACGAAATCACACAAAAAAGGCAAGCATAATCATGCTCACCTTTTTCTTACAACAATGCGAAATAGTCGACACCTATGGAATACTCATTGCCTAAGTTAACGATGGCATTCTTAACAAACATTTTAATCTAGAGGTCGTATGACTTATTAAGAATGCTGCTCTAATACCCATTAAAATTATGGTTAAAAATAGGCTAAAAAGAATATTCAAAGTCTATCCCTCCACATTGAAGTATAGTGTTAAAAGATAACACTATGGTTATTATTCATCTGAGAAACATAATTATTCATCGACATTCAGCTGCGTCTATACTAAGGTTTATCTGCTCCTAAACCTTGTGGATGCACTTCCCACTTTAAAATAATTTGAAATTGTCATATAATAGAGATATTTTAATATATAAATAATTTCAATACAGTGAATATGGTAATAAATAAGACAGAAAAGGTGCGTGTTATTTTCGGCCTATGCTTGGTGTGAAGCCTACATCTTTTCTGCAAATTCCAGGAGAAAAGGTTGATAAAAATGAGCTACAGTGAAACTAAAACGGACGTCATTTTAATAGGTGCAGGAATCATGAGTGCGACCTTAGGGACACTCTTGAAAGAATTAGTACCAGAATGGGATATTACAGTTTTTGAAAAGCTCGCAAACGCTGGAGAGGAGAGCTCTAACGAATGGAATAATGCGGGAACTGGGCATGCGGCACTGTGCGAGCTTAACTACACCGTCGAAAAACCGGACGGATCGATAGATATTAGCAAAGCTATCAATATTAATGAACAGTTTCAGGTTTCCATGCAGTTTTGGTCTTATCTAGTAAACAACAATCTACTAAGTAATCCGCAGGACTTTATCAGACAATTGCCTCATATGAGTTTAGTAGAAGGGGAACAAAATGTATCATTTTTGAAAAAACGATTTAAAGCGCTGTCAAATAATCCACTATTCCAAGGGATGGAATTTTCCGATGACCATGATAAGTTGATAGATTGGATTCCGCTTATTATGGAAGGTCGTACTTTAAATGAACCGATAGCGGCTACAAAAGTCGAATCTGGAACGGATGTTAACTTTGGTGCTTTAACGCGTATGCTGTTTGACCACTTAGAGAGTAAAAATGTCGAGATAAACTACAATCATAGTGTTAATGATATTTCACGGACGAGCGATGGCTTGTGGGAATTGAAAGTGCAAAATCAATTTAGTGGCAGGATCGAACGCCATACGGCCAAATTCGTCTTTATTGGGGGCGGTGGAGGAAGCCTGCATTTACTTCAAAAATCTGGGGTTCCTGAAGGAAAACATATCGGAGGATTCCCGGTAAGTGGACTATTTATGGTATGTAACAATCCAGATGTGGTCTCGCAGCATCATGCCAAAGTATACGGCAAAGCGAAGGTTGGTGCACCGCCAATGTCTGTTCCGCATCTTGACACCAGATTTATCGACAATAAAAAGTCGTTGCTATTTGGACCGTTTGCCGGCTTCACACCTAAGTTCTTAAAAATGGGTTCCATGTTTGATTTAGTCACCTCCGTCAAACCAAATAATGTCTTAACGATGCTGGCGGCAGGCGCAAAAGAGTTGTCATTGACGAAATACCTGATTCAACAAGTCATGTTATCAAAAGAACAACGCATGGAAGAATTGCGTGAGTTTATTCCGACCGCCAAAGCCGAGGATTGGGATTTAGTCGTAGCGGGCCAGCGTGTCCAAGTGATTAAGGATACGGAAGCCGGCGGCAAAGGAACGCTTCAATTTGGGACAGAAGTAATTACCGCCGCTGATGGGTCGATTGCGGCATTACTAGGTGCTTCTCCGGGTGCTTCTACTGCTGTTCACGTTATGCTAGAGGTAATCAAAAGATCCTTCCCGCAACATGTGAAAGAGTGGGAAGCGAAAATCAAAGAAATGATTCCTTCTTATGGCGTCACACTAATGGACAAGCCAGAACTTCTGCACGAAGTTCATACTTCAACAGCAGCGACACTTGGTCTAAGCGAAAAAGAGCCAGTCTTTAGTTAATGCTGTTTTCGTAAATTTTTTGTTATATAGACATACAATACCCTAATGGAGTATTTTTCCCAGAATTAACAAAATGAAGGACAAATCTCTTGCTCCTGAGACAACTTTTGTCCTTCATTCCACTTATGAAGGACAATTCTCCTGTTCCTAAGGCAACTTTTGTCCTTCATTCCACTTATGAAGGACAATTCTCCTGTTCCTAAGGCAACTATTGTCCTTCATTCCACTTATGAAGGACAATTCTCCTGTTCCTAAGGCAACTATTGTCCTTCATTCCACTTATGAAGGACAATCCTTTGTTCCTGTGACATCACAAAAAGGTAGCAGGATCAAGGGCTTTAGGGTGTAATCATCGATTCAAAAATATCCTGCCGAAAATCCTCCCCATCCGTATAGAAAATTCAGCCTGACCCATCGATAGCTCATACCTTATCTCCAGAATTAAAAATTAGCTAATCCAGGTCTCGTTCAACTCTTTCATTTGATAATTAGCACTTTTGTAGTGGACCGTAGTTAATCAATCTAATTTCTAATGGTCATACTAAAATATATATAATAGAAAAAAGTAAGGATGGATAACGATGCCACGAAAAGCAGCACCAATTCACGAGGTGCCTGATACGGAAGAGAATAATCTATTACCAAATGACCAGAAGAAAGATGAAGAAATTGAGAACCTTACTCATATGTTAGCAGCTGTATTGAATTATCTGTCAGATGATGAATTAGAAGAGATCGATATCGAATACCTTTTAGATGATACAGAGGGCCTTCGCGAATGGTGGGAACAATACCGAGAAAGCAACAGAAAACAGATTGAGGAAGAAATTAAAAAATCTCTAAGTGAACTGTCCTTGAAGGAACTTGAAAAAATCCGCGAAAAAATAAAAGAAAAGCAGCATTGAATGTTTTTCTTTTACTGGTATCTTAACTCATCATTTGCATTCCTTTTACAAGGGATGCCTTTTCTTATTGAGGTAACGATAGCAGGCAGGTAGAAAAGAGGGGGGCTCAGAGGTTAACGGGTTCTCTTGAGGGGGACAAAACAGGCAAATTTCATATAAAATCGCACATCTACTCGCAAATTATGAGTAGGTTTTTTTATTGGTATAAAGCCATTTATTGAACTTTTTTTAAAAAAATTGAATAAATTTTATCATATAATTAATATTGCACAATTGCCATTGTATAGTATGTATTTAGTGCGATTTTTATTGTTAATAGTTGTACTAAAAGTGTGGATATTTTTTAATAGAAAAAAGGGCTTAATTTTGCGATTTTTATAACCAAAGGAAAAGAATTTGAAAATAGAGGATTTTTTATAACTCAGAGAAATTAATAATGGTAAAATTATCAAAAAAAGGGGGATGAGGAAAGAGAATGTCTGATACTAATCAAACAAACAATAATTCAGTAATTTCTTTAACTATTGGTATTTTATCATTGTTTATTCCTTTTATTGGTGCAGTTTTAGGCATTATTGGAATAGTATTTTCAAGAAAAGCTGTAAAACAAATTAACAAAACAAACGAAAATGGTAGAGGATTAGCAACCGCAGGACTAATTTGTAGTATTGTTGGAATTATTTTTCAACTTTTAGCAGTGGTGGGGTATGTTGCCTATTTCTCTGTATCTACTTCGGTAACTAATATTAGTGGTTAAATTAGAATCTGCTAAAAAGGAGCACATTTTGTGCTCTTTTTATTTGCTTTTAATTGCTAATTATCTTGTGGTTAATGGTTCAGAATTCGTGCGATTTTTAATATGATTATAACTTTTGTCCCCATGAAGAGAACCGGTTACTCAGAGGTAGAACCTCCTCTTTTTGTTAAAACTCAAGAAACATACCCGGTAGTTGAAATACTTTATAACTGACGCTTCCGCTATTACTAAAAATAGCAGAAGCATGGTGGTTACCGGGCCGTGGAGTTCCGCTTGGTAAGAAAAGGGTCAATCGTTACTCTTTTTGTCACTTCCAGTGCTTCTTGTTCATTTTTTTTGTTGATAATTAAATCCAGCGCCACTGTTCCGAGTTTTTCGTAATCATGGTTAATAGAGGTCAGACTCGGTGTTAAGATATCGGCGACAAACGAGTCATCATAGCCCACAAAGGCAAATTTCTTGGGGTCGATCTGATGATGGTTACACGCAACTAAGGCTCCGGAGGCAATCATATCATTAATACAAATAATCGCTGATGGCAGTTCCTTGTTTTCCAGCAGCTTGTCCATCGCCTTTTGTCCGCTTTCTACGGAAAATCCGCTGTAAATATGCCATTCAGGATGATAAACTAGACCATTCTCCAGTAGGAGCTGCTTGAATCCTTCTACTTTGATATCTGTGGAAGTGATCCCCTGCTTTCCCCCCAGCAAGCCAATATTTTTGTGGCCCATCTCGACCAAATGTTCCATTATCATTTTCATACCCAATCGCTCATCAGATCTCACTTGATAACAATCAACACCAGCCATCTCTCCATTGACCATCAACACCGGGATCTTTTTCATAACTTCCAGTACCTCAGCCGCCTCTTTCGTATCGGTTACCGATTTGTTAATCCGACCACCCATCATAATGATCCCCTCGACCTGTCGTTCTGAGAGAACCTTTAGGTAAACCGACTCCATCTCGCTATCGTTCATGGAATTGCATAAGAATATCGTATAGCCTTTTTTTTGAGCGTATTTCTCCAATTCCATGCAGAAGCTTGAAAAGAATGGATTCGTGATGTCTGGTAAAATCAACCCAATCATCTTCGTTTCTTTTTTTGATAAACTTCTGGCAATGCTGTTCGGCTGAAAATTATATTCCTGTATTTTTGCCAGTACCTTTTCTTTTGTTTTTTTGCTGACTGGATAATTACCATTTAGGACCCGCGATACAGTTGCCGGAGATACGTTTGTGGCTTCGGCAATATCGTAGATAGTGAACGTTTTTTTTTCCAATGGAAGACCTCCTTTCTTTAGAAAAAATAATCCAATTCATAGAAATCCATTTTATCTTTCTTCCAATTGTAATCTATTTTAATTGAAAAATGGTAGTCGATTGGGTGTACAGGGCAAACGGCAGAAATAAGGGTGATAAAAAAAGTCATAGTTGAGGACTTCAGCAGCCTCAACTATGACCCAGTGGATTATCTAAATTTAACTGTATAGTTTTCAGTCTGGAGTCCATCCTCTGATTTTACGGTGATCACAGCTGTATCCTCTTGTTCAGATACTTGATAGGAAGCAAACAAGTCGTTGGTTACGGCTGTAACGACAGGAGATTTCGATGCTTTCTCCTGTACATCGTAAGTCAATTGGTCAGGTTGGAAATCCTTGAGAGGCTTTCCATCGATTAAGATGCTCTCAAGCGTAGCATCCTCACCAATGCTTGGTTCAGCCTTTGTGACATCTCCGTTTCCAAATACCTCAATCTCGGAAATCGCAATGCAAGTATTTGGCATTGCCTTCATCACAACTCGGATCTTCGAGGTGGTAACTGGTGCAAAATTCACCGTTACGTCCTTTTTTGCATTCACATCTAATTGGGTCCCTTCGATGGCTTTCCATTCCGTCCCATCCCAGTACTCTAGCTGTAGAGATGCTGGTGGTCTTGTGCCGCCGCCATCATCATAGAAGTGGAAATCAAGTTTAGAAATCGTATCTGCACTACCAAGATCGATTGCGACCCAATCTTCTGCTCTCCAGCTGTTTGGATCCCAATTCGTCCAGCGGACCGAAGAGATATCTCCATCATTGACATTAGTGGCTTTATCATTCTGTCCAGTAAAGGAAGCAGATGCCTTTGGAAACTCCTGCCCTGAGCCTGGAAGGTTTAAAGCAATGTTCTGCAATGCCGGTTTAGTGACTTGCACATGGGCTGTTACTTTAACCGGACTCTTTGGAATCGAGCCTTTTACAGTAAATTTGCCAAGAGTTTCATACTTGCTTGGGTCGATCGATTCCCAGCTCACACGGACGTTTCCTTCTGTACCATTTTCAAGTTTGGCAGGGGCAAATTCCGGCAGAACAGGCGCTTTGCCTGGAACAGTTTTCACTTTAACAGATTCCATGCTTTCCACCTTGCTAACCGTCACCTTTGCCAAAGCTGGAATGTTCGTTCCTTCCACCGTGCCGTTCATGGTAAAAGTGGTTTCCCTGTCATATTGTTCAGGGTCAATCGACTCCCATTTGACGGCTTTTTGCACTCTCTCCCCATCACCATAAATCGTGGTCACAGTCTCAGGCATTTCTGGCGCTATTTTTTTCTTGATTACGACCACATTGACTGGCTCAATGTTCACAATTCCAGCCTTATTGATGATCCAGGTCTGATTCTTTCCAGCATTCGCTGACCAAACATCGACACCTGCGTCCTCTTTTGTTGACGCACCGCCAACTTCAAGCAGTTGACCGTTTGCAGCATTAATGAACGTGTATTGTTGATTGCCGGAGGTGGATATCATCCACTTTTGGCTCGTCGTGTTTTGATCGGATTGTACGACAGCTGCCCCATTATCTACACCAATTACTTTGCCACTGTTGGTATCGATGATTTTATACAATTCTTTCGAGCTGTATCCTTTGGTTACTTTTTGAATGCCCCACTGCTGGCTTGCTTTATCACGGTCATACGATTTTTGTACAATCTTGCCATCCTGAGTGATATCGAGGACCTTTCCACTATTTTGATTGCTTATTTTGTAGTTATCATCACTATTTAAAAATCCAGCTTCGTTGTTGACTCCTGAAACACCTGATACGACGAATGTCGTAATCGATTGTCCTGGAACGACCGCCTCTAATGTATCATCCTTTACCTTGATGTCTGCTTTTTTCTGTAAATTATCTTCGGCTGATGTTACATATGGCGTGGCCGTTGCTGTCTCATTTACCATTTCAAATCCAGATAAATCGAAGTCGACTGTTTTTTGTTCTGCAGATGAATTGGTATAAACCACGACCATGGAATCAGCGTTCTTATCAATCGCGGCCAATGTATCTTTGTTGTTTGAATTAATAAACTGGTCGCCAGGGCGGATAAATTTACTGTAGTTGCCCACTGCGTAGTATTTTTTATTTTTGTAGATTTTAAAATTGCTGAAATCCTTTGCCGCAAAGTCAACTTGCATCAGACCCCAGTTACCATTTTCATGATCAGGTCTCATGTTAACTTCATCTTCAACTGCCTGCCAAAGCACCCATGCTTCTGGCTCGAGCTGCTGGATATCCGCCTGGATTCTTTCCGATATGGCAAGTCCTGTCTTGATGTCCTCATGATTCTGGCCGCCGACACTAAGGTCAACCTCAGACATCCACAGTCGTTTGTCCGCACCCTTGGCAATATCCCTGGCACCAATTCTTTCTCCTGTCCCGTACGTATGTACATTCAACTGACCAATATTATTACGGGTTTCCGAATTGTACGCATCCCAATCTTTTCGGAATGTTGATGGATTCGTTTCGTCCATTGCCGATACAGCGGTTTCCAATCCTTTTTCGGTCAATTGCTTTTTGACCTCATTGATCATTTTCGCTTGTGATGCCGGGGACCAATGTGATCCTTCCTGTCTGCCCTTGGCACCCCAGTAGTTCGTATTCGGTTCATTTACTGGTGAAAGCGTTTTAAATTCAATGCCAGTGTCTTTCTGAAGATGGTCGACAACTCCTGTTAAATAGCTGGCAAAATTCTTGTATTGGTCGGGCTTCAAGTTATCCTTGTTCGAATCCCAGTTTCCGGATACGTATCCGCTTTGCGTCATAAAGTATGGTGCTGAGTTCGAAAAGGCTTCAAACGTATCTGCTCCTCTCGACTTAGCTGCAGCGAGCCACCAACGTTGGTTGGCATCAGCATTCCAATTCCAATGGTCAGGATTGGTTGGGTCCCACCAATTTGTCTTCTCTGTCCAGCCTTCTGTGTTGCCATTTGGCGGGCCAAATTCAGCAGGCCGATTCCAATAACCTGGAACTGCTCCGCCAAGACGCATGTATGGAGCGGTCTCTGGTGAATCACCACCGCCTATATTATAACGAGCAATATTAAAATTAAGCCCATCTTCTCCATAAAGGGCATCGGCTAATTGTTTTTTGGCTTCATCCGGCCAGCCACCCGTAATATTCGCAAACCATACAAGGGCTGTTCCCCACCCATCAAATGGTGCCTGTTGATAACTTGGGTCTAATTTCACCGTTTCTGCTAGTGTGCTAGATTGAGTTACTTCAGCGGCAGATACCTTGGGTGCTGCAGCAGGTACGAGCAGACTAAGCGTAAGAGCCGTGGCCGAACCGCAGGTTAAAATCCTTTTAGCCATTTGTTTCAGATTAGTTTTTGCCATTTTTACTTCCCCCTTTTACTATTTTTCTAGATTAGACAGTTACGCTAAGGATCACCTCCCAAGTACTTGGTATAGAAACCGGTTTCTATAAAATATAAAAAGTTCTTACTCCCTGATTAGTCTAGGTAGTTCTCGATGAATCAATTGAATCAATTGAATCAAGGATTTTTCAAAAAGAAACCGGTTTCTTTTCCATCCAGGTTAAAGAATAGATGTCTGCCAATTCTGAATACTTCTCTTGTGTATTAATATAAAATCAGCTATGAATGCTGTCAAGATAAAAGGAAATTTTTAGTTCATTATGCCTAGACAAAACAGTACTTGAGACCCAACGGGAAATCACACGGCTTTCAGCCTTTTTTCAGGAAGAATATGGTAATATTTTTCAATATTTCGATTCTAGTTAAAGAGCCAAAAGGATTATCCTTTGGCTTTATTTTTTTTGTTCCTATATCCAACTGAAATTTATTGGAATAACCTTTTTATTTCAATTTATAGGAAATGTAGTTAAAATAGGTTTTATATGATTTTAAGCAAAGAAGGAGAATAAATTGACCGTAGAAAAGAATAAGTTCCAGGATCAATCATTGTTTAGCATCACGTGGCCTCTTTTTATCGAAATATCGCTTCATATGGGTATGGGAATTGTTGCTACGTTAATTTTAAGCGGATATTCAGACAACGCTGTTGCTGGAGTTGGGGTAGCCAATCAGATTCTTAATATTTTTATTTTAGTATTTAACGTCACAGCCATCGGAGCGACCATCCACATCGGTCAAAATTTAGGAGCAAACCGATTGGACCGGGCCCGACGCCTTGCAAGGTCTGCCCTGGGAGTGAATTTCTGGGTTGGAATTTTGATGACCATCGTTGTGGTTGCTTTTGGCGGTTTATTTTTAAAATTTTATGGACTTAGCGGTGAAGTTTTTGATTTTGCTTACACCTTTCTGACCATCATAGGTCTATCTCTTTTTCTTGAAGCCATCGCCTTAGCATTAAGTTCTGTTTTGCGCAGCTACGGATATACCAGAGAAACCATGGTTGTTACTGTTATCATGAATGTGATTAGTGTCATCGGTTCCTTTATCGCCATTAAAGGATGGTTCGGCCTTCCTGTAACAGGTGTTGCTGGGGTAGCCTATGCCATGTTTGCGGCCCGGATTTTTATCATTACAGCACTTTTTTACTTTGTTTATAAACGACTAGCTTTAAAGTTTCATATAAAAGATGTAATAAAAATCAATAAATCGGATGTGAAGGGACTTCTTTCCATCGGAGTTCCATCTGCCGGGGAAAACCTTTCCTACCAATTTTCACAAGTAGTTATTACAAGCTTTGTAGCACTTACCGGTGATGCAGCATTAGCAGCTCGGGTGTATATTTTAAATATATCGATGATTTGCTTCCTGTTTACCGTTGCCATCGCCCAAGGGACACAGCTCTTGATTGCTCGTTATTTTGGAGCGAAGCAATATGACAGAGCCCTGAATAGGGGTCTTAAGACATTAAAAATTGCAGTGATTGTATCAGCTGCTGTTTCCCTTGCTGTTGCTTTAATTGGTAAGCCAATCTTAACTATATTTACAACTGATGCTAACATTATTTCTATAGCTCTCCCCGTATTATGGGCCATTGTGTTTATTGAACCTGGCCGTGCCATGAATATCGTTCTTATGGGTTCCTTAAAATCAGTGGGTGATGTACGATTCCCTGTTGTCATCGGTATGATCTGCATGTGGGGAATTGCCGTAGTATTTAGTTACTTTTTCGGAATTACACTTGGTTTTGGACTATTAGGAATCTGGCTGGCCCAAGGACTTGATGAATGGGTCCGAGGATGTTTCGCCTTGAAACGTTGGGTCTCCAAACCTTGGGTAAAGAAGAAGGTTGTTGAACAGAACTTATCGTCAAGCGTGTCTTAATTATGAATGGCAGTATTTTTATGAATGTAAAAAGAGCCAAAGTACGCAAGTTGTGCATAAAAACTTGCATATTTTAGGCTCTTTTATATTAATCCTTATTGTCTTATCGCACCCATTAGCTTAATAGCAAATGACTACAACCCACTATTTCTCCCAAAGCTCGATCAGTCGACCTTCAGGATCTTTAATCCAAATAAACTTTCCAAATTCACTATTCTCTTCTTTCTTTACAAGAGGTACACCAATTTGTTCAAGATGCTTAATAGTCTCGTTCATATTAAATACTTCGAAATTTAACATCACTTGTTGTTCTATTGGAAAATAACTGTTATCCTCGGTAAAGAGAGAAAAAATCGTCTCATTTCCTGATTGGGGTTTAATCATAGTCATATTCCAATCATTTATTTCAATCATCAACACTTCATTGTACCACTTTTTTACAACTTCAAGATTCTTAGTTCTCCAAAATATTCCTCCGAAACCTTTTATCATCATATTTAACTCCTGTCTGTCTTTAAATTTTTGTTTTTCGATTATTGTTAAGTTCCTTATTCAACTAAAGGGCATTTAGTGCAATATGCATCAGTTCACAAATATGAATAAATATTAGCGTTTATACAGGTTGCCATTAAGTAATGATTCCTAAAGAATTATTGCGGAAATGAAAATATTTTTTGTCTTCAGTTATATCCCACCTTTGCTTTGCACAAACGCAGAACTTAAAAGAAATCAATAAATGATGATTTCAGTGCCGGGACCTTTTTTTCAAAAAGTTCAATTTCAGGCTTGGATCCTTTCAGGTATCCCATTTCATAAAGCTCCATCGGCCTTTTGTAACCAAATAGAATTGCGGAAAGGGAATTGATATTTAAGCGAATCCCTTTTTTAGGAGGATGAACACATTGACCTCCGACTTTTTCTTTAAACACCCTTAGGTCTCCCTTACCAAGTAAATAGCTCCCATTATTCCAAGCTGCATGTGAATCTTCAAGATGCAGGAATAGGGACTCATTTTCATGTAGAAACGGAAATCTCCGCAAACATTCCTCCGCATCGACGACCCTTGCCATGAAATAAGGGTGCAGCTCTATTTTCACGTTGGGCTGCTGCAGAAAATAAGGGAAAGGATCCTGACTGGCAAGATGAATCGTTACGGTACCGACCATGGAATCATGCTGGCAAATGAAATTCCATAGCCCAATTCTCGATTCATGGTCAAGAGCAACCAGCTCCTGCACCTCCATTTTTCTTTCCTTCACATGGTAAAGCATATAGCCCATAGCTTCTTTGTTGGTAGGATAATAGACAGCAATCTGTGAATCTTTATCATAAACATGTTGTTTCCACCAATTGGTCTCGCGTTTTAACATACCTGTAAATTGACTGCAATATTGTTGATAAATCTTTTCTATTTCTTCATTATGGGTCTCTTTTGAAAATCTTTTTATAAAACCTTGCTGCGGTTCGAGGAACTTAAGGTCCCCTTTTTCAATCGTGACTTTTTTCGTTTCAGTTAAGATCTCCCATCCATATTTTCGATAAAAAGAAATATCAAACGGGTGTAAAAGCGATACAATCTGATCATTATTTTGCATGTGTTTTAAAGAATCAATCATGAGTGATTTTACATAACCGTTTCGTCGATATTCTGGGTATGTAGCCACCCCAGCGATGCCGCCCATTTTCCATTCCACATCTCTCATAAAAATACTTAGCGGGTAAATATGCAGTTTGGCGGCGAGAATGTCCTCATCCCATATCCCTAAAACTTTATGGTTTCGCAATCGTTCTAATCTAGCTGGTATGTCTGATTCCGCTACCTTATATTGAAATGCATACTCAGAGAGTTTCATTGATTCTAAGTAATCTTTTTCTGTCAGTTCTCTAACCAGCATGAAGCTCCATCCCCTTTTCGCGAACTGTAAATTAAATTAACTTATCCAGGTCTCTTTCGACTCTTTCAATTGCCAAGTACCATCTTTGTAGTGGACCGTACCTTCTATACCAATTGCACCTAATCCTGATCGATATTTAGAACCTTCAAAGAATACATTATGATTCCATTTAAAATCCACTTTCTCTATTCTAAGTAGTACACCAGTCAAAGACATTTTATCGGGATCGTAGAATCCTTTTTCTTTCAGTTCCTCAAAAGTAGCATCCATTACATCCACTTTATATTTATCTTTGAAAAAGATAATAATATCTTTTTTATCCTTTTCACTTAATCCATCGTCGAAATTGCTCATATCAATCGCAATGAATTTCATATCACTACTCAATGCCTCGTCCTTTTCCATGATGGAGTCCAACGCAACGCTATAAATTTCACCTAAATGCTCCTTCGGGTCTACTCCAATGCTACAAGCCGTGAGAAAGAGCGATAGAATCAATAGAATGGAGCCAAGTTTTATTTTCAATCTTTTGCCCCCTTTTAATAAGAGACGAAACATATTTCCAAAAGTTCCAAAAAAGAGAATTATTTAAACAAAGTACTTGTTCACAAAAAACCGAATTGCCCCTTAATGTCAGACGCCTATTTTAGATTTTAAATAGTTAATTACTACTATCTTTATTTTGCAAAAGCGAGATAATTTGTTTGTTTTGCTCCACTTGTATTTCACTATTTTTTTTAATTTGATAAACCCATCGAACAACAAATGCTAGGACGATTAGTGGCAAAAAGGTAATTAACGGAATTAAGGTATTCATCATAAAAGCCCCCTCCAATTTTCTACTATTCTACTATTATTAGATTCAACTATTCTTAAACCAACTCAATAATCTTTGAAACTTCTATTAGCATAAATTTTCCAAATGTTATCTCAATTATAACAGAACCCTGCAGACTTAATCAGCAAGGTATTCTATCCTATAAAAAATTCTTATTTCATTTTCACTAAGTTATATCGTCTTTATGTCGTTACAAGTATAGTTTAATCCTTATCAATTTTAGTAAAGTTCTCAATCCTTGTAGCCACATAAGCGGTAAAGTAAAGAGTTAAAAAAATGACAAAATCGTATAAAGTTGACCAATTTTTAGGGTTATAAAAGTCGATTGCGTTAAAGAAATTCATACCTCCAAAAGCAGCAATTGCAGCGAATATGACTCCTTTTAACAAGGTATTCATTTTTGGCTTAATTTGAAGAGCGATCATGACCCCTACTGGTGCTAAAGAGAAGTGATAGGGTAAAAATAGAAAGGGTGCTAGAGGAATGATTACCATTGGGTAAGACCACAACCCTAGAGATAAGGCAGCTAGATCTATTGTAAGTGACAATATGATGGTCAATAAGCCTCCTAAAAGAAGACGTCCGGTACTATCTTTTTTCCTAAATATAATCCAAACAATCCATGGGACTACAAATAGGGCCAGTCCAAACCACCATTGCCATGTTGAGAGGAAATCTTCTGTCACTGTTTTAGCAAATAAAGAACTTACCTCAGTGAACTGGTTATAAGCCTTTTCTGATTGAGCGAGCCCTTCCTTGAATGCCATTCTTATAACATCTCCTTAAAACATAGTTATTACATTTTTTTCTGTTAAGCAGTCTTTTATTCACTTAGCCTTTTAAAGAATTTTCATAGGGAAAAGTTTTTTTGAGTTCCAGTAATTTATAGCATCATTTGCTGCTTTTTTAATGTGCTAACTGGGCTGCATAGTTTAAGAAAAATGATAATAAGAAGGAAAGAGGGAATAATAAGAAAAAAATAAGGAGTCCCTAATGAAGATAAGTCCTACCGATCATATACAAAAATTAATAAATGAGCAGTATAAAGCGATTGATGATGCTCACTCTAGATTGAGCGAAATTTGGCTAAAGGATATTCTATTCTCCTTCGGGTGGATGACGACATTGTTTTTAACAGTGGTTCCGTGGATAGTTTGGTTTATTTTCAGGAATAAAGAGAGTTCAACCCGCTTAATGTTAGCTGGGTTGTGGGCAATGCTTATCTCTTCATGGTTGGATTATGTTGGGGTAACTCTGGGACTTTGGAGATACTATAACAAATTAATTCCGTTAATCCCAGACTATATTGCATGGGATTTTGCACTTATGCCAGTTACAATTATGTTCTATTTACAAATCAAGCCTCAGGCAAGTCCGATCATTAAAGGGTTAATCTTTGCAGGGGTGACAGCATTTCTAGCCGAACCCTTATTCTTATGGTTAGGTTACTATACATATCCTGGGTGGAACTCCATTTTTTCATTTCCATTCTTTTTTGTCATTTATTATATTGCTCATAAATTGGCTCACAGTTCGGCAATTAAACCCCTTTTATAGCTAAATAGAATATTCATGTTACAGCAGAGAATATAATATTGGACTTGATTTCTTCAACTGTTTTTCATATCAACTTAAGAAAAAAACATATTTGAAGAAGGTGTATTATGAAGAATAATTGGTACCGGTCATTCACCATCATTTCTTTAAGCATGGCATTATTACTAATGTCATCCTGTAGTCAGTCACAAGCAAAAGAGGAATACAATAAGAATAAAACTCCTCGGGAAGTTTTAGGTTTCTACACAGAAAAGGAAGGAACGTATCCAGGATCTCAACCTACAGTTAACTCGCATTTCAACAGTTTAAGCATCATTGCACCCTTTTGGTATAAGCTTGATGATAACCGCCCAGGCAGTCTTATAGATTCCGTTAAAGCAGATCAGAAAAGAAAGGTTATTCAAAGTGCTCATAAAAAAAAACTGAAGGTATATATGGTTGTACATAATCTCTTTTATGAAACCGTCGAGAAGGGCAAGCAGGTAGCAAGTAATGTACTCGATAACAATAACAACCGCAATGTTTTCATTCAGAACTTACGCAATGAAATGAATCAGTTTAAATTTGACGGTATTAATATTGACATGGAAAATTTGTATTTGACTGACCGAGATTCCTTTAGTCAGCTGATAAAAAAATTGTCTGATGCTCTGCATCGTGATGGAAAAGTAGTTACGGTTTCAGTCCCGGCAAACACAGGTGATTCCCGTGCTAATCCCTGGTCTCCGTGGTTTGATTATGAAAAGCTTGGTCTATATTCAGATGGGTTAATGATTATGACATACGATGAACACAACCCAAGAACAAAACCCGGGTCAACGGCATCAGTCAATTGGACAGAAGCAACGATTCGTTATGCTTTGAAACATGAAGTACCGCCATCAAAAATTTTACTCGGTATCGCTGGTTATGGATGGGACTGGGATACAACAGCAGGCAAAGCCAAATATAGCTCCTATGAAGAGTTAACGGGTCAGAAAACAAAATATAAAGCGAAAGTTCTATGGGACTCCCATTCGCAAACACCTCATTTCAGTTACGTAGATGAAGAACATCATAGCCACCAGGCTTGGTTTGAGGATAGCCATAGTCTGCAGTTTAAGCTAAACATTGTAGAAAAATATAACTTACGGGGAATCGCGATTTGGCGGCTCGGTTTGGAGGACCCAATGTACTGGAAGACTATACCCGAGAAAATAAAAGTTAAAAAGTGATGGAATGATCCTCCAAATCCTGTTGGGATGACTGCAGAGATCCCTTTTTACAAAGGATGAACACTTATTCTTATTCCACTAAAGGGGCGATAATTGAACAAAGATACACAAAAATCCTAGCTTTTTAGGCTAGGTTATTTTTGTATCTGCAATTCCCAAAAAAATCATAACAATTTTAAAAATCTATTTCTCCAGTCCTCTGCAAGAGCATCAACCGTCAATATTCTTTCAATTGATGCTTTATCTTGTTTTTGATGAAAAAGAATTTGTGTAGCAAAAGAAATGGATATTTCCTTTGAGTGTTTTTCCATAAGAGTTATTTCCGAATCGAACATAATGGTCCCTTCTTCCAATACCCGAAAAAAGTAACCAGTTAGAGTCGTTTCAACCACTTTCTTTAACAATTGATTTTCCTGATTAAATTTGGAGATTGTTACACAAGGTACTCTTCCTTGGGTTACTTGAAGAATAGTATCCCCTATTTTATATATATCACCAATACAAACCTGTTCTTCCATCATTCCTGTTGCTGTAATATTTTCTCCAAAAGCAGGTAGAATAAGTTTTTTTTGAAATATCTCTTCCCAATAAGTGTAATGCTCAAAAGGATACAAACATACTGCGCGGTCTGGTCCACCGTGAAACATGTGATTTGCCACATCATCACCAACAATGCCAGATTTTTTCAACTCAACAGCTTGTACAGATGATTTTCCTATTGCGGAAAGCTCTTTTTTATTGTTCCAATTAAATTCCTTCGGTTTTCCAACAGCTAAATTAATAATTTTTCGATTCAATTAGAATTAACCTCACTTCAACTAGTTATGAACTTTTTCTAGTGCTAGTTTTATACCAAAACCTATCAGTATAGTACCTGTGATTCCTTCAATGATTTTTTTTGTTTTTGGCCTTTTCATAAAAGCACTGATACGATTAATTAAGGAGACATAAAGTAAAAACCACACGGCAGTCAATACAATATAAGTGATACCCATTATTAGAAATGGAAAAAACGTATTACTTCCAGATTCCACGAACTGAGGCAAAAAGGTTAAGAAAAAGACAGCAACTTTTGGATTTAGTAAATTGGTAAGGAACCCTTGTTTAAAACAAGATGTGTTTTTAAGTTGTTTTTTTGTGTTCACTTCAACACCAGCTGCTGTTTCATCATTTTTTTTCAGAGACCATAATGCTTTAACACCAAGATAAAGTAAGTAAACAGCACCAACGTATTTCAAGACAGAAAACAATAATGCTGATTTCATAATGATTGCTGAAAGTCCTAATGTAGCAGCAGAAGTATGGATACAAAGGGCACAACAAGTACCTAAAGCTGCTTTAAGGCCACCAGATTTCCCAACTGAAATAGTATTTTTTGTAACAATTGCCGTATCGGGACCAGGTAGAATAATTAAAAAAACACACAACATTACAAAAGTATAAAAGTTTACCACTTTAGCATCTCCTTTCCAATGTTTATAGGGTAAGAATTCTTACACATTATTATATAGTAGTTCGATATTTGTTTGAACATTAAATTTTTTCGATTAATTTCTGTTAAACTATCAGGAAAATTGAACAAGTTTGGTTAGTTTACTCAAGTATCGGAGGTCAGGCACCTATTTTAGGAAGATTGTCTCAAGAATTGGAAAAGTTGCAGTTGCTCCTTCAGATGAAAATACTTTTCTTACTAGTTACTGAGAGTTCAGTACATCCTACCAGTAGGAGGGATTAATAATGATATTTCGAGTTTTACTACTATTCATTCTTATAGGTGTTCCTTCAACAACGATGGTACATGCGGAAGGGCCACTCACAGCTGCATTTATTCGAGACCATCAGCTATGGATCAAAAAGGGAGATAAAGAAATACAACTCACCAAGAACCGTTATGTGTATTCTCCGAAATGGTCCTATGATGGCCGGTTTATTGCTTATATTGATGGCGAAGAAAAAGGAGAAAAATCAAATTTATTCATCTATGATACCAAGGAAAAAGAAAACTACCAGCCTTATGTAAGGGTGGAAACATCGAACTTTAAATGGTCCCCGATCAAAAATCAATTGGCCTACAATGATCAAGGTTTATTAAACGTTACAAAAGTAGAGAATGGTCGCCCGCAAGGATTTGAAAATGTCTCACTTGGGGTTGGTGATTTTGAATGGTTTCCTAACGGGAAAGAATTTATCGCCTCCTCCCCATCCAGTTTACGTCCTACTGGTTGGGGACCCATCCCACTTTATAGAATTCCGGTCGATGCCAATCTAGCTACAGATAAAATGAAACTTTTTTACACCATTCAAACAAAGGTGCCTGATTTGTTTGCAATCTCCGCTGATTATTTTAAATGGAGCTTTGATGGGAAGTGGGTGAGTTTCTTAGCCATGCCAACGGCTTCTTTGTCAAATGATAGTAATACCTTATGTGTTTTGTCCGCACAGGGAGAGCGATTTCAATCCATAGGAAAAATGCTTTGGTACCAAGACTGGATGAAATGGGCTCTCTCCGCTAATCAACTAGCCTATATTTCAGGAGAAGGAAGATTTTTTGTTGAAAACAAGAAAACCATGATTGCGGACATGCCAACAGCTAAGCAACAAAAGGAATATACACCTAAAGGATATGTGGATCTTGATTTGGAATGGTTCTCACCAGAACAAGTGATTGTGGCTCGTGCAAGAGAGAATAAAGAGTGGAAGGAAGGGTCTGTTCCAACGATGGTTACAGCACTTTATGCTATCAATATTAAATCAGAAGACCAAAATCAAATCTCTTTTCCAAAGAAAAATGAACTTGATGAAGACCCACAAGTTGTTGGTTCTCATCTTACTTGGCTTCGAAAAAAGGCAAAGGATGTTCAAGGAGATGTATGGGTGAAGGATGGTTTAAGTGGTCAAGAGCAGATTTGGCTTAAGAATGTTGATTCAGCTCCCGTGTTTTTTACACCTAAGTGATTGAATTTGGTCAATAAAAAATGCTGCTTATGGCAAGCAATCTGTTATATGTAAAAAAGCCAAGCTATGCAAGTTTTCATTAAAACTTGCATAGTTTAAGCTCTTTAAATCATATTAAGGTCCATATGAATTTGGACCTTGTTCCGGTGGACGTTCCTCTAACTTCTCCACTATTCTACCTTCCTCAGGCGAAATGGCCCCGGATTTTTTATCAAAATAAATGGCTAGTGCCGCCAATATAACAACAGGCGTAAATATATATACCCAAATTATAACGAGCCCCCCCTTTTACAAAAACGGTTTATTAATATTATACACTAAATTTAACTTTATTTTCCATTTACTTATTAAACTCAATTCAACAACTAATCAAACGTTTGATTAGTTTGTTCAGCCTATGCATATCATTAATCGTTCGATTTTCATAAGTATCTCCAAATATATGACAGTGTGCTGTCATAGTTTGTTGGTTATAGTATAAGTAGAAAATAAGAAATGGGGAAATAAAATGAATGAATTAAAAATAAAATATATGGATGAATTAACATTGACTGGCTATAATACTACCGTTCCAATGCCAACAATGGAGAATGTGGATGAGGTATCGAGGCAAAAATCAGCGCACTTTGGGACACTCGCTCAAAGTGGCAAATTTGGCGCATTAATGGCTGGTAGCAGAGACAAAATCGGTTACGCAGTCGGGACAACTGTCAGTGAGGGCTTATCCTATTTCGCAGGAGCAAATACAGCAACCATTGCTGATGATTCAGATCAATTAGTCTTGCCAGCTAATGATTATGTCGTGTTTACTGCTGAAGAAGCACCAAGTCGAAAATTATTTGACCAATTAATTCGCCAATTTTTTGGAGAAATTTTACCAAACCATCCTGAACTTGAGTATAAAGATTCCTATGTGATTGAAGCGTTATTGAACGGTAACCCAATGGACTCGCTTGTTGAATTACGGGTTCCAGTGAAAGTGAAATAGCGAAGGTTTATTTAGAAAAGAGTGCCTGTTCCCCAGCATGTTAAAGCTTTAACTTATCGGGTGTCAGGCACCTATATTCCTGACTGAAGTCACGAGTGTTCTCGGCTAGTTCATAAATATAAGAGAGCCAATAATTCGCAAGTAGTGTAAAAAAACTTGCATATTTTTGGCTCTTTGATTTGATTTCTAATTGTGCTATAGCAACCAATAGTTGCACAACCATTATTTTATTACAAGACTATGTTAATTCTCAATGTTGATTTTCAGCCAAAACTATAACCGCCCCGTTAAGGGCGGTTTATTAAGCTATCGTTCTCCGTTAGCGGAACACCTTGTACGGCTATTTCTCCAACTCATAGCGGGCCGCGATAATGCCCGACTTGAGCGTTCGGCTGGACAGCAGCTTGAGCCTGATTTTCTCACCGTCGCCGTCGAATACCGATTTTCCGCCGCCCAGGACGACTGGACAAATTGTAAGCAGGAATTCGTCGATCAGGCCGAGCTTAAGCAGCGTCTTCGCCGCTCCCGGGCTGCCGAAGATAACGAGATTTTTGCCGGGCTGCTCTTTGAGTACCTTGATTTCCTCTGCGATATTGTCCTTGATCAGCGTCGTATTGTTCCATTCCACCTTGTCCATCGTGCCGGAAATGACGATCTTCTTAACATCCTGCAGCCATTTGGCATGCTCCTTATCGTGCCTCGACGCATTCGGATTGTCCAGCTCTGTGGGCCAGTAGCTCTCCATCATGCGATACGTCGTCCGTCCGTAAACGGGGGACCCGACTTCGGCTACGACCTCCTCGGCGTATTTCTCTAATTCCTCGTTGTACGGAATCCAATTGAGTCCTCCGTTTGAATCCGACGCATACCCGTCCAGCGACACATGCATGAACAATACGAGTTTTCTCATGTCTGTTTCTCCTCCGATTTCGAATTTATTTTGTTCGATTTTTTTGGCCGTTCGCCCGCGTTTCATCCTGCTGTTACGTTCATTATAAATCATTACGTTATGTAAGGCTCAAGTAGGAATCTCAATTTTTCGACTATTCTCAAACTTTCTGTTTAGATGCCTCATCTATCAATGCATAAATATAGGCAGTATTTTGTGACTTTTTGACAGCCTCCTGACGACCACTAGGATCACCTTTTAACCACCGTTCATTGCATCGGTAGACAAACTCAAAATCCTTGTAAGTTATTGCTCGATCCATCGAAATTTTTATACTAGGTGTATGATTTTCAGCTTTTTTTATTACGAGATGTTTATCCGAGACACCCACTAAAAACCATAATGGGATACTTTTATTTTGTGGTACCGTATGTATTTCAAACTCTGACAAACTAGCTTTCACTCTAAGATTCTCCCATACATATGTTACGTCCTATTTTTTCTACTCCCCTTTGCAGATTCACTAAATTCCTTTACCCATCTAATAAATTTGGGTTATTTCGTCCACTTTTTCATATACTTGATTTTATTTTCAGATGTTATTCCATCTACATCTTATTCAAGTAAAGTTAAAACTTTTGCTTGAAATAGCTTTATATCCATAGCAAATCACCCTGTTCAACGATAGTTTAGGAGGACTACTTTTCCTCTTTGATTCATGCATATACCTGCCCATTCTAATATGCAAGCGATAGGAGTAATTCGACGAAATACAGTCTGGTCTAATTGTTTCCCGTAGACCTTAAAAGCTATTCTTCCTTCAACAAAATCAATTGGCAGTCATGTTTCACCTAATTTATTACTCATTGCATCCCCCTTAATTGCACAGCCATTTTTCTCATTTAACAACATAATCGTTTCTTCAAACACTGACCAGGGTAAAAAAGGTTGGCTGGCTAAATTGCTCACGCTAATACCATCTTCATTTAAAACTGCTTGAAATGTTTTCTGCCCTTTTAATAAAGGTATTTCTATCGTGTTACCATTTTCTAAAAATTTATCTCTAATTCTTTCAATTACATTAATCTTTTCCAAAATAACACTCCTCTAAACAGATCATTCTACTATTTTAACGATAGAGTATAAGGGTTAATTTTCCAATAAAACTTTCACAATAGAAAGAAAAATCCCATCAAAGAATATTTCCTATAAAAGTGATATATTATGACTAGTAAATCATTCATCAAGGAGGATCACATTGAAAAAACTCGTAAAAGTTGTAGCAGCAATTATTGAAAATGAACAAAATGAGATTCTATGTGCTCTAAGGTCCCCAGAAATGTCTATTCCAAATATGTGGGAATTTCCAGGCGGAAAAGTAGAAGCAAATGAGGACATCTACTCAGCTCTAGAGAGAGAAATTAATGAAGAACTTGACTGTAAAATCGAGACATCAAAAGAGGTATTTAACGAAAATGTCCATGAGTACGAGACGTTTATCATTAATTTAATCTCAATTAAATGTAAAGTTGTCGAAGCAACGCCAACACCAAGTGAGCATTCCAAGCTAATTTGGCTAAAAAGAGAAAACCTAGATTCGTTAAAATGGGCCCCAGCTGACATTCCAGCGGTTGAACAATTAATGAATAAAAAATAGTCTTCTCGAAATGAGAAGACTACACTCTTTTTGTAAACTCTGTATATAGTGTGGCGGGGATTTCGTGCTCTAATTTGATTTTCACCGTTATCGGTTTTTCACCTTCATATTGGACTGAATCTCCTTTGCCAATATAAATGAAAGGCTCATTCTTTCCATCTATCTCCCTGTACTTCCTCACAAATAAATGAAGATTCACACCACGTTGCTTATTAAAAATAATATTCTGCCCTCTTTCAGAATGTTGGGCAGTACTATTTTGTGATTGCCATTGAAAGTATTGCTCATTAATAAATTTATCTTTGTAGTTAATACTTTCCTTTACGTCCTCTTCTTTATGCAAATCAATAAATAGGAAATACTCTTTCCCGTTAGCAAGCAACCCTGACCCCCTAAAGGAGCTATGGATTTTTCGATAGTTGGAAAGCAACGCAGCGTCCATCATTTGATATTGCTCGTATAATTTAAAGTGTGGAACACCGTAGTATTCCGCTTTAAATTCTTTTTCGTAACGGAAAATCCCGTAGGTGATGGCATCTTCTATATATTTGCGATACTCCCTATTTTCTAGTAATTCTATAAAAATTGGAGTTTTAACAAGTAATCCGTTCGTATAATTAAATAGTTTGGGTTTACTCTTCAACTGACCGCTATCATAGTAGTTCTGATTCAAGCACTCAAATGCATGTAATACACTATCATTGTCGACATCCTTAATCATCTTTAAGATTTGATGCTTAGCAATTTCTAAATTAATTTCTTCATGATCTATCAAATACCTAATGATGATAAACTCATAAATCCTGTTCAGTGGAAGCTTACTGGATAATTCCTTTAAAGCCCCTTCGAAGGCTTCGTTTTGTAATAATCCTTTTAAATAATCATCTTTTTCAACTTTTGCTACAAACTGTAGATATGTTTTTTCACGGTCAATAAATTTTGTCGGATCCGGTGCTCCGTCGTATTTAAGATAATCCAATAATAAATAAGGAATTCGTCCTTGATTGAGCTTTTTAAATTCAAAATACTCTTCCTTCAAATACTTCATTGAATTGAAGTTTTCATTATCAATCTGGGCCAATATTCTTTCCTGCGATATTTAATCCATTTGGATATGAGTACATCCGGGAATATTTGCAAAGCCTGTTGCAATCGCTACTTTCAAACTTTCTTTATCATAATAACGGCTACCGTTAAGTGCTAGTGCAATTAGGAAAGTTTTATTATGGTTTCCTATAAAATCAAGGACCGTTAAGAAACTCTTATCTGCATGCTTCCGCAAACCTCTTCCTAGCTGTTGAATAAACACAATAGGCGAGTTTGTTGGCCTTAACATGAGTACTGTATTAATAGAAGGAATGTCTACTCCTTCATTAAAAATATCGACGGTAAATATGAATTCTAAATCATCATGATCATTTTCTAATCGATTAATAAAACGCTCCCGAGTGTCCGGTGAGTCGGCACCGTATAAACAAACACTTTTATAGCCTCTTTTAATAAATTCACTAGCCATATACTGGGCATGTTCAATACTGGCACAGAAACCAAGGCCTTTTCTTTTCTCACCATCATGGCCATAGAAGTCCATTTTTTTTATAATAAAATCTACCCGTTCATTCACCTTTAACCGCTTGGTTATTTCAGCAATATCATCAATGTTAACATCACTTAAATCAATACCTTCAATATCCGTAATCCCAAAGTAATGAAAGGGAATAACTAACTCGTCCTCTAAAGCTTCATGTAATCGCACTTCTAATGCCACATTATTATCAAAAAGATCAAAAACATTATAACCATCGCTACGTTCAGGGGTTGCCGTCATCCCTAATGTAAACTTAGGTTCAAAATAGTCTAAAACGGTTTGGTAAGTTGGGCTAGTTGCATGGTGAGCTTCATCAATGATTAGATAATCAAATTCATCCTTTTTATATTCATGAAAACATTTAGAAATGGTTTGGATCGTAGCAAAGACAAAATCCACATTTTTTTGCTTATGATTACCAGTCAGCAGTCCAAAAGTATACCCCTCATTTGTGATGAGCATTTCAAAGGTATCTTTTGCTTTCTTTAATATCTCTTCCCTATGTACAATAAAAAGAAGTTTCTTCGGTTTTAAACTTTTAACATCGAAAGCCGACATATAGGTTTTACCAGTACCAGTTGCGGCAATGACAAGCGCCTTCTTCTCCCCAAAGCTTCTTAATCTTTCTAAATTCTCAGTTGCCCGCTTTTGCATTCTATTTTGGACGATATATTGTTTATTTCCATATATCAACTGATGTTTTTTTTGTGTATTTTTGAGGCTTTTTAGAAACTCGTCATATCTACTAATAAAATCCTGATCGGCATCTTCGCTCATATTCCAAAGATAGTCATATTCCTTTAGAACATCTTGAATAAACCGGGCATCCTCTTTCGTGATAATTTCAACATTCCACTCAATATTGCTTTTCAGAGCGCTTTGCGTAATATTTGAGGAGCCGATAATCACCTTATAGCTATCTTTGTATTCAAATATGTAGGCTTTCGTATGGAAACCAATCTCTTTATCCGTAACAAACACCTTTAACTCAACATTATTAAACTCTCTGATTTTTTCTAGAGCCTTCGCATCTGTAAAATTGAGATATGTGGAAGTAATGATTTTTCCTTTTATGCCCTTTGACTCGGCTTCCTTTAATGGATCTAGGAGAAGTTGAAGTCCGCTGAAGTTTATAAATGCAACACTAAAATAAAACCGCTCACACTCGTTCATCGATTTTACTAGCTCTCTTAATAAATTCCCTTTATCGGAATTAACGATAAGTTTCTTTTCGACCGCTTCCATTGGTTGGCTCCTGACTAATTTGACTATCAATGCTTGTATTGTTATTTATTGGATATGTGAAAATTGTACTATATTTGAGGGTAAATAAAAAGATCCACTATTCAAGATGAATTTGTGGATCCTTTTTTCTTTAAATGGATTTTGATCGCTTATATGTATATTTAGATACGCTTTGGTGCGGCTCTCCGTAGTGTATCTATATGAGGTTTTTATTAAACTGGTTATTATCCCGTTAGAAACTACTCCTTTGGGTCAAGTACCCCAGATAAACAAAGAAGCTAGACATGACATATAATGATTAAAAGTCTATCTGCCTAGCTATTTTATTTTCAAATTTTATATAATTCTAATCTACTTGTAATCATTTATTGGTCCTTCATCCATTATAACTTCTACCATACCTGAAGAACCCATCCGAAGTTTAGGTCTACGCTCTGAGTTCGGTGTACTATAAAGCTCCAATGGACTTATAATAACTCCATCTTGCGTATTATGAAGTATTCCTGGCACACAGGAATAAATTGTATCATTATTGTTTGCATTCTTGGCGAATATGGTAACGGAGGTTCCATTATGATTATCTATACTAATAGACACCTTGTATCTGTAGAATGAACCTGTACCATTTGACTGAGCAGAATAAACCACAGGAACAACTGCGAGAATATCATTATTTAACCTTAATTTAATTACTTCTGTCTTAGTTGATCGATTATCTCTCCTAACATCCCCCATATGTTCTACTGCTCCGTTGCCAAAACTTCTGAGGGGAGGTGTTCCTTTCGCCCCAAACATAGCTACATCTATCTGCTTACCATCCTTTGTATAGACTAAAGCATATATATCATAATCTGTCCCGGTCTTCCAAGATACCGTAGCAGTAATTTCTGGTGTTTTTTCAATGATAACTGGCTTATGACCTTTGTCGAGACTTACATTACCCTTTACCTTTTCAAGGCTTATCGTTGACAACGTGTTTTGTCTATTTTTATTTTCAGGAACAGTTAGAGTCTTATCAGGTTCTTTGGGGGTTTGTTTTTGAATAGTTTTAGGTTCAGAATGCTTGTTTTGCTCATCAGATTCAACCTCAACACCGTAATTTTTACATAATCCTTCAAGCCCAGAATCAAATCCACGCCAGATTGATTTTGCCTTTGACTGACCATTCCTTAGATATAATTCTAATACTACAATTCCATTTTCATTTTTGAAACTAGATGGGGTTAACTGGATAATAGTATTCTCGGTGCATATCTCGGCTTTTAAATTCTTTACATTTGAAAATCCCGTGCTATTATCCTCTGTAAGAGTTATAGCTATTTTAGTAATACCTACAGGGACTTTACTCATATCAAAATTAATTTTATGTACTTTTGTATTACCAACTTTTTCAGCTGGTATAAGGGTAGCTACACCCGAAGAGCTCGTTGGTTGATTATAAAATATAATCCCACCATCTCCTTGTACCTTGTCCGAATCAGTTAAAAGGAATGCTGTTAAGGAAATATCTATCGAATTAGAAATTTCATAGCTAACAGTAACATTCCCATTTGGAGAACTTAAAACTGTATTTGCTCCCATTTGAAGAAATTGATTCATTTAAACCACTCCCTATCCCTCTATCTATTTATCAAACCTCATTTACTTATGATACGGTTCACCGTGACATATCTAAATGAGGTCGGCACTCTGAAAAATTTCATTTTCCTTTGAAACCTATCCTCCATATCTATTTTATTATTGCCATGATAAATTTTTTATATGTTTGCATTTAATTAGCGTAGCGGGGGTCAGGCACCTTTTTTAAGTAAATATGTAGGGAAAAATCAATTCATATTTATAATGTAGCGTTAAATAATAATTCTTCCTTTTTCATATCAAACTCTTCCTGAGTAAGGACACCCATGTCTAATAATTGTTTGTATTTAAGTAATTCATCAGCTGCACTAAATGATGTATTATTATTATTCTTTTCTTCTGTGGTCTTATTTAAAATATCGTCTTCTATATCAGTAAACTCAGCATCTATGAAATCGGGCATCTCATTTTTCATTTCTTGGAAATCCCTTTTGAAATCATCTTTTGAGTAGTTATTAACAGATTCATATAATGTATTTCTTAAACGTGTTCCCATTGGTTTCATTGAAGCATAGGTTAAGCCACCCGAAATGACACCGCCTATTAACGGGATTGCTTTTGAAATACCTTGAGCAAATGTTTTCTTTGTTATTTTCACGCCAATCGTAGCTGCTACTTTCTTTACTATCGGGTAATAGATTGTTTTCATTAATGCTTTCCGAGGCAGCTTTTTTAATACTTGTTGTGCAACCTTTGATGACAATACTTTTAATGCTGATGCAGTACCTCCGACACCAAACATGACTCCTATAAATAAGGTTAGTTCTCCTCTAACTCTTTCACCGTCTATCCTATCATCATCCCACAAATCTTCGTAGCCAAATAGATAGGCTAGCTCTTGGGCCAAGCGTAATGAAACTCCATAGAATTGAAGAGTATCAGCAGGAATTGTAGCAGCCATAGCTAATCCACCTGGAATTCCAGCGGCAAACGATGCTCCAGAGCTCTGAAGAGTACGTTTTTCTATTAAAGATTTTGCAACTTTATCTAAAATATTAATATTTACTCCTGCTTCAATTGGACCTTTTTCCAATACCACTACAAGATCTTTATAACTTACATTTTCTTGTAGGGCTTTAGATAAGAATTCAGTACGATTAACTTTTACCCCTGGCACTTTTAATGCATTTGTTAATATTACCTCTAATGAAGTATTTGCTTCTGCGCTACTCATTTGGATGACTCCCTCTCGATATATTCCGGCACTCCTTTAGTTTAAGGAAATTTACAGTAAGTAACAATAAAATATACATAAATTACTATTTTTATCTTCCAATAATATAATCGATAAGACTCCGTGCCTGTCATTGTTCGCTCGGTATTTGTGCATTTATGTTCCAATTTTTACAGTCTAACTAAATTTATTGAGCCTCTGGTGGTAATCCTGTGATTGAATTTATAGGCATAGACTTGTTCTATTGATTTGTCTTCATTCCCAGCTAATTATTGCATCGGATTTGCAAAATCATTAACTAATATCTGAACATCATCATGCTCGTAGATCATTCCAGGCCTTTCTACTGTGGGAAAAGGTTCCTGACCCCCAGTGTGTTAAAGTGTTAACGCATCGGGGGTCAGGAACCTTTTTTCCCGGAATAAATAAATATATACTTATGCTATTATGTAAGAAATTAGGTGTCAGAATAAATTCTTCTTCACCTAAAGGAAGCGATTAGTTGGAAAATTTCAACGATTGTTAAAGTCCCTTTTAAAATGTAGTTTTCCTTATTTATTTGTAAGGCTATGGTGCCTGACCCCCAGTGAGTTAAAACTTTAACGCATCGGAGGTCAGGCACCTTTTTTTTGAACCGTTCCCTCATCTCCAATTTAAACCATTCAACTACTCCACTATCTGTGTTATAGTTAAAAATTAACTTCTAACCAACTGGCGAACGAAAATATAAAAGTATTTCCAAACAAAATAAAATGAATTTTAAATGAGGTTTGAATAGATGAGTATATTAACGGTTAAAGACTTAAACCACGGCTTTGGTGATCGGACTATTTTTAATAATGTTTCCTTCCGCTTATTAAAAGGAGAACATATCGCTTTAATTGGGGCAAACGGTGAAGGTAAATCGACGTTTATGAATATCATTACAGGACAACTTCAGCCTGATGATGGAAAAGTAGAGTGGGCAAAGCATCAACGAGTCGGTTATCTTGATCAACATACTGCTTTACAACAAGGAATGACAATCCGTGACGTACTAAATACGGCTTTTCAATACCTCTTTGACGTCGAAACGAATATTAATACGATTTATGAAAAATTATCGGACGTTACACCTGAAGAAATGGAAAAGTTGTTAGATGAAGTCGGTACATTACAAGAAATATTAACAAATAATGATTTTTATATTATTGATTCTAAAGTAGAAGAAGTGGCACGTGGACTTGGTCTTGATGATGTAGGATTAGAAAAAGATGTTCATGATTTAAGCGGCGGGCAAAGAACAAAGGTTTTATTAGCCAAGCTTTTACTCGAGAAGCCAGATATTCTTCTTTTAGATGAGCCTACAAACTATTTAGACGAACAACATATTGAGTGGTTAAGACGTTACTTGCAAGAATACGAGAATGCTTTTTTATTGATTTCACATGATATGCCATTTCTTAATAGCGTGGTAAATGTCATCTACCATTTAGAAAATCAAGAATTAAATCGCTACGTCGGTGATTACAACAATTTCCTTATTGTCTATGAAGCTAAAAAAATACAAGTTGAAGCTGCTTTTAAGAGACAACAATCAGAGATTTCTAGTTTAAAGGATTTTGTAGCCCGTAATAAAGCAAGGGCATCTACTAGCAGTCTGGCAATGTCCAGACAGAAAAAACTCGATAAAATGAACGTTATTGAGATTGCACAGGAACGACCAAAACCTGATTTCAACTTTAAAGAATCAAGAACCTCAGGTAAATTAATTTTTGAGACGAAAGAATTTGTCATTGGGTACGAAGAGCCACTTTCAAAACCGTTAAATCTTTATATAGAGCGTGGACAAAAAGTCGCCTTAGTTGGCGCGAATGGAATCGGAAAGACGACACTCCTTCGTAGCATGCTTGGAGAAATAAGATCTCTTTCTGGTACACTTGAACGCGGTGAACACCAGTATATTGGCTATTTTGAACAAGAAGTGAAAACAGAAAATCAAAATACTTGCATCGAAGAAATATGGAATGAGTTTCCTCATTTAAGCCAAGGACAGGTTCGCGCTGCTCTTGCAAGATGTGGATTAACTAGAAAACACATTGAAAGTAAAATATCGGTTTTAAGTGGTGGTGAGCAAGCGAAAGTCCGCTTATGTAAACTCCTTAACCAAGAAAGCAATATTCTTGTTTTCGATGAGCCAACCAACCATTTGGATATAGATGCAAAAGCTGAGCTTAAACGAGCTTTGAAATCGTATAAGGGAAGCATGCTCCTTATCTCTCATGAACCTGAGTTTTACCAAGACGTGGTAACAGATATTTGGGACGTAGAATCATGGACGACTAAAGCTATATAAACTTGAAAGATCGAAAAAGGTGCCTGACCCCTAGTGGTCAGGCACCTTTTTCTGTGATGATGCCATCAAAGATAATTTCTGATCCATCCAGCTAATCCGAATGTATCGGGTGTAAGGCACTGAAAAATTAGTTATAAGACGTACCCATTTAATAATCTTCATCATCCTCATAATCTTCGTCATATTCGTATTGAAGGGGAGCCTCTCCATTTTTGGCCTTTACATATGGCTCAATTGGTGTCGAATCCATCTCCTCAATATGATCCAATTCGACAGAAAAGGTCCACTCGTCCCCATAATCAAACAAATATAAGAACTGCTGCTTCGGTTTTAACCCTATTTCGCCAATTTCCACTTCAGCCGCATTGGGATGACCAAAGCTATCATTTGGTGAAGTTATACAATCATTCGACCACTTCTTTCCATCCATATAAAATGAATAGAGATGATCATCATCAAAGTTGAACGCCTCAAGAATAATACTGTGTAAATCATCCATCGTATGGATGCCGGATAAAACAACATCCCGCCATATTTCATTGGTAAATGAAACCTTGAAGGTATAAATACCATCAATAAATTCCGGTTCACTTCTTGGTAAAGATTGCTGCAAGGTTTCTTTTGAAAAAAGAGGCGTAAATGGCTGAAAAAAAGGCTCAGAGCTATGGTTTTCCTCCATTATCTCATAAAGTGTATCGATCCATTCCTCAGGTAAATCACCAAATATCATCTCTTCCAATTCCGCACCTGGAATGGGATTCATTTATAAATAAATGAAGAAAATGGTCATATGTTTTTCATTAGATTGTGAATATTTAATGACACCTTTTCATCAGTATGTCCTTTGCGAGGGCTTAGAGGTGAAATCCATCTTCTTCATACTTCTACATTATCGAGATTGGCAGGGTAGTGCGAATCACTATTTTTCACTTTTGAGGGCAATTTTAGCGCGAAACGTCATAAAAACACCCCCAAAAGTGATTTTTGGAGGCGTTTTTTGCATTTTGGGTGATTTTTTACCCTTTTTTTGTGTGAAGGTGTTTGTCTTTCTTAGGTTACTTTTAAGTCTTGACCTAATTGCCATTTAAAAAGTGGTGCCTGACCCCCAGCGTGTTAAAGCTTTAACGCATCGGGGGTCAGGCACCTATTTTACGGTTCACCGTAACGTATCTAAATGAGTTTTTTCTATATGAGGACGTTTATGGGTTCTCTACTTTCTAAACACTGCTTTTTCATTAAAATCAATGACTAGACCCGACTTAATCATAAAATCAACACCAAGGATTCCGTTAAACCCGTAAGTCTCTTTTGTTATTCCTAATTGTAGTTGGAAGGAATCCAAACGGAAATTATCTATTTCCATCTCTTTGACGTTTTGTTCATAGCACAATTCACTTTCACCGCCGACTCCATACATCCTTCTAGGACTGCCATTTTTGCGGTCTATGATTAAACCTACTCCTTCAACTTCATCTGTATCAAAGATTGTATTTGAACAACCTGTATCCAAAAGCACATCATCCAAAATTATTATTTTCCCTTTATATCCAAGTGAAACAGAAACTATCGGCAACCCATCTTCCATGTGAATTTTCACTGGGTTCGTCTCCTTACTCCAATAAATTTCTGTTCTTTTACTTCAATTGTTTCATGGTCCGTATGGAAAATATAGTATTCACGAGAAGGGTCAGCTAAATGTAGTTTTTTGTATTCTTTCCAAGCAAAAGTTGATTCGGGGAAATTTGATATGACGGATAGCTCTTCAAGATAGCGAATTGAATTTCTTGAGTATGCAGAGATGGCTTCGACAAGTACCCATTGTTCCGGAAATTGTTCACGAACTTGTTCCCATTTCACTTTTAACACCTCCATTTTATTTATTTCTAGTATATCACTTCATGGTAATAGTAGAGCGATAATCATTTTCTATTTTATAGGATTTATAATTGATAGCAGTAGCTGGGTGTTTTATGAAAAGTGGTGCCTGACCCCCAGCGTGTTAAATCTTTAGCGTATCGGGGGTCAGGCACCTATTTTCCAATATGGATTGGTGTTGTTCTGTTTCCCTAAAAACTTCATTTACTTATAATAAGGTTCACCGCCCTGTTTAACCGGTAGTTTTTTACCATTCATTCCCCTTTGATCTAATTCCTAATTAAACTTAAATCATTCTTTTCTATTTTAGTTCGTTCTAAATAAGGAAAGCTTGGCATCTCTTATATATTGTAGAATCATTATATTTCCATTAAAGGGGGAACGTTATGGTAAAAATTAAGAAGTTTTTAAACCATTCCATTGCAAAGGGTGGAATGATTGGTGTTTTGGTAATGGCTGCAATTTTTGGTGTTTCAAGTGCTTGGGCACAGGAAAATAATGTTACCTATTATGCTTGTGTGAACAATAGCTCTGGCACAATCAAAATGGTCGATGAAAACAAAGCTTGTAGCAATAATGAAGTAAAAATATCTTGGAATCAAGTCGGTCCGAAAGGTGACACTGGTGCAACAGGCCCTGCAGGTCCACAGGGTCCAAAAGGAGATACTGGTGCTACGGGTCCTCAAGGTCCTCAGGGTCCAAAAGGAGTTTCGGTTCCTTCGGGTGACGGATCTGCTGCTCTTGATTATGATGTTTATTTGTGGTTAGACAGCATCAAAGGTGAGTCGACAGTTAAAAATTATGAAGATTGGATTGCGCTAACAGGAGTTCAATTTGATGCTTCTGTATTATTACAAAGTACAGGCGGCGGCGGTGCTGGTGCAGGGAAACCGCAAATCAATGAGTTTGTGGTCAAGAAAAGCTACGATGCCTCTTCGATTCCAATATTTCAGAATATGTTGAAAGGGAACCATGTAAGGGGTGCCAAGATCGTGTTCGTATCACGTGGCGCAGCTCCAACTCCTATTCTCACGATTGAGCTAGATAATGTTTATTTCACAAACTATAACTTTAACAATACGTTCGAAAAAGTCCAGTTGAATTTTGAAGGAATTGAGTCGACTTACACTGGAGTAACTCCTGCAATTAAAGGTAGTTTTGATTTCAAAGGAAATAAATAGGGCGTTGCACATTTTTATTCCAGATTTGTAGATATATTCGAAAAGCTGGTTATTAAAAACCGAGCGCAACTAATCATCCTATTAAAGGAGAAAGATGAATTGATTATCCACAAAATTAAGCAATTTCAATTGTTATGAGGGCTCTCTTATGTTTCTTATATGAAATATCAAATAATAAAAAGCCCTATCCAACTGGTTATTGGATAGGGCTTGCTTGTGATAATTCAATCCAAACTGAGTGGAAATCTGACCAGGTCTGACCCCCTCTTAGTGATGAAACCCATTATCACATTTCGTATCATGCGGCATAGGGCCGTCCAGGGAATCCAGAAAGGCAACGGCCTGTTTGAGGTTCATCAAAAACAAATGCGCGAGATCCATGGAAAATCCGTTCCGAACCACAACGCGCATGATCGTCACCTCTTCCATATCTGGCGGCAATGGAAAGGCGGGCACTTGCCAGCCGAACACACGCAATTGTCGAGACAAGTCATAAAGATTCCAGTTTGATGTGTATCCATCTTTCAGCCGCCAAGCGAAAACCGGAATATCCGAACCATCGGACAAAAGTTCGAACGGTTCCATCTCCTGAATTGCCTTGCTAAGAAAATGGGCGACTGTCTGAGAGGTCTTTTGCACCTCATAGTACCCCCCAGCCCAAGGTAGACTAATCCATATTTATGTCCGGAAACATTGATAGAAGCTCATCTGGGTATGCAGCTGAATCATGTGGCGCCATCAACCAGCCATTTGTTTCTTCTAAACCCTTTTTTGTAATTTCAGGTACAGGATCATTGTACTTCTTAATCCCTTCCCAACCCATTGGAAGTTCCACATATTCAAATTCGGATCCATTTGCTACCTTTGAAGTAGTAGCTTTTAGAACTTCAACAGAGGACTTAACAATCTCTGGTCCTATCCCATCCCCATATAATACCCCTAACTTGTATTTTGCCATTCTCCATACTCCTCTCTAAGCAGGTAACCATGTTGTTAACCCTTACATTTAAATTGTAATATGATGACATCATAAATTAAAATATCGTCTTTTTATCAAAATCCATCAAAAAAGGGTATGGGAAAAACGACACAAGTCTACTATGAGAGAAGATCAAACATGATGGTTACCGCCAAAAGATCTGCTGATCCTCCAGGACTTATATTTCTACGAATGAATTCTTGGTCCAATTTATCAATCATCTGCACACCTTCTTGTGTTAGCATACCTCCAGCATCCAATACCCGTTGGGCATAAAGATGAACACGTTCCAAGGTTTCTAAATTATGTCTTGCAACTATATTTGTATCTTCATTTACTGCCATTAAATGAAAGAGTGTTTGTACATAAATGTCATTAATAGATATATTATTCAAACTTTTTAGCTTCTTTAGCACAGGAAGAGAGTAATTTCGCACCGTTGGGAATCCATTCTCGACTTCTCCACGTATACCTTTAAGCCCATAATTCACATAAAGTTTTTCCCCATAAGTTAGGTTTACCGTCTTTTTCAAGAGAGTTAGTTCCCTTAAACATAACCCCCGCGTCATCTTGGAAACTTTTGTGCAGATTTTTTCGGTATCAACAATTTTATTTTGACTTTCCATCATGCAGCAAGAAGCAGCAGCGCAGATGATTCCTAATGAAAAAATTAGACCTTTATGGGTATTAACGTTGTTGGTTGCTGCAAACATTGCTTTTTCTGCTTCAATGCCAATGCTTCTTAAGGCTTGGAACAATTGCTTTGGGTCTTTTGAGTATTTTATTCCCTCCGTGACACAATCATTGAAGTAATTACTCAGTGCAGCACTGCTAGCCATAAATGTAAAGAAGTCCATATCCTGATGTGCTCCCTGGTTAAATCTGTCTACAAGCCCTGGTTTAGGACTAGCAGAAACCTCATAAAGTAAAGCAAGCAGCGCTTTTTGTGAAATAGTTTGAATCCACTGTTCTGCCATGTTCCACGTCTCTCCTTCTATTCATCCAAATTCACAAAAAAAGAATGACCAAACTCGGGTAAACTACCTGTAGTTTACACAGAAAGCTTATCGTAGTTTGGCCCTATTATTTATATATAAGAATCTACCATACTTTGAATCTTTTGCGTCAGCGCCTCTAATGGATGCTTTCTGCTCCGGCCGCAGCTATGAGCATCCTCATCACAGAGCAGGCATTTCCGTTTTAAATGACCAAAGTCCTCCCTGGAAATGGGTACTCCATCCGATCCGATTACATCAAGATCAAACAGTCGCCCTAGCGGATGTTCGCTCTCAATCTCAAGCATATAAGCTTTTAAAGACCGTTCATCTATTTTTACAACAAAATATGCCTCATATCCCGTAATCGGCATATTGGTTCCAAAATACTCCATACAGAAGCCGGCCTTTTTTAGTTTTTTCACTATTGCATGGCAGCCCTCTTCAAAAATAATGCTGCTCTCATGTGTTTTCTTGACTGGACCTGGCATATTGACTGTGAACGATACTAAAGGGAACCTATATTTCTCCATTAATTCCTTCTGATGAGCAGCTCTATATTCGCGAGCCTCTAATAATTGCTCCAGTAATAGTTCTTTGGCTATAATCATTTCCAAGCGTCCTTCTTCACTTGATGAATGACATCGATGACTGAACCATCCCGATACTTAACCACACCGACAATATTGTCTTCTACTTTAATAGACTCTGGAATTCCGACAATTTGGTTGGCCTTTGCCTTGAGCTCTTCAATGGACACGACAGGCAGGTTCGCTTTTTTAAGGTTGTTATACAAATCCTTCCTTAGAGGATTAACCGCAATCCCTTGTTCTGTAACCAGTACATCAATCGAACATCCAGGGGTTACGACCGTGTGCACTCTGTCAAGAATGGATGGCATTCTGCCCCTGATAAGCGGTGCCACAATAATTGAGCAAGCCGCTCCTGCAGCTGAATCACTGTGTCCACCTGAAGCTCCGCGGATCACTCCGTCTGAGCCTGTGATAACATTCACATTAAAATCAAGATCAATTTCTAATGCACTTAATACCGTTACATCTAATTGATTAACCGCACTTCCTTGATTATCCGGGCTGGCGTAATACTCCGCACAAATTTGCTGATGGAAGCGATTATTTTTAAGTGAAGCAACTGCTTTTATGTCAAAACCTTGTACATCCAATAACTTCTTAATTAGTCCTTCCTCATGAAGGTCAACCATTTGTCCAGTAATCCCGCCCAATGCAAAGCTCGCTATAATGTTTCTCTCAACCATTTTTTCTCTAAGAAATCTTGTAACAGCAAGGGAAGCACCACCAGAGCCTGTTTGCAGCGAAAATCCGTCTTCGAAATAACCCGATGCGGCGATCACATCTGCTGCACTCTGAGCGATTAACAAGTCTTTAGGATTCTTGGTAAAGCGGGTTGCACCTGACATAATCCCTTTTGGATCACCGATTGCATCCACAACCACAATATAATCCACATGAGATTCAGGAATACCAAATGGTGTATTCGGATATTCAACCAAATGATCTGTAATTAAGACAACCTTTTTTGCATATTGGGCATCAACCTTTGCATATCCCAGCGAACCGCATTCAGATGCTGCAGAATTATCTCTGGAATATCCATTGGCATTGCCGGCAGGGTCACATGACGGTACGCCTAAAAAGGTAACATCGATTGGTAATTCTCCCGAGGCAATCGCCCTGGCTCTTCCGCCATGGGAATTGATGACAACCGGAATGTTCATCAAGCCGTTCGAAATTGCTTCAGCCAATTCCCCTCGTAGTCCACTCGTCTCAATCCTCCGAATCACTCCATTTTTTATATGATTAATTAATGGTGCATGGATATCTATAAGAGAACTTGGCGCGATGGTAAGATCCTTAATTCCCATTCTTGCAATGGCGTTAAGCACCATATTAATGATATAATCTCCATTTCGGAAATGATGATGGAAGGAAATCGTCATTCCGTCTTTTAAACCCGTTTCCCTAATTGCTGTTTCAAGGGAATCCAGGATTTTATTTCGGTCTGAATTTCTAAGGCGGTCCTTAGATAGCTGCGTATTTTTGACCAATCCATTCGAATCAAATAGTGGCAGAGTTCCAAGTCCGAAAATCTCTTCTGGTATATTTCGCCCAATTGTATTAAACATATTGCAACATCTCCTCAATGCTAACACTATTTACAGCCTTAGCTAGTTCAAGTACTCTGTACGCTCTTTCGACGATTGGCTTATCAATCATTTTGCCGTTCAGACTAATAACGCCCGATCCTTTTTGCTCAGCTTCTTTCGCTGCAGCAATCACCGCAAAAGATTTCTTAATTTCACCTTCAGTTGGCGAATAGATATTATGGACAATATTAATTTGCCGTGGGTTAATAAGGGATTTTCCGTCAAATCCTAATTGTTTAATCAATTTGACTTCTTGGATAAATCCTTCTTCATCATCCACATCAGAAAAAACAGTATCGAGGGCATCTATACCGGCAGCCCTTGCAGCAAAGAGGATTTGGCTTCTTGCTGTCAGTAATTCAATGCCTTCTTTTGATCTTGTTGTTTTTAAATTTGTTACAAAATCCTCTGCACCAATAGCGATACCAATTAACCGCTTACTTGCTGTTGCAATTTTATAGGCATTAATAACCCCTAACGCACTTTCAATTGCAGCCATTAGCTTAATGGTTCCATATTCCATCCCAGCTTCTCTTTCAATTCGAGTAATTAATTCATCCGCTTCCTCAACATCTTGGGGTGTTTCCGTTTTGGGCAGACGGATGGCATCAGGTTTCGCTCTGACAATCGCTTCAAAGTCGTCTCTTCCAAATGGTGTATCTAAGCCATTCACGCGCACAAGTATTTCCGTCCGTCCGTAATCCATGGTTCTTAGAGCTTCATAGACTAATTGTCTAGCTGAATCCTTTTCATTAAGAGAAACAGAATCCTCCAGATCAAACATAATTGAGTCTGCTCCATAGATATTTGCATCTCTAATCATACCCGGATTGTTACCGGGAACATATAACATACTTCTTCTAAGTCTACTCATTTATCTTACCTCCCATGGAAAAGAATTTTGATGGGTGGCCCTGCCTACAGCAGTCTTAACTCTGGCCCGGATCGTACAATCCAATGCCCCTTTATCTTTTGCAACCACAAGGGCATCCTCTATCCCTAATTCTTGTAGCGTATTGATAATGACCTTTTTAATCTGTTTTCCAAATTGATTTTCGACAGTGCTTTTAAGTTCAAGTTCTATTCCTCTGCCTTCATTCTTTTCAATTTGGATAATGATATCGCTTGACTCAAGAGTTCCTGCAATCCCTACTTCTTCAATCTTTGCTCTTTCTAGTAACATCAACATTTTTAGCAACCTCCTATTAATATTTTTTATAATTTGCCTGAATCTGTTGAATGATGACCCCAGCCTCAGCTGATAAAAGAAATTCATACGTATGGTTAGGTACTAATTTTTTTACTTCAGAAAGCTTTCCTTCACCAATTAACTCTCTAACTCTTGAGGCACTTATTGGCTTTCCCTCATCTCTTAGCCTCGGAAGTATTTGAATCTCTATACCGTGAGCGGGGAGAATCTCTTGCATGACCGAGTTATATGCAGCGGTGACTTTGCAGCACGGTTCCTCACCAACAAATCTTTTTTGAATTTCAAGTGAAGGTGCAATATAACTTTTAAATATTTCTAAGTCTAGCTTTGCATGGGTTTCAACGATATCCTGATATTCTTTGATAAAGTAGGATGGGAAAGTTGCCTCCGATATGATATAGTCCTTTCCCTGATGAACAACCACATTATCGAGATGTTGAACTCCTTCTCTCACCAGCCTGTTTCGGATGGCTGACGGAAATATTGACTTGTCCTCCTCGAGAACGAAGACGTGGAGTATTTGACATTTTGATGCTGCGTACTCGATTAGGTACCGATGACCTAAAGTAAATGGGTTACAATTCACAACCACAGCCCCTGTACCTTTATTATCACGATTAGCAGATTGAATATCTTTTTTCTCCTTAATGAGTTGATTCAGATAGTTTTTAATTCCATTCGGCTTGTTCTCCATCAGGATCACCTTTGACGGAACCTCGACAATTGGGTATAAGCCCAACTCGGTAAAGATATTCTTATTCTCTGGCTTCGTATAGATAAAGAGATGGGTCCTTCCCCTTGAGCAAGCCTCATGGATAAGATCGGTGACAAGTTTAGCAGACAACCCCATGTTCTGATATTCTTCATCTACAGCTATGCATTTTAAGATTTTCCCTCCGAGAGAACCTGTCGCAACCATCTTCTCCTTGTCAAAAAAGGCAATGGTATAGTCAACCTCAGGATCCAGTGCTAAATTCTGCCCTTTCAAGAATTCTTCAAGTTGAATCCTTTCTGCTTCTACTTGAAGGTTTACAGCTTGTTTACTAAAAGTGTCATACCACATCTTTAAATTCCCCACTGTTTGTATTATTCTAGAAAAATATTTTTCTATTGAGCGATACGACTAAATACATTCCTCCTTCATAAAATTGTCAAATATGTCTCTTAATTTTGTGTATAATTTATACTAACTCATTTAAATTCATTGATATAGATTATATAATTAAGCGCCAATAAGTTTATTTATGTGAATTAAGTACCTTTTGTTCAACGGAAAAACACATCGAAGAGGAGTTATGAATGCGATTACAAACGAAGTTATCATTATTAATTTTATCCTTGCTGTTATTCATCATTCTTGTATTTAGCTTTTATTTCCATTCGTTAATTTCAAATTCCTTAACCAACCAACTTGGGGATAGGGTCTTATCGATTGCCGAAACTGTGGCTTCTATTCCTGAAATTAAGCAAGCGTTTTCGGAAAAGGACCCCTCAAAAATCATTCAACCTATAGCTGAAAAAATCCGAAAGCAAACTGGCGCAGAGTTTGTCGTTGTTGGTAATACTGAAAAAAAACGTTACTCCCACCCCGTTCCTGACCGGATTGGCGAAAGCATGGTCGGTAAAGATAATAACGAGGCATTAAAAGGAAAGTATATTATTTCGCAGGAAGAAGGCACCCTAGGACCCTCCCTGAGAGGAATAGTCCCCATTTATAATCAAAATGGGAAAATACTTGGAATTGTAGCGGTAGGTTACTCACTTCAAGATGTTGATGACATTGCGATGAATTATCGTAAAAAAATCATTCTGATTTCCTTAGGCGTTATTCTTGTTGGTATTATTGGTGCACTGCTAATCGCTCGTGGTATGAAGCGAGCAATCCTTGGATTAGAGCCGGAAGAAATCACCCATTTATATCAAGAAAATAAGGCCGTTTTGGAATCCGTCAAGGAGGGGATTGTCGCGGTAAATTTGGATGGAACCATTACTATGGTTAATCAACAAGCCATAAATATGCTCCAATGGCCAAATGAAAAGGATGTCCTTAGGGCAAACATCCTAGATATTTCACCTTACTCCCCTTTATTAGAAATAATTGAAAAAGGGAAAGCAGTAGTCGACAAGGAATTTTCTCTTAATGATGAATTCTTTATTGCCAACTACTTACCAATAATGTCTGAAAAGGGAAGTATAACTGGCTGGGTCTCAAGTTTTCGAAGTAAATCCGAACTATCTCGACTTACACAGGAGCTCGCACAGGTTAGACAATATTCAGAAGCTTTACGTGCTCAAACACATGAGTATTCAAACAAGCTCTATATGATTTCAGGACTTATTCAGCTTCAGTCGTACCAAGAAGCGATTGATTTCATTGCCCGAGAATTTGATATTCATCAAAACCTATTGAATTTCATTAAGCAAGAAATTTCCGATGTCATGATTGGCGGGTTGTTAATCGGTAAATTTAATCAGGCAAATGAATTAAAAATCCATCTCGATATTGATCGGGAAAGTAGTTTCAAAGAAATCCCGGAAGGTATCGAACGTGACAGTCTGACTACCATAATCGGAAATCTCATTGATAATGCAATGGAAGCAGTAATGACACCTGGAGCTAAAGCAAAAAATATAAAAATTTACTTTTCCGATTTTGGAAACGATTTAATACTAGAAGTTGAAGATTCAGGAATTGGTATTTCACCGGAAATCGAAGATAAAATCTTTGAAAGAGGTTTTTCTACTAAAAAGTTGGAAAATCACGGTGTTGGTCTCTTTTTAGTTCAAAAAATCATAAAGAAATTAAATGGATACATTTCATATACACCTAACCCTGACGGTGGATCAGTTTTTACCGTTATTATCCCAAAATCATAGTATATTAGGAGGATCCCTGATGGCTTACCAACATCAAAGTGAGGAAATTTCCGTATTAATCATAGAAGACGATGTGCGAATTGCAGAAATCAACCGCCGGCTGATGGAAAAAGTTCCTGGCTACCAAGTCATTGGCATAGCCACAGATGGACAGGAGGCAAGAGATCAGTTAGCCATTCTTCGTCCCGACTTAGTGTTATTAGATATCTATTTTCCCGATATGAACGGATTGGAGTTTTTAGAAGTTATACGCCAGGACTTTCACGAAACAGATGTTATTATGATTACAGCATCTCGAGAAATTAGCTCTGTCAAAGAAGCTCTACGCAGTGGCGTTTTTGATTTTATCGTCAAACCTTTAGTCTTTGAACGTTTGAAAAATTCTCTTGAAAAATATCAAGAGTTTCACAGTAAATTAAAAAGGATTCAAAAAGAAAATCATCATGTAAACCAAGAAGAAATTGATGAATTAATGGATAGACAAAAAGAACAGCTTAATTCTTACCTTCCAAAAGGAATTGATAAGATCACATTACAAAAAGTGACAGAAGTATTAGATCATACAGATGAAGGTCTAAATGCAGAAAGGCTTGCCAAGAAAATTGGGATTAGTCGTCCCACTGCTCGTCGGTATTTAGAGTACCTTGTGGCAAAAGACCAAATTGGAGCAGATTTGTCTTATGGTGAGGTTGGACGACCCGAAAGAATCTATCGAAAAAAATAGGTTACTAGTTAAAAGGATGGTGAATTCACCATCCTTTTTATTTATTTACGGGCCGTCTCGCTTTTATCATGAACAAAAGGTTCAAAATATATCATAATAATCTTTTTAACCCTTAGTTTTATAAGATTCAATTTTCAAACTTATATTGCTATTTTATACCTAGCTTAATAATTTTAAAAAAACTGGAAAGGAGAAGGACAGTGGAATTCTTTCAGGCTTACTTTGTAAACGGTTTCTAACCTTTATCGCCTAATAGTCTATCATCTATTTGTTGGTGTTGGTTTCCAACCTAGTAGATCTGGATTAACAATTGTAATCATTCTTATTTAAACTAATTGGAAAAAAACTTAGGAGGAATATCAATGGGATTAAGAAAAGAAGTACCGGTATTCGAAGAGGTAACGACTGCGACCTCTACAAAAACAAGTTTTATAAACTATAATATGTACGGTTTGCCTTTATGGGCATGGTTTGCCGGTGCACTTATTTTTGCTTTTGGAACAATGACGAAATCTTTCCCTGTAAGCTTTGCCGGGGATGTTCTCGTTTTAATTGTTGTTGGCTTTTTCTTTGGAAAAGTTGGCGACACACTTCCAATCTGGAAGGATTATCTTGGCGGCGGTTCCCTGCTTGCTTTCTTGGGCGCTTCCTATTTGGTATCTACAGGAGTCATTTCGGAAGATGTAGCTGGTGGAGTTAGGACTCTTTTCGATGATATGGGTATGCTTGATTTCTTTATTGCCGTCATTATCACAAGTTCTATTCTTTCTATTAATCGAAAGTTTCTAGCTAAAGCAATCGGTGGATTTATCCCACTAGTTCTTGTTGGTACCGCTGTTGCCTTTATCATGGCAATTGTTGGTGGATTGATTGTAGGTGTCAATTATAAAGATGTAATCATGAATTATGCACTACCAATCATGGGCGGAGGAAATGGTGCTGGTGCCATTCCAATGAGCCAAATTTGGGGACAGGTTACTGGCAAGGATCCTAAAATCTGGTACTCTTCTGCCATTACAATCCTAACGATTGCTAATATTTTCGCGATTATGGTAGGTGCTTTATTAAATGGCCTTGGAAAGAAAGTGCCGAAATGGACAGGAAATGGCGAATTAATTAAAGGGCAAATTACTGAGAAAAAGAGCGGAGCAAAAGAAAAAAATACTGCTTCGATGGAAGATGCTGGCTTTGGTTTACTTGTTGCAGTTGGTTTCTTTGGTTTAGCAAATGTAATTGGAGTTGGTTTAGTTCCAAAAATCGGTCCATTCTCTATTCACCCTTACGCTTATATGGTCGTTCTATTAATCATCGCTAATGCACTTGATATCATTCCACAACGTGCAAAAGATGGGGTTAAAAAAGTTAATGAATTTATGATGGGTAAAATGTTATTCGTCTTCTTAGCAGGTGTTGGTATCACTTATACCGATTTTAGCGCATTAGTCCATGCACTATCACTTCAAACGGCCGTTATCTGTTTATTTACAGTTTTTGGAGCTGTAATTGGAAGTTGGTTATTTGCAAAAGTGGTTGGATTCTATGAAATTGAAGCAGCAATCGCCGGAGGTTTATGTCACGTTAACCGCGGAGGATCAGGTGACCTTGAAATATTAGGCGCATCTAATCGAATGATCTTAATGTCCTATGCTCAGTTAGCTACCCGTCTGGGCGGAGCTATCATCCTTGTGCTTGCAAGCCTTTTCTTTGGACTGTGGGCAAAGTAAGCTGTACAAAAATAGCAGACAAGGCTGGGAATCCACATCCTTCACAGCCTTGTTTTTTATCATTATAAAAAGGAGAGGTGTTTTTATATGTGGGTTATCACAGTCTTTTCAGATGGAAGATGCTCTAAAATATATGAATACGATACGGAAAATGAAGCTAGAGAAGCTTTTAATACTATTCATGGCTATAAGATCCTAACTGAGATGGTTTACCTTGAACCATCTTCCCCATTAGATGTAAATCTTAATCAAAAAGAACTACAATTTAATTAGATAGGAGTTTATAAAAATGGTAATGCAATTGCTACAAAGAACACAAACAATCGTTCGTTATCAAAATGGTAACGGTAGAATATTTTACGGAATACTTGAAGATGATGAAATTTTACAATTGACTAGTAATTTTACTGAAATTGTAGACAATCAACTAAAATTTGACGGTGTAAGAGTTAAATATGATGATGTGAAAATCCTAGAGCCGGTAAACCCCTCAAAAGTGGTTAATTTCGGCTGGACATATGCAGCACACGCAAAAGAGACCGGGGGGACAGCCAATCTCAAAGAACCTTTTTTATTTTTAAAACCTACATCTTCCTTGATTCCAGACCGGGGGGAGATTATTCTTCCGTCAAATAACTTAACGCAGCAGGTGGAAATGGAAGGAGAAGTAGCACTGATTATTGGCAAACGTGGCAAAAATATTAAAGAAGAAGATGCATTGGATTATGTATTTGGCTGTACTATATTTAACGATGTAACAGCAAGAGATCTTACTAAAAAAGATCCACAGTTTACACGAGGCAAAGGCTTTGACACTTTTGGTCCGTTGGGTCCGTGTCTTGTGACAGGTTTAGATCCAAGCAATTTACGTATAGTTACAACTTTAAACGGCAAGGTCGTACAAGATGGTAATACGAACCAGATGTCATTGTCCATTCCTTTCCTTATCAGTTGGGTTTCACAAATTATGACACTGGAGCCTGGTGATGTTTTGGCTACTGGTTCACCTGCTGGCAGTTGTCCCATGAAATCTGGTGACATCGTTTCAGTGGAAGTAGAGAAGATCGGCAGGCTTTGTAATTATGTATTTTAGCTAGTATTTATTCTTCTTAACATTTGTTAACATACCTATTATGAAAAGAAATTTGGCAGGCTCTTAACGAGTCCCTGCTTCTTTTTTTATTTGCAGTGCTGGTTAATAGTTTTACAAGTATTAAGGAGGGCATCCGCAGCTTCTCTTCATTTCAAAAAAAAGGAAGGTACATTGGTAATGTAGAAAAAAGTTATGTTTCGATTTTCGATTAGTTGTTTTCACTTTTATTATTTTTGTTTGAGAATAAACGAGCAAAAAGAAAAAGCGTGTTTTGAAAAAGACTGATCAAAACACGCTTATTCCATTTAAGCCACATATAAGACAACCTCTTGTTTCTTCAATGAAGCCTGTACATCAATGATACGTTGATTGCAACTTCCACGAAAACGTTGCTTCGGTTCCATCTTCTCTATTAAAAACTTTCCATCTACTAATATATCTACTTCTTGTAGAAATGCTTGTACATCAGAATTCCTTTCAGACCAACGTAAAAGTTCTTCAAATGTGAAGCCTGTATAAGACCAAATATTTAATCCCGTTGCTTTTACACGTTTCACTAACGAAAATAGCTCTTGGCAATAAAGAAAAGGTTCTCCACCAGATAGTGTTAACCCATCTAAAAAGGGATTCTCTATAATTTGAGTATAAATATCATCTTCGACATACAGTTCTCCATAGTCCTTATCCCAGGATTCTGGATTATGGCATCCCAGGCAGTGATGTGGACATCCTGATATGAAAAGAACAGCTCTCCACCCTTCACCATTCGAGATAGAATCAGAATAGAATCCTCCGATTTTCAATTTCGTTCCCCCTGCCTTTTATGAATGAATGACTCGATCTTGTAATTCCGCTTTTTTACCTTCATTCCACTTGCCTGTTGTACCAACCAAGTATCCTGTAATACGTTGGATCACATCCAAATGATCACTATGACATGCTTCACATGTTGTTGCTTCAGCATCACTTGTTTCATGTCCGCAATCTAAGCAGCGACAGATCGTATGATTTAAGCTGAAATAACCAATTTCTAGGTGATGTGCCATCAGCACCATCTTTTCAATCGCCTGCCAATTTTCAGAGGCTTTTCCATCTAATTCAATATAGGCAATATGTCCACCTAACGTTAAGGCATGGTACGGTGCTTCAATGCTCATTTTCTTAACAGCAGATATATGATGCCAAACGGGGACATGGTTTGAATTGGTATAGTATTCCCGTGTATTGATTCCTTCCACTTCACCAAAACGTTCTCGGTCAAGTTTTGGGAACTTTTTACATAACGATTCGGCTGGTGTAGCCAGTAAGCTATAGTTAAGTTGATATCGTTCTTTTAGTTCCGAACATTTATCTCTCATAAATGTTATAATTTCTAATCCTTTTGTTTGTGCTTCATCCGATTCCCCGTGATGTTTCCCAATTAATGCGAGTAAACATTCTGCTAATCCAATAAAACCGATCGCCAAAGTGGATTGATTAATCACTTTTTCAATAGAATCTTCCGGTTTTACTTCACTTCCGCCCCGCCATAAATATTTCATAACCGTTAGAAATTGTTTCGCCAAAGCTTGTTTTTGGAAATCATAACGTGTTTTTAATTGTTCTCCAACTTCTTCTATTAAATACTCAAGCTTTTCATAGAAACGGTCCCATTTCTCTTCTTTAGAAAACACTTCTTTTTCAGCTTCCTCCATTGTCTCTAATGCAATTCGTACTAGATTGATAGAAGTAAAGGATGCGTTACCCCGACCGACAGATGTTTTTTCTCCATGAATATTTTCAAATACACGAGTACGACAACCCATTGTAGCTACTTCATACAGATAACGTGTTGGATCCTCGACAGTCCATTTTTCATGCTGATTAAAGGGTGCATCTAAGTTGATAAAGTTTGGAAAGAAACGTTTTGCCGTTACGCGACATGCTAATTGGAATAAATCATAATTAGGATCGCCCTCTTTTAAGTTGACACCGTCTTTTACTTTAAAAATTTGAATAGGGAAAATAGCTGTTTGCCCATTGCCAACGCCACGTTCTGTTGAAAGGAGTAGCTGCTCCATCACACAGCGTCCCTCTGGAGATGTATCTGTCCCATAATTAATGGAAGAGAAAACGACTTGATTCCCGCCGCGCGAATGAATGCTGTTCATGTTATGAATAAACCCTTCCATCGCTTGATATACTGTATTTATTGTACGATTTAAAGCATATTGAATGACTCTTTCATCTCCGGTCAAGCCATCCAAATCTTTTTCTTTATAAACAGAAATAGGAACAGCTATTAATTTGTCAAAATTATATCCCGTAAATTCACAAGCCTTCTTCAATTCTTTTTCATACGTTACTTTAACAAATGGAGCCATATAGAAATCAAAAGCTGGAATTGATTGTCCTCCGTGCATTTCATTTTGAGCAGTCTCAAGAGAAATACACGCCATTACTGCAGCCCCATGAATCCCATTGGGACGACGCAGTGCAGCATGATTAACCTCCATTCCATTTTCGAGCATTTTATCAAGCGGATGCTGTACGCAGGTTAAGCTTCGAGTTGGATAAAAATCAAGGTCATGGATATGGATCGCTCCAGTTCGATGCAAGAAATGATGTTCTGGTTTCAGTAATTCGGCTGACGTATAAGCTTTTGTCGTTTCACTTGCGAACTTCATCATCATTCCAGAAGGTGTCTCCGCACTCATATTGGCATTTTCCTTTGTAATATCATTTGACTCCGCTCTAATAATCGACGCAATCGTATCAAATGATTTTCCATTTCTAGCTTTCGATCTTTCTTCACGATATAAAATATAGGCTTTTGTTACATCCGTTCTCTCACTCTTCATAAGTTCAATTTCTACTAAGTCTTGAATATCTTCTACTGAAATTCGAATGTGTTGAATACGTTCATTCAAACCTTCCAATACCTTTTGAGCTAGGTTCGGTGTAACTCCTTGTTCTGTAGCTTGTTCAGCCTTTTCAACAGCCTGTATTATTTTTTCAGGACAAAATGGAACAATACGTTTATCTCGTTTGATTACTTCTTGTATTTTATTCATCGTTGACAAAATCATCACGTTCTTTCGTATAAAGTATCTGTATGAAAAGAGTGGAGGTTGAATTCATTTAAAAGGATTGTTTCAGATTCATCTTCTTAAAAAATCATCTGTTCCTTGACTTAAATCTACCTAACTTATAATCTAATAAATTCGTTTCTGACCAAAGAAATCTTATTTATTTTGTACCACTAGAGCCAAATCCAGATGATCCACGGACCGTTTGAGATAATTCATTTACTTCAGTAACCTGTATGGAAGGAACAAACTGAATAACCATTTGAGCGATACGCATTGATTTTTCAACAACGAAGGTTTCTTTTCCATGATTCATTAAAATAACTCCAATCTCACCTCGGTATCCTTCATCGATGGTTCCCGGACTATTCAGTACCGTCACACTGTGCTTTAAAGCGAGGCCGCTTCTAGGACGAATTTGTGCTTCCGTTCCTTTTGGCAGTTCTATTTGTAATCCTGTCCCAATTAATCTTGCTTCTCCTGATGGAATCTTGGAGGTTTCGATTGAATAAAGATCCATTCCGGCATCCCCTGGAGTTGCTTGTAAAGGGGTCTTCGCATCAGCATGAATTCTTTTGATTTTTACTTCCAAGTTCATTCTGATTCTCCTTATCTACTAAAGTTAAAGGTTTCATCTGTAATAGGAGTCACTTTTGCTTTTGCATAAGTAGAACCCTTTTGTGAAAAGAAGTCATACGTAGAGCCTTCATTTCGAATACCATTCATCACAATTGGATTGACTTCTTCGTCTGGAAACATGGATTCGAAACCGACATTCATTAATGCTTTATTGGCGTTATAGCGTACATATGCTTTTACCTCTGGTGATAAGCCTGTTTCAGCATATACATCATCGGTATACTTCATTTCATTTTGGTACAGATCGAGTAGTAGTTCATAGCCCCATACTTTCAGCTCATCTTGCTTTTTCTTTGGGAAGTGCTTAAATAAATTTTGAGCAAAAAAGCCTACTGCCACACCATGGATCGATTCGTCACGCAGAATAAGCGAAATGACCTCTGCACTATTGCGCAGGAAGCCTTGTCCCCCTAAGTATAGAGGGTAGAAAAAACCCGAGTAAAACAGGAAGGATTCAAGCATGACGGAAGAAAACATGGCTTTCCATAGGCTTTCTGAGTTTCCTTCTTCTATATTGTTATAAATATCGCCAATTTTATTTGCTTTATATTGTAGATACTCGTTTTTCTTCACCCATTCAAAAAGCTCGGCGATTTCTGTATTGGTACAAAGTGTTGTAAATATATAGGAGTAAGATTTCGCATGAATGGCTTCAAAAGCTGCAAAAACAGTGAAAACAGCCTTTTCTTGTAAATCAGTTGCATAGGCAGCAATATGATTCATGCCAATATTAGTTTGAACCGTATCAAGTAATGTCAATCCTGCAAATACTTTTTTATATGTATCCTGATGTTCAAAACTTTGCCACTGTTTGACGTCTTTACTGACGGCGATTTCTTCTGGAAACCAAATTTGCTTCCATTGCTGATCCCAAAATACTTGTGCGAGTTCACTTGTTGGTTTATTCCAATTGACCGCCTCATACGTTAAATTTGGCATGCTACACACTCCTCTAATGTTTGTAATCGCTGGCGCACATAGTAAACCGACTTAATGCCCTTCATCCAGGCATAAATATAAATTTTCGCTAGTTGCTCGGTTGTCCAATTGTCAGTGACATAAAGCGTCATCGAAATTCCTTGATCTACATGTTTTTGAGCAGCAGCATATACATCTATTAAGTCATAAGGATTAACATCATATGCCTCCACATATAAATGAGTATTCTCGTTTGTTAAGTGCGGCATTGGATAAATGGTACGACTATCTGCATAATCACGTACCTCCACGCGCTCTGTACAAGGAGCAATGGAAGCTGTGCAGCTACGAATATATGATATGCTGCCCGTTGGCGCAATCGCTAAACGATATGAATGGAATAAGCCGTATTGCATGACGTCTTCCTTTAAAGACTGCCACATTTTTTGTTTGATGATTGGAATATTTCCCAGTGCTTTTAATACAATGGGTGATCTTTCTTGTTCTTCTTTATCCACATAAGGATCAAAATAAATACCTGATGCGTAATCACTATCCTCAAATCGATAGAATGATTCGCCACGTTCTCTGGCAATTTCCATTGATATTTTCAGTGAATAATAGTTCATCGCTTCCAAAAAGCTATCGATAAAATCAATAGATTCCTTTGATCCGTATAGGATTCCCTGCGTCACAAGATGCCCATGTAAATTCATGACACCAAGGCCGACTGAATGCATTAATTTGTTTGCTTTCGCCACAGATGGAACATTTTTAATGTTTGTCATTTGTGAAACATTCGTTAATAGGCGCATCGCAGTATCTACTAACTTTCCAAAATCATTCACTTTACTTGCTACATGGATATCAATAGAACCTAAATTACAAGATACATCTAAGCCGTATTGATTTGGTTCATCTTGGTCAGTGATTATACTAGTATGCTGCACCTGAAGAATTTCTGTACATAGATTAGACATTTTTACACGACCAATATTTTTGAGCGGGTGGCCTTCGTTGGCATTGTCATCAAAGATTTCAAATGGATAGCCCGATTCAAATTGTGCCTTTTTCACTTCTGTATAAAGCTTTCGTGCGTTTAACCGCTTAATTTTACGGATATTCGGATTATCTAGTAATTCATAATACATCTCCGTCATCGAAATCTCAGACATACGCTTGCCGTATTCTTTGAAAATATCATATGGACTAAACAACACAATATCTTTATCTCGTCTCATAAGCTCAAAGAAAATATTTGGAATAATGATCCCTGTTGAAAGTGTGGCTAGACGTATTTTGTCATCCGCATTTGGTTTCTTGGACGAAATAAAGTTTTCTATATCACCATGGAAAATATTTAAATAGGCAACACCAGAACCGTTTCGTTGTCCGAGTTGATTCGAATAACTAAATGAGTTTTCCAGAAGCTTTGCGACTGGTATAACACCACTTGCACGGTTTAATATCCCTTTAATTGGATCCCCTAATGGGCGCAAATCCGTTAAATTCACGCCCACGCCACCACCAAGACGTGACAATTCTAAACAATACCCAATATTTTCAGCAATACTATTCATAGAATCATCCATCGATAATTTAAAACAACTCACCAACTCTCCGCGTGCTTTCTTCCCGCTATTTAAAGCTGTTGGTGTGGCAGGTTGATAAGCCTCCATCATAGCTTCCACTGCTCGTTCTGCTAGATTCGTATTGCCCTGTGCTAAATATAAGGCAATGATCACCATACGATCTTCATATTTTTCTAGAATTTCTTCCCCGTCACGGCTTTTTAGGCAATAACTATCGTAAAACTTGCTAGCACTCATAAAAGATGGAAAACGGAAACTATAATCATAAGCTTTTTTGTACATTCTTTTAATAAATTCCATATCGTACAGGTCGATAAATTCTTTTTCGTAGTAGCCTTCATCTACTAAATAACGAATTTTTTCTTCAATATCAATAAAGTAACGTAAACGGACATTTACATATTCTAAAAAGTAACGGCGCGTTGCTTCTCGGTCTTTTTCCAATTCTAATTGTCCTGTTGTGCTATAACGATTAAGGACATCATTATTTAGCTTTAAATACGTTTTCATCCCGTCACCCTCATTTCATAAAACTGTTGTATCGCCTCATAATCGGCTTGATATCCTCGTAAATCTAATTTACGTACTAGGGGTATTTGATATGTCGCTGCAATTTTATCGCCAGCACCGCCAAATACCGTATGACCGAAGTTACTATTACCACTAACAACTACACCTTTACAACATTTCGCATTTTGTTCTAAAAAACGAGCAACCTTTTCAGGAATATCACCTAGCCCATCTGTATAGGTAATTAGTAGGTAAGGCTTTTTCAACATTAATTCTTCAGAAATTTCAATAGGCTCTGCCTTCAATTTGGATGCAATATATCGTACATTGCCCGTTCGACTAGCATAAACAATCATTGTGCGATCAGCTCAATTTGAGAAATAACTTCCTTTACTTCACCTATCAACTTTCCTTCGAATTCAAGAACAGGAACACTTAAAAAGCCTGCTTCAATGATCGTTTGCCTTGCTTGTTCATCTTGATCAATGTTAATTATGTCTGCTTCAAGCCCGGCACGTTGTAATTCGGATTTTACCCAAAGGCATTTAGGGCAGATTGTTTTCGTATAAAGTTTCATATAATCCCTCTTTTCGTAATATAAAAAGGCTATCTCTTCATAAAGAGATAGCCTAAAATGGAAACGTTCAGAAATAAAAAAATGGTTACGTCTCCATTTCTCAATCCCCGAAGAAATGATTAATCTGTTTTATCTAGGCAGGTCTCCTGGCTTCGCTTCATTCTCTGATTCCCTTCCCATGCGAATGCATAGTGGCTTTGAATCATCGTCAGCTTCACAGTTGCGGGGACAGCGTCGGTATCACACCGAACTTCCCTATTAAACTACATATAGTAGTACCTTGTATAAAACGAATACAATATATTGTTTTTTTAATAGAATTAAGTGTACCATCCTTCAAATAAAAAGTAAATCTATAAAAAACTTTCTATACGCCGCCTAGTTTATATTTTTGCAACATAAGTTAACCCGTTACTGTGTTCCTCCATCTGTATTTCTTTTATTAAAGACCTAATGAGAAGTTGTAGAAGTTCGCTAAATAGAGAGATTCCGTCACCCTCACAAGTCGAGTTCATTTGTTTCAATCAATCACTCTTAACAATCTATGCCACACACTTAGTGATTTATCTCATTTAATATTTTTATTTACACTCCTATAATAGTTTTTGGCTATCAAACTATATTAAAAGAAAGTTAGTGTAAGTATGAAAAACAAGAATAGTTATGTTCCATCTAGATTTAATGCTCTATCACATACTGATGATAATGGAGTTGTGCTTTTTAATAGTTATACTGGTGCCATTACCCATTTTTCAGATGAAGAAAAAGAAGCTGTCAAAAATTCTTTAAAAAGAACTGGTACAGATAATTTAGAAAATGAAATACAAAAGGATTTATATAATAATGGTTTTTTAGTTTCTAGCGATGTTGATGAAAAGAGAAGGGCACAATTTCTTCATCAGTCCTTACACCGAACAGATATCATGCACCTTGTCCTTTTACCAACAGAAGCCTGCAATTTCCGTTGTACATATTGTTATGAAACGTTTGAACGAGGAAAAATGGATCGAAAAATAATAAATGGTCTTAAAGCATTCGTACAAGAAAAGAAAGCAAATTTATCGACCCTACATATTAGTTGGTTTGGTGGTGAACCATTAGTTTCTTTAGATGTCATTGAGGAACTGTCCACTCACTTTTTATCGATTGCCAAGGAAAGCAATATACAATACTCTTGTGACCTTGTTACAAATGGTTATTTATTAACAAAAGATGTTTTTCAAAGATTGCTATCTTGGAATATTAATCAATTTATGATTACGATTGATGGAATTGGGGAAGTACACGATAATCGAAGACCTTTATTAGGTGGTGGTAAAACATTTGGTAAAATCATCGATAATCTAATAGCCATTAAAGATATCCCAGATTCATTTGATATCACCATTCGAACAAATTTCGATGAAAGTAATTTACAGGAAGCATCCAAGTTAACTGAGTTCTTAAAAGAACATTTTGCAGATGATAAGCGTTTTGGAGTTTTGTATCGACCTGTTGGAAAATGGGGTGGAGAAAACGATGATGACATCCCTGTTTGTAGCCGCACCATGTCTAACAAAAAGATTTGGGAGCTAACTGATGAAGCTATTACACAAGGATTAAGTATGAGCCCCATGGTAACAGAGTCATTAATGCCATCTGCATCGGTCTGCTATGCAGCAAAACCACACTCATTAGTAGTTGGTTCTGATGGACAATTGTACAAGTGTACCCTCTCTCTTGATGAGGAATTTAATAAAGTCGGAAGGATACATGAAGATGGTAGTCTAGATCTTGATTATGATAAAATCGCCAGTTGGGTCACTTCAGGAGAGGAGACGGATGCAGTTTGCCAATCCTGCTTCTACCGTCCTGCATGCCAAGGCAATCATTGTCCATTATATCGGATCCGTACCGGAGAGAGGCCTTGCCCTTATGAAAAACGAAACATTAAAAAGGTATTAAACTTAATATGGAAAAATAGTTTGTAATAAAGAAAACGGATATTGCAAATCGATTTTACGCCTAATTAGCCATAGTGAAAGGGGGTGAGTTATATGCGCATATTACGTCCAGCTTCATCTCCAGTTAACAATAATAACACTGGAAAAATTATGAAATCAGTACCAGGTAACTTAAAATAAGAGCATATATCAACAGAAGGCAATTCCCCAAATAGGGCGAGTTGCCTTCTAAATGCTACTATAAAAATTTACCACCCTTTCCTTTCTATTTTTTTACTTAGTCCTAGCTCCCTAGATATTTAAGAATTGAACGAGTTGATTATTTAAATACCTCGGTTCTTGATAAGAACGTGCCAAGTCTGCTGTAATTTCTTTAAAATACTCCTCAAATAAATGTTCCATTTGTGTATAATGCAAGTAAAAGGTACCGCGATTTACTTTTGCTTTTCTGCAATTGAAGTCGTAGGCTTAACGAAAAACACTGCCTTTATGTATGCGGATAAAAACATCCGTTGTAACGGGATTGCTCCTGGAGCAGTCATGACCAACATTGGGTCTACAATGACTAATATCAGCGAATTTGGCTATAGCCGCCAAGCATTAGGTATGGGGATTAATCCACGTGTTGGACAACCGGAAGAAATCGCCCAAATGGCCATCTTCTTAGGATCAGATGAAGCAAGTTTTGTGAATGGACAAGTTATCGCTGTAGATGGGGGTTGGACTGCTTATTAAATTATATATCTAACTTCAGCTTATTCCACAATTTCCCAGTGATATCTATTATTTGGGCAAACATATAGCGTTTTTCAGTTTCAAAAGATGAAAAGAAAGACGATTCGGATACCCGAACCGTCTTTCTTTTCGTTATTATTTATGAGCTCACTCTTGCTTTTTCTTTGCTAACACCCTTTTTGCTAAAGGATAAGTTTTGTAGAGTGCCAAAGCAAATAGTAATGAACTTACTGATACTTTTCCCCCTGAAACACCTTTACTAACCTTACCTCCACGAGCTTTTGTATTCCCATTCTCCAAGGTTGGAAAGTAGTATATTTTAATAAATTAAACTCATTAAAGGGATCTACAATCCCATCCCATTCAACAAATCTCTCAAAGCTTTTAATTCCTCAACGTTCAATGTGACACCCTTCCCCATCTTCTCATGTTCAGGTGCCCAATCTCGTAAATCAAACTTTGGTTCTTTTCCGTTCCAACTGATAAGATTGAGTTCTTTGTTCCAGCCTTTAGGGGACTGAGACAAAGTCCCCACAGTTTCTTTTATTTCAAATTTGATTTCTGCCACTACTTTTCGCCTCCATTAAAATACTTAATCACTACTTACTTGTTTCCGGCCCCAAATCAAACGGAAAAACTGTATTGCCGCAGATTTTCCCGGCTTAAAGGGCCTCTTCTCCACCCTTATTTGAACAGTTTTTTAATTAGCTTAAAAATATCAAAGGTAGTTCGATTGTATACCTTGTTATAAGCATACTTTTTAGGATTCCTTAGCCATCCATATCCCCTAGGCATTTTCAAACCCGCACGATGGACAATCTGTCTTTTGATGCTCGTTCCCGCTGAAATTCTTTTCTTCAAGCTTGGCTTCCTGATTCCGAATTTCATAATAGCATCCCCTTAGGATTCAATTGGTACGTTCCTTTAATAATTATGAACATCCAAGACCTCAAGTATTTCTTCTTCAAATTCGTCTTATTCTGGACCTGTACGTATCCAGTCAGGCAATACCTCAAGATAGTGATCTAAAGCCTCTACATATATGTTAGCAAAGGTTTGAGGTGCACTTGATACTGCTAGTATAGTTTACGTGCCTTAGTTACACAATGATTACAATGTTCGTACACTTTACTTGAATAATCGTCCTTTTTCTACATAACCTATTGCTGTTTAGGAGGTGAAATAAATTGTCAGACCAAACAAGAACCAATAATCAAAGTGTCTCAGAAGGCATTAAAGAAACTGCAGGTGCTGCGTTTCATGTCGTGCACAGTGCATTAGAAACCACTGAGAATGTTGCTATGAGTGCTGTAGATGCAACTTCAAATGCTGTATCCAATTTTACAGGTAATGCAAACAAAACCAGGGGAAAGCGTCATAATGATTAATGTAATAAGCGCCATTTATATGGCGTTTTTTAATGCTTTCAGGAGAGGGTTTAGATTCCGTGCCTAGTATAGTAAATAGGTTCAAATAATAAAAAAGGCCACCATTTTCATTGTAAAATGGAAGTACCTTTCACGGAACTTCCAATTACTAATCCTTATCAAGGAGCTGAACATGATGGCTTATACATTATTGAATCATATTCAAGGTAGGCCAAACGGGCTTATAGCAGCGCTTTCAATTGCAATGATCATCTTTATCATCGGTGCTGGTGGTGCCTTCAAACAAATCATCATTGATTCAGGTACAGGTGAAACAATCGCAACGATGATGCATAGTTTAAATATGAACCCATATATTATGGCTTGGCTAATCACAGCAATCATTCGTATTATGACAGGTCAAGGTGTTGTATCTGCCATTACAGCAGCAGGTATTGTAGCACCGCTTATGAAAACAATGGATGTTAACCCTGTTCTATTAGTATTAGCAACAGCAGCTGGAAGTAATACAATTACACATGTAAACGATGCTTCGTTCTGGTTGTTTAAAGAATACTTTGGTATTAGTATTAAAGATACATTTAAGACATGGGGTTTGCTTCTCTTAGTAAACTCATTAGTCGGAATTTCCATTGTATTGATACTGGATATCTTTATGTAATAAATCTTTTTAGAGTACATTTTGATGAATCTTTTGTCAAAATGTACTCTTTTTTTTCTTTATAGCCACAGAACAAAACAGCAATCCACTGTTACGCCCCTTGTTTCACAACGATGTTCCACGTGAATATTTAATAGTCGAACAGTGCCTGTTATGTCCAGTAGAAAGGCCAGGAATCATTCACGAGCATGATGATGTTCAGATTTTGGTTAATGATTATGTAAATCCGATGCAATAAATAGGAGGGAATAAAACAATTCGGATTGGTTAGCTGTAAAAGTTCGGACATTCAATAACGAATGAAAGTCGGACAGTAAGTAATAGAACCTTTTTTCAAATATATGAAGAAAGAAGAACTGAATCGTAAAAAATTTACTTCGTTAACAGAAGTAAAACTGGCTTGTTTCGAATATATTGAAGGGTTTTATAATCCTAGAAGACCTCATTCTGCCATTGTCATGCTTTCTCCAAATTTAAAAGAAGACATTTTCTGGTTGTCTTCCTAAAGAAGCATTCCTTTTTTCTGTCTACTTTATTGGCATTTATCCAAATATGGGAAACACTATAAAAAGAGGCACTTCCATCGCTAGGAAGCACCCCAAAAATTAAATGACAAACGAAATAATTCAAGTGTCCGAATTGCAATTGAAACTTTGGAACAAAAACTACCACAAAAACATTGTTGAGTATATTATTTATGCTCCTGGCGTTGGAGTGGCTCTGAATGCATTTACAGTCTTGTCCATAACAACCTGTGCATCACTTCCCGAATCAAGAATCGTATTTTGAAGCGATTCTTTTTCTACCAATACTGTTGTTACGGTAAGCGGCTCTGATGCTTCGGTAGTCAACAAAGCGTCTACTTGCGCAGAGAAACAAGAATCACTTATCTTGGCATGAACCTCCGTGGCAACAACATGATTATTAGAAATATAATTTCCATTACCCGAAACAATACGTATGATTACAGGTGTTGCACCTACCGGCTTGATGTTCTGTGTATTAATTACTTCAGAAAAGTGATTAGCAATTACAGAATTATTATTGCCACTGATATAGAGGAGACCATACAAATCATCTAAACCATTGTCTATTCCCACAAAAGGAGTCCAAGGTTCATGGTCACGTAAAAAGTGATTTGAAGAAACCAAGTTTTCCGAACAATTTTCCCTGAATACCACCATTCCTGGATAAAATGAATGAAGTCTATTATTTGTGATACTGGAACGTGTCACACCATCAAAATAGATACTGCTCGCACCTCGTGGAAAAACATTATTCGCTGTAATCAAAAGTCCACCAAAATTTTGAGCGTAAATTGAATATCCTTTAAAACCGGCTCCTATCAAGTTATCGGTTATTTTTGAAGCCTGTCCCCAACCTCGTAGTTCTATACAGTTACCACATTCAGCTATGAAATTATCATGTATAGTCAGTGCATCTGCATGATAAATAGTAATTCCATGCTCTAAATACACAAACCCCATGCCTGTAATCCGAAATGAGTCACAAGCACTTGCAACATAAATACCCGTTTTCCCGTTAGTGTATGTGTTTTCCGGATTTGTTTCTCCTGAACCATCTTCAATAAAATGCAAACCATCAATACAAAAGTCAGAAAACTCTACCGAACTTATTCGGGGATTTCCACTTCGTTCAACATAAAATGCAGCTCCTTTATATTCCTCGTCATTTACTTCTAGGGGAATATCTACGAGTATGCGACTTCCTCCCGGCCACAATTCATGCAAATCCGCCCATTCATTCTCAGAAGTATTAAAACGAATACTCGAAGATGTAAACCCGTGTCCAGAACCAATAATTTTAAGATAACTGATGTCTATAACTACTTGACTGCAAAGATGATAATCTCCCGGTGGAATATAGATAACTGCACCCGGCTTTCCGCCTTTATTCACATCAGTGTCCGTTTGCCTACTTTTAATATCTGCTATAATGCTATTGATTACCTCACCAATATCCTCATACGGATTACCGACAGGCCACTCTGTTACGTCGTAATAATTTTTACTAGCCATAAATAAATTCTCCTATCAATTTAGTGTGTTTGTTCATAAACTACTTTTTCCTTGATATAGCTGGAAGTAAAGCCTTACGAATTCGTGCTTTTCCTGCAGCTTTTCTGATTAATTCCGCTCAGAAGGATTATTACTTGACAAGAAAAATCAGTATTTTCCTAAAGACGTTCAGATTCTTCATAAGACTTTATGAACATTTGTATTTTCACCAATAAATTTAGGCAGGCTATACAAATAATACTTACCAACAATTACTTTATTATGTGTTGTGAACGGTAGAGACCTGGGGTTGTCCCGATATTTTTCTTGAATACTTGATTAAAGTATTTTTGATTTTCGTAACCTACTTGTTTACAAATTTCGAACACTTTTAAATTTGTGGTTCTTAGTAGTTTTTTGGCATTATTTAATCTAATATTCGTAATATATTCAAATAGGGTGATACCTACAGCCTTAGAAAACAAACTGCACAGGTAAGCAGGGTTCTTATGGAACAGCTTACCTAAATCATCTAGAACAATTGGTTCATTATAATGAGTATTTATGAAACTTTTTAAGTCGATGATAAATTTTTCATTGTAGGACACATGGTTCTCATTTAAAAAAACAGTTGATTCAGCAATAAATTGTTCAAGCCAAACTCTGATTTCTTCCAAAGACTGTAATAGATTTAATTCTTCGTATAATAAATATCTTTCGCCGCCGATATTTTTTATTTCATATTCACTTTCGATGTATTCCAAACAATGATTAACGATTTTAAAACATAAATATTTTGATTTTTCCGGAGACAGGTTACTCTTTTTGCAATCGAGAAAAACTTTGTCAATAAAAGGACTAATTCTGCTAAGAAGATCTGGGCTGCTTTCTTTAAAAAATTGATTAATTTCCTCGATAATACTATTTCCAAATGAATGATTGTAAGTTTCTAAATCAAAATAATATGTTACTAACCGATTTCTAAAAATGCCATTTTTTAAGGCCTCTTTTGCTTCACTGTATGCTTTCTTTATTTCTGAAATATTTTCATATAAATTGCTAATTCCAACATTCGGTCTTATTTTGATATTATGAAAAATCAATGTCAAAAGATCCTGAACCAAGTCATTATCAATATCTAAACTGGAATTAGAAAACATGATTACGATATGACTATCAATCGTATAGATGAAACTCTCAATCCCTCTATTCTCCAGCAGATTTTTCAAGTGTCCTAATAGAACTTGAAGTTTTTCAGTCTCTTTTGAATCTTGCCATGCGTACCCTTTCAATCCGATGTTAAAAAAAGAAAAAGTTTTTAATCTATGGTCCTTTTCAGGGTCAACAGATCTATGACCTAAGATGTAATCAAGAACACGTTTTTCTTCTAATTCAACTTGATATTCATTAATTCGTTCAGTTGTTTGTTTTTCACTTTTTATTTTTTCAAGTTTTAAAATGGCGTTTTTAATAGAATCAATAATTTCATCCACTTCAATCGGTTTAACTAGATAGTCTATGGCTTCGAGTTGAATGGCCCTTTTAGCGTAATCAAATTTTGAATACCCACTAATAATAATAAAAACAGTTTCTAGATTAAGATTCTTTGTTTCCTTAATCAAATCCAATCCATTCATTTTTGGCATTCTTATATCCGCTAAAACAATATCTGGCTGCTTGTTCGTAATTTCTTTAAGGGCCTCTTCTCCGTCTGAGGCAGCACCTACAATTTCAATGTTATGTTCCTTCCAATTAGTTGCTGATTTTAAGCCTTCGATTACAATTTTTTCATCATCAACAATTAAAAGTTTATACATATTAAAAAACCCCTTAATTATTGTCATGGAGGATTCCGTCATTCTTAAGGCCAATCTTAAGATAAACGGTAGTTCCCTTACCTATTTCACTCTCAATCTTTAATCCATATTCTTTTCCATAATAAAGTTTCAATCGTTCATTAATATTTTTCAAAGCATAACCCTTATTGCTAATATCTACCTCATTCATGTCAAATCCATTTCCGGTATCAAGAATCTTGAAAAGTAAACCATCATCATGCTTTTTTCCTTCAATCATGATGGTTCCACTTTCCTGATGTTCTAACCCATGGTAGACGGAGTTTTCTACAACGGGTTGTAACATCAATTTAATAATTCTTTCCTCCATGATTTCAGGATCAATGTTAAATGTATAGTCGATTTTATGGTCGAAACGAATATTTTGGATATCCAGATAACTTTTAACTTGTTCCATTTCATTTTTTACGCTAGTAATATGATTACCATCATTTAAGGTAAGCTTAAAGATTTTTGACAAATTTATCGCAATTTTTGAAATCTGTTTTGCCTTTAGCTTCTCTGCCATCCAAAAAATAGTGTTTAAAGTATTATATAAAAAATGCGGATTAATGTGGCTTTGCAAAGCTAAAAGCTCTGCTTCCTTTTCCTTAATCTGTGATTTATATAATCTTTTTGTTAACACATTATTCCAATTATAAAGATGAACAATCCGATTCCCAATCTCTCCTAGTTCATCCTCATTATTAAAATGGATACCCAGTACAGTCTCTCGTTTTTCCATTTTTTCAGTAACCATTCGTAGTAAACTTAACTGGTTTGTAATTCTCCTAGTTATAAATAATGCAATAATTAAGGAGACAATTAATGCGATCACCAATAAAGTAATTGTTATCAATCGGAGTTGATCGACCTCATGAACAATTTTTTTATATGGGATTATACTTACAACATCCCAATTCGTTTTCTTGTTAGTATGATAGTTAAAGAAATAATTAGTTCCATTGATTACTTTTTTAATGGTTCCGCTTTTACCACGACCTTGAATAATTTTGGCTACCTGAGAGGAAGAGAAACGTTTATTACTGCTATCGAACAAAATATTATCTCCATCTAATACCAAAATATCTCCTGGTGGATTACTATTTTTAAACATATTCCCAAAATAAGATTGATCGAGAACTATAAGGGCAACCCCTACATGCTCCTTCGTTCCGAGATCTCTAATATTTCTTCCATAAAGTAAAGAATGGTTACTTTCTTTAACAAGTTCTAAATTACTACCATTTAACCATTCACCCTGCCATCGGCTATTGAGCAGACGTTCATAGATATTGGATTTTTTTATCGTTTGATAGATGTTATTTGTCAAATTCCTTTCATCGCGGTTTATTTTCAAAAAGCCGTGATTATCATTCCCAACATAGATGGCACTAATATAGGGATTGTTTACTACCGTTATATTATTTAAGTTTTCTAGGGATGATGTCTCTAATCTGTATAACATTGGATCTATTTTTTTATGTGTTAAATATGCATGAATTTCATTTGAAAGAAAGATGCCATTAGATAAATTTTCTACACTGCTTCCAAATGCATTTATATTCCAATCAACAATATTTAGAAAGTTATTAATGGTGGTAGATAC
>JAANMP010000049.1 GCA_011250595.1 Bacillus sp. MM2020_1 | reverse complement strand
CAAATATATATCGCCAAAGTGTCTGAAGATTAACTATAATTAGGGTACAATGTATAAATCTGGAATTAGATCAGGTGGAACCTATATGGATATTCTCGAATGTAATGATTTACACGTGCAAGTTAATCGATATAAACAATTAATACTAATTATAGAAAAGCTTCATTCCTTTCTTGATGTAAATATCCTCTTGGGAGAATTATGCTTAGCCCTTAAGGAAGTGTACCCTGACTTCTCATTTTCCTTATTGCTCTCACAGGATACTTATAGCCACAGTGACCTTCCCATTATAGATCTTGAATATGATAGTGAAAATATTGCTGCCATTAAAGCCTATGCAACTGGTGAGCTTCAATTTGAATTTTCATCTTCTGACAAACATTCTATTATTTATGCGCCATTAAAAGGAAAACAGGTTACTTATGGAGTATTGCAGTTAATTGCAGTGGATACGACTGAATTCCCGGCAAATGAGGTGGAGTTTCTTAGCTTATTGGCAGAATCTGTAGGAAGCTCTATAGAAAATGCTCACCTTTATCAACAGTCAAAGCAAGAAATCGCCAATTTACAACTAATCAACGAAACTTCCCACTGTTTAAATTCCAACCTGCGTTTGGTTGATACGATGACATATATGTCAGAACAAATTATCACTTCTATTGATGCACAAGAAGTAGGCTTTTTCTTATTCTTAAATGAACAAGCGAAAGTAAAAATACTCCCAGGCTCAACTCCATACTTTTACACTAAACAAGCCCAAATCTATATTGATTATATAAAGGAAAAAATCGAATTAGATAAAAATCCTTTATTTATTGGTGATAGCAATTTGCAAAACATAAAAAGCAAGACAAGCTTTCATTCGATTCTTGCAGTTCCGATGATTCAGAGTGAAAAATTAAAAGGTTTCTCTATAGTGATGCATAAAGAACCTTATTTCTTTTCCTTTGACACATTTAAGCTCCTGCAATCACTAATCCATCATTCGTCGCTTGCCCTAACCAATTCAATGCTTAGAGAAGAGTTAGAACATATGGTTATTACAGATCACCTTACCAAGCTCCATTCCCGCAAATTTTTAGATGATAAGATTCAGTGGTCAATGAAAGAGTCTGAAGAGGGCACCTTTATACTAATTGATATCGATAATTTTAAAGAACTAAATGATACATACGGTCATCAGGTTGGAGATAAAGTTCTAGTACAGGTAGCAAACCTTATTAAACGTAACATTCGTGGCGAAGATATAGGGGCCCGTTGGGGTGGGGAAGAATTGGCCCTTTATCTCCCAGGGGTTCCTTTAGACAGGGGAGCAGCTATTGCTGAAAGATTAGTCAAAAAGGTATCTGAATGCTCTGATCCGCATATTACAGTGTCATGTGGTGTTTCTTATTGGAATAAGGAGCAGCTCGATGCCTATAATTACTTATTTAAACGAGCAGATGAAGCATTGTATATTGCAAAAGGGACCGGGAAGAACAAGGTGGTCATTCAAAAAGATAATATAAGAGTAAGTTAGGGGACTCATTTAGGAGTGCCCTAACGATTTTTACCCAGCCGACATAATATAATATAAAATGAAAACGTTTTCAAATGAGAGGGGTTCAAAAATGAAAAATAAGAAATCACGGTTTGAAACGGAAGTTATACATTCAGGTTATAGTGCGGATGAACATCAAGACAGTTTAGTTCCTCCGTTGTATCAAACAACCACTTTTACTTTTGCCAGCGCGGAACAAGGGGAAAAAAGATTTGCGGGGCAAGAAGAGGGATTTATTTATTCACGCTTGGGAAATCCAACGGTAAAAATACTGGAAGAACGGATGGCTGTCCTTGAACAAGGGGAGGCAGGTTTAGCCTTTTCGTCGGGAATGGCGGCGGTGAGTGCTGTGCTGGTAGCCTTAACAAAAACAGGGGACCATATTCTATGTTCAAAAGGAGTGTACGGCTGTACCTTTGGATTATTGGAATTATTAAAAGAGAAATATGGAATAGAACATGATTTTTCCATTATGGACTCAACGGAAAGATTAGAAAGGGAGATCCGTCCAAATACAGCATGTATCTATATCGAAACGCCAATCAATCCGACCATGAAGCTTGTTGATCTGGAAATGGTAGCGAGGTTGGCCAATGAAAAAGGTATACCCGTCGTGGTTGATAACACTTTTTGTTCCCCCTATATTCAAACTCCTCTTACCCTCGGCTGCGATGTGGTTATTCATAGTGCAACAAAATATATCTGTGGACATGGGGATGTTATCGCGGGTCTCGTCATTGGTAAGAAGGAGTTTATTAGGCAGGTATCACGGACTACCCAAAAAGACATCGGCGGGATAATTTCTCCATTTGATGCATGGCTGTTGCTAAGAGGAATTAAAACACTGCCAGTGCGTATGGACCGCCATTGTGAAAATGCCCAAAAGCTATTTGAATTTATGAAAAACCACCCGAAAATTGAAACGGTTTATTTCCCTGGAGACCCAAATCACCAAGATTATCCAATTAAGAAAAAGCAAATGAAACATTCAGGCGGGCTCATTTCATTCACGATAACGGGAACCAAGGAATCGGCTCAACAGTTTATGAATCAATTACAATTAATAAAAATAGCAGTAAGTCTTGGTGACGCAGAAACATTAATACAGCACCCCGCTACGATGACCCATGCCGTCGTTCCAGAGGAAGAACGGAGAAAAATGGGGATTGAAGACACTTTGATCCGTCTATCTGTTGGAATAGAAGCCTGGGAGGACATCCAAGCCGACCTTGAACAGGCACTGGAAAAGGTTTGAAGTAAAAGAGCACAGCGGAATTTCCTCTGTGCTCTTTTCTATAAATGTTCAACTAGAATAGTAACGAATTCTTCCAGTTTTTGCTGGTCCAGTGCATCAAATCGATTTTTTTCAGGTGAATCAATATCCAGAACCCCAAGCAGTTGTCCATCTTTCATGAGAGGGATTACAATTTCGGATTGAGAGGCTGCATCACAAGCAATGTGGCCAGGGAACTGGTTAACATCTGCGACAAGAACGGTTTCTTTTTTCAAAGCAGACGTCCCGCATACACCCTTACCTAAAGGAATACGGATACATGCAGGGAGACCTTGGAATGGCCCTAATACTAGTTGTTGATTCGTATCCATTAAATAAAATCCAACCCAGTTAATTCGGTCAAGAAACTGATTCAGCAGGGCACTTGCATTGCTGAGATTTGCTATCTGATTATTCTCATCATGAATAAGAGCATGGAGCTGTTTTTTTACCAGATTATAATTGTCTTCACGACTCGCCTTGTACATTTCGACGTTAAACATGGTGTTCCCCCTTCATTTCAACAATTTATATAAGTATTTTATCAAATTTACATGAATATTAGCAGACTTTGTCGATAATTTCATAAAGGAATCTGTCGTGAAGCAAAGAATCATTAGGTAAGGGGATTTTTGGAGTAGACCAGAAAGGGGACAGTATATGAAGAAAAACGCTAAAGAAGAAATTGTTAAGGCCGCGATCACATTATTTAAGTCCAATGGATACTCGGGAACATCAATTAGGGATATCGCCGGACTGGCAAAAGTAAATACGGCCACAATTGCCTACCACTTCGCAAATAAACCAGGTCTGCTAGAATATTGCTTTACGAATTTTTTTGAACAGTATATCAGTAAAATGGAAGAAGCCTACGCATCGATAGATAAGGGAGCAAAGAATTGTTTAAAACGAATGGTTGCTGATTTACTTCATTATCAATGTGAAAATAGTAAATTGGCCAGTCTAGTCTATCGGGAGATGTCCATGGACTCGCAAGTTGTCAGGGAAATTATGTCTACTTATTTACTTAAGGAAAAATACTATTTTCAATTAGTATTTGAGCGAGGTTTTGAATGGAATGAATTTCGCCCCCACTCAATTCCTTATTTAATTATTCAGTTAAAAGGATTATTGATGATGCCATTTATGAATACACATTATATGAGGGAAGTTTTATACGTATTTCCCAATGAACCATTTTTCGAGCAGAAATACTTAAAGGATATTAATTTGTGGATTGATAAAACTTTATGTTCGGATGTCCCAATGAAAATGGGTGCAGTCATAAAATAGCGGCAATCGCTATTTTTTTATTTTACAAAAAAAATGAAATTAATAGTCAAAAAATGTCGTTTACATGGTATCATAATAGCATTGAATAAAACATTAAGCGTTTTTTTTATAATAGATGCATATAATCTGAAATTTGAAAGAATGTTTTGGAAATAGGAGGCTTACTTGTGAAATATTTCATTGGATTTTTTATCCTATTAATAGCCTTATTTGTAATGGGGTATTTAATAAAGAAAAGGTACTTTAAGGAAATGGATCGATTGGAAGCGTGGAAAATCGATTTAATGAATCGTCCAGTACTGGATGAAATGTCAAAAGTGAAGCTACTCAATATGACAGGACAAACGGAAGAGCTTTTCGAACGGTGGCGAAATCAATGGGACGATGTGGTGACGGTACAACTTCCTGATTTAGAGGAAATGCTTTTTGATGCAGAAGAGTACATAGATCGGTACCGATTCAGTAAAGCAAAAGGTGTCCAGCAAGCAATTAATGCAAAGTTACAAGAAACTGAGGATCAAATAAAAAGTATATTAGAAGAGTTACATGAATTGGTAGGCAGCGAGGAAAAGAACAGAGTTGAAATAGAAGAATTAAAAGATCAGTATAGAGAATCAAAGAAAATGCTGCTTGCACATCGTCACAGTTTTGGCAATTCTGAAAAGAGTTTAGAGGAACAGCTTAACGGTGTGTCGCTAAAATTTCAAGAATTTGATGAAAAAACAGAGCATGGTAATTATCTTGAAGCCCGTGAAGTAGTTTTAATGATTCATAGTCAGCTTGGGATCATCAAAAAAGATATGGACTTGATTCCGCAATTATTAATTGAATGTCAATCGCTTCTTCCAAATCAGCTTTCTGATATTCTTGACGGCTACCATGAAATGTCTGGTCAGGAATACTATTTAGAGCATATTAATGTTGAGAAAGAAATCAAGCGGTTAGAAGAAAAGTTGTCTGAGAATTTAGTGCTTATCGAAGCTGCCAAAATTGACGAAGCGGTCGATGGAATAAAAGAAGTAAAGGAAAGAATTGATGTCCTTTTTGATTTATTAGAAAAAGAAGTTCACGCCAAGCATTTCGTTATAAAAAATGAAAAACTTGCAAGTGATCTTCTAGTTTCTGCCCAAGAGGAAAATAGTCATCTTTCTAGTGAAGTTATTCATGTTCAAGAAAGCTACCAGTTGTCGGAAGGTGACTTTGAAACGCAGCGACAATTGGAAAAAGAACTTTCCACTGTTTATAAGCATTTTGAGATTCTGATTGAAAAAGTAAAGATTAACGAAACCGCACAAACAGTGATTAGTGAAGAGTTGGCGCAAATTAAAGAACAATTGGATATCATCCGAGAAGGGCAGCAAGATTTTGCCTTAAAACTTCAAGCCCTTAGGAAAGATGAATTTGAAGCAAGAGAAAAGCTTAAAGAACTTAGCAAAAAAGTTGGGGAGACGGTGCGTCTCGTATCTAAGAGTAATGTCCCGGGCCTGCCTGAAGATTATAAGTATTTATTTGAGGATACCAATGACAGTCTTCAAAATGTGAAGTACCAGCTTGAAGAAAAGCCGCTTAACATTTCTGCTCTAAATCAATATTTAGAAATTGCTGTATTAACGGTGGAAAAGCTTACTAATTCAACGATTGAGCTGCTAGAAAATGTAATGTTGGCGGAAAAGGCTATTCAATATGGGAATCGGTTTAAAAGCCAATATCCTGCTGTTGCGAAAGGATTATCTGATGCAGAAATGGCATTTAGACACTATGAATATCAAGAGGCTTTAGAACAAGCCGCCGCAACACTTGATATTATTGACCCAGATGCATTGAAAAAAATAAAAGCCACATTTGTATTAGAATAAATAACAAAAAACCGATCTTTGCCATTTGGCTAAATCGGTTTTTTGTTATTCTTTTTTAATGGTTTATGATAAGATTTAGTTTTGTAAGTGGACTGGTTCGGAAGTTCGGAGGAGAAAAAATGATTTATTTTGATAATAGTGCAACAACAAAACCGTTTAAAGAGGTTTTAGATTCATTTGTTATGGTTTCTAGTGAATATTATGGGAACCCTTCCTCACTACATGGTATGGGAGGGCAGGCTGAGAGGCTTCTATCCCAAGCGAGGGATCAAGTGAGCAAGCTCTTAACTGTGAAGCCATCTGAGATATATATTACGTCCGGGGGCACGGAAGGTAATAATTTAGCTATAAAAGGATCTGCCTTATTGCATAAAAATAAAGGACGGCACCTGATTACATCAAGTGTTGAGCATCCGTCCGTTAAATCTGCGATGGAACAACTTGAACAAGAGGGCTTCGAGATAACCTACTTGCCTGTTGATGAATTTGGAAGAATTAGTGTCGCTGATCTTGAAAAATCGATTCGAAAAGAAACGATATTAATTTCGATTATGCTGGTGAATAATGAAGTAGGGACAATTCAGCCAATTAAAGAAATTGGTGACCTATTAAAAAAATATCCAACCATTTTATTTCATGTCGATGCCGTCCAAGGCATCGGAAAGATTCCCTTGCCTCTTAATAAATACAGAATTGATCTTTGTTCGATTTCCGGCCATAAATTTCATGGCTTAAAAGGCACGGGTGCCTTATTTATCCGGGAAGGTGTAAGGCTTGCTCCGTTATTTTCGGGCGGCAATCAGGAACGGAAGATTCGAAGTGGTACAGAAAATGTGGCAGGTGCAGTCGCAATGGCGAAGGCACTTAGGATGACATTAACGAAAGCTGAATCAGGGTTAGAACGTATGGAAAATATCCGGAGCATGCTTCGGAAGGGATTAACTGAAATAGATGGTGTTCAAATTCACACACCGATTGAAAATTCTGCACCTCATATTTTAAATTTTTCAATAAAAGGAATTAAATCAGAAGTATTTATCCATTCACTGGAGCAGAAAGGTATTTTTGTTTCAACCACAAGTGCCTGTTCCTCAAAAAAGAAATCACCAAGTAAGACACTACTCGAAATGGGTGTTCACGAAACATTAGCCGAAAGTGCCATCAGGGTCAGTCTCTCATTTGAAAATAGTATGGAAGAGGCAAATACAGTGTTAGCCGCATTTAGAGAATCTGCAACCCAATTAAGGAAGGTTATGAAATAAATGGAATATGAACGAATACTTATACGCTATGGTGAAATATCGACAAAGGGGAGAAATCGCAATCAATTCGTTGAAAAGTTAAGAAAAAGTGTCAGAATCGCTCTCGCCCCTTTTCCAAACATTAAAGTTGAAGCAAGCCGTGACCGGATGTATGTTTTACTAAATGGTGAAAATTGTGAAGAAGTGATTGGGAAATTAAAGAGTATTTTTGGAATCCAATCTTTTAGCCCGGCTATAAAAGTGAAACGAGATATAGAGGTATTAAAACAGTCCTCGCTAGAAATAGTGCGCTCTTTATTTAAGGAGGGTCAAACCTTCAAAATTACTCCTAAAAGATCTGATAAAACATTTGAGTTGGATACGGACGGAATTAATCATACCATTGGCGGTCATTTACTGAAGAATATCCCGGGAATGAAAGTAAAGGTGAAAAATCCAGATATTAATTTACGGATAGAAGTGAGAAAGGAAGCCATTTATCTATCATGCGAAACCATCCAAGGTGCAGGCGGACTTCCGGTTGGTTCCGGAGGTAAAGCGATGCTTATGCTTTCAGGAGGGATTGACAGCCCAGTTGCCGGCTATATGGCAATGAAAAGGGGATTAGAAATTGAAGCTGTTCATTTTTTTAGTCCACCCTTTACTAGTGAAAGATCAAAAGAAAAGGTGATTGACCTTTCAAAAAAACTCGCTGAAATCTACGGATCGATGACTTTGCACATTGTCCCGTTTACAGATATTCAACAAACAATAGCTGAGCAAATACCTGAAAACTATTCGATGACATCTACACGAAGAATGATGCTTCGAATCGCAGACGAAATTCGGAAAAAACACGAGGGTCTTGCGATTATTACCGGTGAAAGTGTCGGACAGGTTGCGAGTCAGACTTTAGAAAGTATGTTTGCAATCAATGAGGTAACGAATACACCTATTTTGCGGCCATTGATTACGATGGACAAGACAGATATTATTAGAATCGCACATGAAATTGATACACTTGAAATTTCGAACCGGCCGTTTGAGGATTGCTGTACCATCTTCGTCCCGGCATCTCCAAAAACAAAGCCGAAAAGGGAAAAGGTTCAGCATTACGAAAGTTTCTTTGATTTTGACCCGCTCATCCATGAAGCGGTGCAAGAGACTGAGACCCTTGTTATTAAACCAGATAATAAACAGCGCTCAGAATTTAGTGAATTGTTTTAAAAAGGTAAAATTCGAACATTTTGTGAACAATTACCAGTTGGAATATAGAATGAAGTTTTTAAGTTCTACACATTCTATACTCACAAGGAGGTGATATCACATGGCAAGTAACAACAACTCAAATCAATTATTAGTTCCTGGTGTTGAACAAGCTCTAAGCCAAATGAAATATGAAATTGCTTCAGAATTTGGTGTAAATCTTGGTGCTGACACTACTTCACGTGCTAACGGTTCTGTTGGTGGTGAAATCACAAAGCGTCTAGTAGCAATGGCTGAATCACAATTAGGCGGCGGATTCTCTCGTTAATAAAAAAATAAATACAATGGCTACAGAGAGCGTGGGGGTTTCCCTCCGCTCTCTTTTTCATGTTCTAGGTAATGAAAACTATTATTAAATAAATAATAATTTTAAATTTTTAAATAATTTATTATAATAATATTTGTAGGATAAACAATTTTATAAATTAAGGGGGAGACGTATGAAGAGGGAAGATTTAATTGCGCCAGAAAAGTATAATCTCGTGTCTGAAATGGAGCGTTTTGCAAAAGATCCGAGCAGAGTTGCATTGAAATGGGAAAATGAGGAAGGAGACACTAAGCAGGTTACATATGAGCAATTAATGAAAAAGGTCAACCAAGCAGGGAACGTTTTCGCCAAGAAAGGTTTAAACAAGGGAGATGTAGTTCTTGTTATCATGCCGCGTCTAATTGAAGCATACGTTGTTTATTTAGCCGCATTAAAAGCAGGAATGGTTGTCATTCCAAGCTCTGAAATGTTAAAGGAAAAAGATTTGCTGTACCGGATTACACACGGTGATGTTAAAGGAATCATAAGTTACTATCCATACGTCGATCAATTTGAACATATCACCCCATCACAACCCTTGGTTAAATTTACAATTGGAGCTTCTGAAGAAGGCTGGATTCATTTAGACGAGGAGATGGCAGCTGCATCTGAAGAATTAATTCTGGCAGATACGCTTAGAGACGACATGGCCTTTTTGTCTTATACCTCTGGCACAACCGGGAATCCGAAAGGAGTTGTTCATACGCATGGCTGGGCATACGCTCATTTAAAAACAGCTGCCGCGAAGTGGCTTTGTATTGAAGACGGAGATACGGTCTGGGCAACTGCAGGTCCAGGCTGGCAAAAATGGATTTGGAGTCCGTTTTTATCTGTGCTAGGCTCAGGGGGAACAGGCTTAGTCTACAATGGTAAATTTGATCCAAAAAAATATTTGAGTCTCCTTCAAAAATATGATGTGAGTGTCCTTTGCTGTACACCGACCGAATATCGATTAATGGCGAAGGTTGATAATTTAGCTGATTATCAATTGCCAAATCTTCATAGTGCGGTTTCAGCAGGTGAACCTTTAAATAGAGAAGTGATTGATACCTTTAGAATTCATTTTAATATTGATGTCCGTGACGGTTATGGACAAACTGAAAATACCCTGCTGGTTGGGGTAACAAAAGGGATGGAATTGAAGTCTGGATCCATGGGTAAGCCGACGCCCGGTAATAGGGTTGAAATTATTAACGAAGATGGTCAGGTTTGTGCGGTCGGTGAAGTGGGCGATATTGCCGTCCATATAGAAACTCCAGCATTATTTAAAAATTATTATAAAGACCCGGAAAGAACAGCCATGCAGTTCCGCGGTGACTATTATGTAACGGGTGATAAGGCGAAAATGGATGAAGAAGGTTATTTCTGGTTTGAAGGCCGCGGGGATGATATTATCATTAGTTCCGGCTATACGATTGGACCTTTTGAAGTCGAGGATGCGCTTGTTAAACATCCATTCGTAAAGGAATGCGCTGTCGTCGCAAGTCCGGATGAAATCCGCGGCTTTATTGTCAAAGCATTTGTTGTCTTAAGAGAAGATGTTGATTTAACAAATCCAGAATTAACAAAACAATTACAGGAGCATGTAAAAACACTTACAGCACCTTATAAGTACCCAAGAAAGATCGAATATTTATCTGATCTACCAAAAACAACCTCAGGGAAAATCCGTCGAATCGAACTACGAAACAAGGAACTAGAGGCGGCTAAACAAGTTTAGTTTGATATTGAAAGTAAGCAGGCGGAATACCGCTTGTTTTTTTTTGGAAACAAAAAAATCCCCTTAAGTTAAAGTTTCGAGGTATAATAGACATTATTTCGAAACTAGAAAGAATAGGGGCTCGGGAGACATATGAAAAAGACAGAAACACAAAAAGGAGCCATTTATGCCGGCTTTTCATATTTGTTATGGGGATTATTGCCGATTTATTGGAAGCTTTTGGACCATGTTAATGCCAAGGAAATTTTAGCAAGTCGTGTGTTGTGGTCGTTTATTTTTATGGTTATCATACTTCTCCTCACAAGAAAATGGGGATTATTTCTCCAAACGGTTAAAGGTTTTGCTAAAAATAAAAAACAAATGTACGCCTTGACGATTGCATCTTTACTAATCAGTGTGAATTGGTTCATTTATATCTGGGCGGTTAATAGTGGTCATATGATTGAAGCAAGTCTTGGTTACTATATTAATCCTTTAATAAGTATATTATTAGGAATGATTGTTCTTAAAGAAAAATTAACTGTATATCAATACATCTCATTCATCTTAGCAGCAATAGGCGTGATGATAATCTCCATTTCCCATGGACAGTTTCCGTGGATTGCAATCGCCTTGGCGCTTTCCTTTGGATTGTACGGCCTGGCGAAAAAATTGATAAATGTGGATTCGGAAGTTGGATTAACTTTAGAAACCCTTGTGGTTACACCTGTTGCAGCTATTTATATCGGCTACTTATTTTTTATTGGCTCCCACTCCTTTTTATCTGATGGGGTTCAAACCGATCTGCTTTTAATCGGTGCAGGAGCCGCAACAGCAGTACCTCTCCTATATTTTGCAAAGGGAGCAAAAAAAATTCCCTTATCGTTATTAGGGTTCCTGCAATATATTGCACCTACATTAACCTTACTGCTTGGGGTATTTGTTTATGATGAACATTTTTCAAAAATACAATTTCTATCGTTCATGTTTATTTGGTCAGCGTTAGTCATTTATTCATTATCAAAAACAAAGATATTATCACCACAGCTGTTCAATTTTCGGAAAGAAAAAAGCACAAGCATATAATGGAAAAAACCTTATCCGCTTCGATGGATAAGGTTTTACTATGTAGAGAAGATCCTTCTGTTTTCTTATAAAAAAGTCCGTTTTACTTTTTCCCAGAAGGAGTTGTCTTTTAGTTTGAGTGTTTTTAACTTTTTATCACTTATTTTGATGCTGATCGTCTCAACGTGGCGAATGGATAATGCTTCATTATCCATTCCCATGGTTGGATGATCATTACCTTCGGAAATTACTTTAAGTGTAAGTGTTCGATCACTTCCAACGATAAAGGAGGAACCTAGTGTCCGGTAACGATTTGTATTAACGGATGCTACCTCACTAACTTGCATGCAGGGAAGAAGCGGGTCAACTATTGATCCTTTAACCGATTTATTATAAGCAGTACTTCCAGTTGGTGTCGCTACAATGAGTCCATCCCCGCGGAAGGTCTCTAAATGAAGCTGGTTAATAAAGACATCGACCACAAGTGTCTTTATGATTGCAGAGCGGATGCTGAATTCGTTTAAGCAAGTAAAAGTACCCTGCCCATCCACGGATACATCAATTAGCGGATAACGGCGGACTTTTAAATTCTCATTTGTAATAATGGCATCAATCATTTTTGAAGTATCGTTTATTCGGAAATCACAATACATACTCAAAGTATCCATTGTTGAGATTCCCATGTATAGACAATCCTCACGGAAGCCGGTTTTCCTGACAGCTTGTAGAAATGTGCCGTCATCACCAACACTGGCAATAATATTCGCGTCTCGGTAATCTTTCACGATCGTAAATCCATACCGGTCAGCGATGTCAAAAAGAGGAGCCATTTTCAAAAGCATGTCAGCATCCCGTTTGTAATATAAGTATATATTGCGTCTGATTTCCAATTTATGTACCCCCTGTAAAGTATTGAAACAATTATAACATTTTTACCCATCCCTAAAAAATTCTTTGGTAAAATAATGTTAGTCTGAAATTAGTTTAGCATTTTATTGAAACAATATAAAATAGGATGTAATTTTAGGTGAAAAGAAAAAGGGGGACTTACGAATATATGAATGGAAAACGTTGGGCGGCACTAGGGATTGCGGCAGCGTTATTTTTTGTATCTGTTGTGATTAATTTTTTATCGTCTTTTGCTTTTAAAGGTATTGAAACCAATTTTACTAACTTTATGGCAGCTGCTGACCAACCCTTTACAGAAGAAGTGGTGAAGGAAGGGAGCGAATTAAAGAAAATTGTGATTCTCGATGTAAATGGTGTCATTCAAGACACGGGAGAAACCAGTTCTTTTCTGCAAAGTTCCGGCTACAATCATCAGGATTTTATGAAAAAATTAAACTACATCAAAGAGGATGATTCTGTAAAAGGGATCATCATAAAAGTCAACTCACCAGGGGGCGGCGTGGTTGAAAGTGCAGAAATCCATGATAAACTAGCAGAAATTCAAAAGAAAAGTAAAAAACCGGTTTATATTTCAATGGGTTCAATGGCAGCGTCAGGAGGATATTATATTTCAACTGCTGCTAAAAGAATTTATGCCAGTCCTGAGACGATGACAGGTAGTCTTGGGGTGATTATGGAAGGGATCAATTATGAAGGACTTGCTGATAAGTATGGTGTCGACTTTGTCACGATAAAAAGTGGCAAGCATAAGGACATAATGAGCCCAACAAGAAAAATGACAGAAGAAGAACGGCAAATATTACAGTCAATGATCAATAACTCGTATCAAGGATTTGTTAAAGTAATTTCAGAGGGGCGTAACTTGCCAGTAAATCAGGTGAAAAAAATTGCTGACGGCCGTGTTTATGATGGACGACAAGCGAAGGATTTGCATCTCATTGATGGTTTCGGTTACCTGGACGATGTAGTAAATCTTATGAGAAAACAAGAGAAGCTAACAGGAGCACAGGTTGTTCGCTATTCAGATTCTCTTGGTTTGGGTTCCTTATTTACGATGCAGGCAAAGAAATTAATGGGTGAAAACGTTGAAATGGCGGGATTAATGAAGATTCTTTCTAAGCCAAATTCTCCGCGTCTCATGTACCTGTATGCAGAATAGGGGGAGATTAAATGGAAATGAATGAGTACCAAGAAATCAACAATGATAGAAATGAAAACTATACGGTTCGCTATGCAGGCTTCTGGATGCGCTTTTGGGCATATCTGCTTGATCTAGTCGTTGTGGGGAGTATCGTTCGGCTGCTAATCAAGCCAGTATTTCGAATTTTGGATATCCCTTTAGCTGAAGCTAATATGTTTGCGCCGGCATCAATTGCAGCGGCGGTAATTTTTTATTTATATTTCGTGCTGATGACAAAATATTTTAATCAAACACTTGGGAAAATGGTATTTGGATTGAAGGTAGTTGATTTAAAAAGTGACCAATTAACTTGGGGAACGATTCTCTTTCGCGAATGGATTGGTCGATTTATATCGGCAACCATTATCATCGGATATATCATTGTCGCCTTTTTACCCAAGAAACAGGGCTTGCATGATCTCTTCACTGACACAACTGTCATTCATGTAGAACGGTGAGGATAAACCTATCAACATTTGTTGGTAGGTTTATTTTTTTATATAAAAGCAAATACTACCCGCTGAAAGGGTGTGATTAAAATTGTTTTGGGTGCTCCTGATTTTGTCGATTCTCTTGCTCTTATTCATACTCATTCTTTTTACTAAATTAACTATTCTAATAAATTATTATCATTTTAATGACGATGATGATTTAAAAATAAAACTAAAGATTTGGTTTGGATTAATTAAATATACAATTAACGTCCCCTTAATAAAAGTGGATGATAATTCCCCCAGCCTTGTTATCAAAAGTAATACCAAAATGGGCGATTCTTCAGAACAATCAACAAAAGAAGAGGCAAAACAAATTACAACTGAGGATGTTGATACTTATTTTACAAATGCCAAAAAATTATTGAATCATGTGTTTGGATTACATCGGATTATCAGGATGTTTCTTCGAAAGGTAACCATGAAAGGTTTCGAATGGGAAACAATGATTGGATTAGGAGATGCAGCCCACACCGGAATGATAACGGGTGCAATATGGGCTTTTAAAGGAAGCGTTATTGGGCTTATTAGTCATTATTTAAAACTTAAAGAAATGCCGAAAATAACGGTGACCCCGCACTTTCAAGCAGCGGTTATTCAAACCAGACTCACATGTATTATTCAGTTTCGAATCGGGTATGCTATTCTAGCAGGATTAAAACTATTTAAATTCTGGAAGGGCGGTCTCCCGCACTTAAAAAAGAAAACAAATTATGCAAATGATAAAACAAAATCCGTTTGAAAAAGGAGGAAACAGCCATGTCTGACCACCCAATTCAAGGTTTGATGACAACTGCAATGGAAAGCTTAAAAGAAATGATTGATGTGAATACGATTATAGGGGACCCTGTTGAAACCCCCGATGGCAGTGTAATCTTAACTGTTTCAAAAGTAGGCTTTGGATTTGCTGCAGGCGGCAGTGAATTTAAGCTCGAGGGGTCTCAAGGTCAAGGAAAAGGTGAAGGACAAAGTCAAGGCTCCTCCCACCCATTTGGCGGCGGGAGCGGGGGCGGTGTTTCAATTACCCCTATTGCCTTTTTAATTGTCAACTCTCACGGAGTTAAAATGCTGCACTTAGATGAAAGTACCCATTTGTATGAAAAGATTCTAGAACTTGCTCCCCAAGCAATTGATAAAATTCAGCAAATGTTCTCTAAAAAAGACCAAGGTCAACAGCAGCAAAGTAATTTGCAAGGTTCTAAACACGAGCATAAACCAAAAGAAGAGCTTGAATTATAGCAGAAAGGTTAATCTTCCAATACTGTGGAAGGTTAACTTTTTTCATGTGATATCGTTTCAAAAAGCTAAATGATTGCAAATTATTTTTTGAAAAGATAGAATTTACACTGTACATATTTAGAGTGAAGCGGTTATTAACAATCGTCTGAGCTTGGATACGACAAAGGAGGATGTTTTCATGGCAAATGTAACATTTAAAGGGAATCCGATTACACTATTAGGCAATGAAGTTAAGGTAGGGGACAAAGCTCCCAACTTTTCTGTGCTAGCAAATGACTTATCAGCAGTTACGTTAGAAAGTACCAAAGGTCAAGTACGTTTAGTTACCTCTGTACCATCTTTGGATACTGGTGTTTGTGATGCGGAAACACGCCGTTTTAATGAAGAAGCAAACAGCTTAGGCAACGTGAAAATTTTAACTGTCAGCGTTGACTTACCATTTGCACAAAAGCGTTGGTGTGCTGCAAGCGGAATCGAAAATGTTCAGACATTATCCGATCACCGTGACCTTTCTTTTGGAGAAGCATATGGGGTTGCTATCCAAGAATTAAGACTTTTGGCACGTGCGGTATTTGTTGTTGATTCAAGCGATACAGTGACATACGTTGAGTATGTTAGTGAAGCAACAAACCACCCTAATTACGAAGCAGCCCTTGAAGCAGCAAAGGCAGCAAAATAAGTTCATAATACGAAAGCCTCGCATTGGTGAGGCTTTTTTATATGCGTAAGACTTGTATAAAATGTCCATACTCGATTAAAATGGATAAGGAAATTAATGAGGGAGGGGAAAAGATGAAAGTTTCTCTAGTAGAACAACTGTTTACGTTATTTAATGAAACTGCACTTCTTTTACAGGAAGAATTAAATTGTACATATTTAGAGGCACTTGCAGAAACAGGAGAGAATTTATTTCAAGGCTCTATCCTTCAGGATGAGGTCAGCGAACTAACTGAAAAAAGGTTAAGTAAACAATATGAACAGATTCATTTAAAAAATTTCTCAAACGAAGAAATACGAAAAGCCTATCAGCTGGTGATCTTAAAAGGGATGAAAGAAAGTGTTCAGCCTAACCATCAAATGACACCAGATTCAGTTGGGATGCTCGTCGGTTATTTAGTTGATAGATTTATGAAACAGTCCTCTTTTCGCCTGCTTGACCCAGCAGTAGGAACAGGAAATTTATTAACAACTGTAGTAAATCACCTACCTAAAAAAGTAGCATCTATCGGTGTGGAAATTGATGACCTGTTAATTAAACTTGCCTATGTCAATGCCAATTTACAAGAGCACCCTATTCAACTCTTCAATCAAGACAGCCTTGAGCCGTTGTTTATCGATCCCGTTGATGCGGTCATCGGTGATTTGCCTGTTGGCTATTACCCGAATGATGTGAGAGCAGCCGATTATCAAGTTAAGGCAGATGAGGGACATACCTTTTCCCATCATTTATTCATTGAGCAAAGTGTTAAGCATACGGCACCTGGAGGCTATTTATTTTTCATTATTCCTAATGGATTATTTGAAAGTGACCAAGCATCAAAGCTAAGTGAATTCTTTAAAGAGCACGTCATTGTACAAGGACTGTTACAATTACCAACCAGCATGTTTAATAATAAAAATACAGCAAAGAGTATCATGATCCTCCAGAAAAAGGGAGAAGGCGTGCAGCCTCCAAAGCAAGCATTACTTGTCGATTTACCGAGCCTTTCCAATGCAGTAGAGATGGACAAAATCCTATCTAAGATGGAAAAATGGTTCCAAGAAAACAAAGGATGAACGGGTTTGAACCCTGGTCATCCTTTTTTTTGAGTGTTATAAATGTTAGGAAAGTACCGAAATATGTGAATATATTAACATTTGTAATGTAAACGCTAACATGCAAATTATACCTTGAAATATAATATTCACAGTGATTAAATGAGGAAGGAAATAATCATGAGTGGTTTGCGCAAAATAATAGTGTACTACACAAAATAAAACCAAACCAGTGTTGTTATATAAAAGGAGCGGTAACAAAAATGGCAAAAATTATTGCAATTAACGCAGGCAGTTCTTCTTTGAAGTTTCAATTATTTGAAATGCCAAATGAGGAAGTTATTACAAAAGGATTAATTGAACGAATCGGATTAAAGGATTCGATTTTTAATATTACAGTAAATGGAGAAAAAATCCAAGAAATTATCGATATTCCCGATCATGAGGTCGCGGTTAAAATGCTTTTGGATAAACTAACCACTTTAGAGATTATCAAATCACTTGATGAGATTGTTGGAATGGGCCATCGTGTCGTTCATGGTGGAGAAACCTTTAATGACTCTGTGCTTATCACTGATAAAGTGTTAAAGAAAATTGATGAATTATCAGAACTTGCACCATTGCATAACCCAGCAAATCTAACAGGAATTAAAGCTTTCATGAGCGTACTGCCAAATGTTCCTGCAGTCGCTGTGTTTGATACAGCTTTCCATCAAACAATGCCGGAAAGTTCTTACCTGTACAGCTTGCCAATGGAGTATTATGAAAAGTATGGTATTCGTAAGTATGGTTTTCATGGAACATCACATAAATATGTTTCACAACGTGCTGCCGAGTTATTAGGTCGGCCAGTTGAACAACTTCGCCTCATTTCGTGTCATTTAGGGAATGGTGCAAGTATTGCTGCAATTGAAGGCGGCATGTCGATTGACACCTCTATGGGCTTTACACCACTTGCTGGGGTAACAATGGGAACTCGCTCAGGGAATATTGACCCTGCTCTTATTCCTTATATTATGGAAAAAACAAATAAAACTGCAGAAGAAGTACTTGATGTTTTAAATAAAAAGAGCGGTATGCTTGCTATGTCAGGCTTCTCCAGCGATTTAAGAGATATTGAAATTGAAGCGAAAAAAGGTAATGATCGTGCGCAGCTTGCTCTAGATGTATTTGCCAACCGTATCCATAAATACATTGGTTCTTATGCTTCACGAATGAATGGTGTAGATGCGATTATTTTTACAGCTGGTATTGGTGAAAATAGTGATACAATTAGGGAAAAGATTTTAAGAGGCCTTGAATTTATGGGAGTTTATTGGGATCCAGCTTTAAACAGAGTAAGAGGCGAAGAGGCATTTATCAACTATCCACACTCACCTGTTAAAGTAATCATCATCCCAACCAATGAAGAAGTAATGATTGCTCGCGACGTCGTTCGTTTAGCGGATAAACATTAATAAACAAAAGGCAAAAGCTTATTTAATGGCTTTTGCCTTTTGGCTTTTTATCCTTGGATATCCTTGTGATATACTTGAAATAGAAAGCTTTGCCGTGGAGGGGAAACGATCATGCCATTAACAGACCGTGAAGCGAGGGTCTTGAATGAAATACAGGATTGGGAAAGAAACTTACATGAATTTGAGCCCAATGATTTCCAATTAACTTATGAAAAATATTTACAACAATCATTCTCATTATTGCCTGAAAAGGTGCAACGGCAATTTTTCTCCGTTATCGATAGCTGGCTGTTTCATTTACATAGTATGATACAAGGCTCGCAGCTTCAAATCGATGCAAAAGAGAGAATTCTTTCTTCAGGGCGGATATTTCTTAAAGACCTTGAAAAAATAGAAGACTTAAGTCAACTAAAAATTGAGCAATTACAATACATAGCTGAGCAGCAAATAGCAAGGCATCGATTCTATTCTTTTGCTCAAGGTGGTTTAGCCGGAACAGGTGGCCCACTTCTTCTAAGTACAGATATACCAGCGATCGCAGTTATTAATTTACGGGTTGTTCAATTAATTGCGATGACTTACGGGGTTGAGGTGAATACTCCGGTTGAAATGATGACCTCTCTGAAAGTTTTCCATACGGCAACATTGCCGCCTAGGCTTCAACTAGAGGGATGGACTTCCTTGATGGATGAATTAGAAAATCGAGATGATCATTATTTTTATGAAGGAAATGAACAAATTACAGATATTACTTGGATTGAACAGCCGGTGCAACAGTTAATGAAAGCGTTGGTTATTGCCTTATTCCGAAAAAGGGTGATACAAGGGATTCCGTTGGTTAGTATGGCAATTGGTGCAGGAGCAAATTATCAGTTAACCAGAAAAGTAACCGATGTTGCCCATAAATATTATCAACTTCGTTACTTAAGACAGAAAGAGGAGTTTGCTTGATGAGTATTCAAGAACATAAAAAAGTAGCCCTGAGGATAGTAAACTGTAAAGTAATCACTGTCAGTGATACCAGAAATAACGAGACAGACAAAAGTGGAAAACTGATGATGGAACTGCTTGAACAAGCAGGTCATAAAATTATCGATTACGTCATTGTAAAAGATGAAGCTGCGCCCATTCAAAATGAAATATTAAAAGGCTGTGCGAATGAGGAAATTGATGTTATTTTAACAAATGGCGGGACCGGGATTGCTAAGCGGGATGTAACCATTGAGACAGTACAACTCCTGCTTGATAAAGAAATTGTCGGCTTTGGAGAATTGTTCAGGATGTTGAGCTATCAAGAAGATATTGGCAGCGCTGCTATACTTTCAAGGGCAATTGCTGGTGTGGTTAATAATAAAGCCGTATTCTCCACCCCGGGCTCAACCGGTGCCGTGAAGCTGGCCATGAATAAATTAATCCTGCCAGAGCTTGGCCATGTAGTGAGAGAAATACAAAAAGACCTTTAAATAGAGGAAACTCCCTTTTCGGTATAAAAGGGAGTTTTTTTAGTGATGGACTTTTGTTGAGAGAACTTCGTTTGCACGGTACCATAACCATAAATCATTAATAATCGAGGCTAACTCAGCAATTTCACTGTTCAGTTGACATGAGCGAGGGAAATTACTTTCATTAGAAAGAAGTGCTTGTTTCTGATTAATTTGAATTTCTAAATCTCTAATTCGGTCAGGGATAGAGCCGCGAACTTGTTCCCAACTTAAGAGAATCTCTTCCTGAGCCTTTAGGCTGAATTCAGACAAATCCATTAGTAGGTCGGGAATTAGGATACCTAGACGGTCATCAAAAGTAAAATTTTCTTTCATGCGGTTCCCTCCAATCAATATTTTTTATTTTATATTATTCTACTATACAGGGATAAGCCATTCTTCACAAACCTATTTTTTAAGTCAATTAGGTGAATAAAAAGCACGAAGCAACATTGCTGCGTGCTTTTGAAAACCCTATATCTATTCTGAGTCTTTATCTGTTCTTACGATGAGAACGTCACAAGTTGCATAACGGGTAATATGTTCTGATACACTGCCGATAAAGAACCTTTCCACTACATTTAATCCGGTAGCACCGCAGAGAATTAAATCAGCATTGTGTTTTTTAGCTAAATCTCTAGGAATTCTAATTTTAGGAGAGCCGTAATCAATTTCATATTGAACTTTTGTTATCCCTGCATCCTCAGCTTGTTTTAGATATTTTTCAAGCATATCTTTTGCAAGCTTTTCTGCCCGATCACCAATTACCGTGTCATAGGCTTCAATTAATGCGAACGATCGAGTGTCAATAACATGAACTAATACAAGGGTGGCATCATTTCTTTTGGCAATTTCAATCCCCTTTTTAAATGCCCTATCTGCTTCTGTTGAACCATCAATAGCGACTAAAATATTCCGATATTTAAGTCCCATGATTTATCATCTCCTTACTTAAATTATACATTATTTAACAAGGAATAACTGTTGCAATTTTTCGAACAATAAAGAGGTAACTTACAATGGAAAGGAGATTGGCAGGATGGTAAAACGAGATCAAAATAAACAGTTTTTATTTGAGTTTGATGAACAGGGTACAGCTGAAGTAAGCCAGCAAATTATGAATTCATACAATAGTGGTTTTATTGGTGAGGGCACAGCAATTGCTGATAATGATGATTTCTCTAATACTGAGAGTTAATTGCGATGATATTGATGGACTGTCCTAAATTTAGGACAGTTATTTTTTTTGGACAAACGTCTAGGAATTTTTTTGTGTACGGGCAAATACCCAAGAATCTGCTTTTGCATATGCATATTCTTTAATGTGTCAAATAAATAAAATGAGGAGGAGAATTATGAGTACAGAAATGTATGGAATGCCCACTAACGTTGATGTGAACTATAATATGGTGGATCCTGCCGATGAGAGGATTCATGGGGGCTTCGGTCACGGAGGATTTGGACACTTTGGTGGTTTTGGCCACGGAGGATTCGGAGGTTTTGGTCGTCCAGGATTTGGATTTGGCGGTTTCGGCCGTCCAGGATTTGGATTTGGTGGTTTCGGCCGTCCGGGATTTGGATTTGGCCGTCCAGGATTTGGTTTTGGTTTTGGTCGACCTGGATTTGGTTTCGGTGGATTTGGCTTTGGGGTCCCATTCTTGACCGGGTTAGCAGCAGGTGCCTTATTAACTCCGGGTTACGGATATGGTTACGGATATCCTTACTATCCGCCATACCCATACCCATACCCATACCCTTACTATCCTTGGTATTAAAAAAGAATAAAAACAAAAGCTTTGCCCTATTCGGCAAAGCTTTTGCTCTATTTTATTAGTGGAATTCATATATGTATAGTTATCATCAACTAAGATACATCTTACTTATGAAAAAGGTTATAATAAAATCGCCTTGGTTAATTTTACTATGGATAAATTTATTTGGAGGTAATCACATGCGGATCGGAGTACCTAAAGAGATTAAAAATAATGAAAACCGTGTAGCCATGACACCAGCAGGAGTTGTCAACCTAGTAAAATTCGGTCATGAGGTTTTTCTTGAAAAAGGAGCAGGTCTTGGATCTGGCTTTTTAAATGAGGATTATGAGACAGCTGGTGCGAAATTAGTAGATACAGCAGAGGAAGCATGGTCCATGGAAATGGTCATGAAGGTGAAAGAGCCGCTTCCGAGTGAATATAAGTACTTTCGTGAAGGCTTAATATTATTTACATACTTACATCTTGCACCGGAACCTGAATTAACGAAAGCATTAATAGATAGTAAAGTAATTGGCATTGCCTATGAAACGGTTCAGTTATCTAATCGAAGTTTACCATTATTAACACCAATGAGTGAGGTGGCTGGAAGAATGGCTCCTCAAATTGGTGCGCAATTTCTTGAAAAGGTTCATGGTGGTAAGGGAATTCTTCTATCCGGTGTTCCAGGGGTTCAAAGAGGAATGGTTACTATTATTGGCGGCGGTGTGGCTGGAACGAATGCGGCAAAAATGGCAATTGGCTTAGGAGCAAAGGTAACCATAATTGATTTAAATCCTGACCGTCTCCGTCAATTAGATGATATTTTTGGATCTGATGTGACGACGCTTATTTCTAATCCTTATAATATTGCTGAAGCGGTAAAAGAATCAGATTTGGTGATTGGCGCTGTTCTTATTCCAGGGGCAAAAGCACCGAAGCTCGTGACGGAAGCCATGATTCAATCTATGAAACCAGGAAGCGTCGTTGTTGATATTGCCATTGATCAAGGTGGTATTTTTGAAACCACTGATCGGATTACCACGCATGATAAACCAACCTATGTGAAGCATGATGTGGTCCATTACGCTGTAGCCAATATGCCAGGTGCCGTCCCAAGAACTTCCACACTAGCGTTAACAAATGTAACGGTCCCCTATGCAGTTCAAATTGCCAATAAAGGCTTCAAACAAGCGTGTCTCAGCAATGAAGCATTGTTAAAGGGAATTAACACACTTGGCGGCTATGTGACCTATCAAGCAGTTGCAGAAGCCCATGGGATACAATATTTAGATACAAAAACCTTGTTGGAAAAATAATAATTAATTCGTGGAAGAGGGACGGAGACGTTCCTCTTTTTTTTAACAAAATAAAACCAGCTCCTAAAAGGAACTGGTTTAAAAAACAACTATGTAGCCGCATTTGCCGTATTAATATAAGAAAGTTTTAAACCACCACTCCTCAAAGTGGGTGTTCTCAGAAACTCTTCTGCATGTCCTCCAAGTCTTATAGACAGAGGCTTGTCATTCGAGCTCCAATGGTTAAACTCCCTTTTACAGCTTAAAGGTTAAAACTTTATTATGACTACGAACAACGCAGCTTGTATTTGTATATTACATCAATTTAAAGCAAAGTTCAATGTAAAAAATCCCCAAATTAACTTATTTTATGATCTGGAGTTCTTTCGGGAATTTGGTGAGAACTTTTGCCCCATCTGCCGTAATATATATGTCATCTTCAATCCGGACCCCAGCCACGTTTGGTACATAGATACCCGGCTCAATCGTGTATACCATACCCTCTTCAATAATAAGATTATTGGTCTCGGTTAATGATGGGTACTCATGAACACTAATTCCAAGGCCGTGACCGAGCCTGTGTGGAAAATAGTCTCCATAACCTGCTTCAGCAATAATTCTGCGGGCCGTTAAATCCACCTCTGCAGCGGTTACTCCCGGCTTGCTGGCTTCAATGGCTGCGAGCTGCGCTTTTAATACGGTGTCATAGATTTCCTTTTGCTTGTCATTAATGTCCCCATAAGCCACAGTTCTTGTGATATCTGAACAATACCTGTCAACAACAACACCCAAATCAAATAAAACAAGATCGCCTTTTTGAATTTTCGTTTCTCCCGGGTTTCCATGGGGAGAGGCGGCATTGGCTCCAGTAAGTACCATTGTTGAAAACGACATTTCCGTTACACCCTTTTGTTTAAGGGCAAACTCTAAGGCATTAAGTATTTCCAACTCCGTTTTGCCTTCCTTGATTTCACTAGCACCGAATTCAACGGCGTAATCGGCAAGGGCACAAGCCTCTTCAATAATTTTTAGTTCTTTCGCATCCTTTATCATCCGGAGCATGCGTAATTTTTCCTCAGCAGAAACAAATGATGCCTGCGGGAATAACTTTGAAAGCTGTTCAAAACGTTCCACATTCATATGCTCTTTTTCAATCGCTGCTTTTGACACGCTAGTTATCCTTTTATGGATGGATTTTAGAATCATTTCCCATGGGTTGTCAATGTCGCTGTAGCCGATAATTTCATGTTCCCAACCAGAGCGTTTCGCATCATGAACTTCCATCCCCGGACAAACGAGGAAGGGCTCGTCTGTTTGAAAGACTGCTAGCGCGAGCAATCGTTCATGCGGATTGGTGTAATATCCGCTTAAGTAAAATACATTTTCTGATGAGGTTAGGAAGCTGACTTCAATATCGTTTTCTCTCATCCAGGTTTGAAGCTTAGTTAATCGCTGATTCATTTTAACTCCCCCTATGTAATTCATTCCTATTTGAGATTATCAATTTAAACTTGAAATGTAAACTAACTGACGATATTCCCGATTCTGCTTGCTTAAATTCAATTTAGGATGAATAAACTATAGATATGGAAGGGATTCCAGTTTTTGTATGGAAATAGTTAATATCCGAAAATCGAGAGGAGCGAGTTTGATGAAAATTTCTTATCACGGACATTCAGTTGTACAAATTATATCTAGTGGGAAAACCATCCTAATTGACCCATTCATCAATGGTAATCAATTGACGGACTTGAAAGTGGAGGATGTAAGACCAGATGTAATTATTTTATCGCATGGCCATAATGACCATGTTGGGGATACCTTGGAATTAGCAAAGAAAAATAATGCGCTTGTCGTTGCTAACCACGAAATTTCAACCTACTTAGGATGGCAAGGAGTTCATACCCATGGGATGCATATTGGTGGTGCCCATCAATTTGAGTTTGGTAAAGTGAAACTAACTCAGGCCTTTCATGGTTCAAGTTTTACAACAGAAAATAAGGAACTGATCTATTGCGGGATGCCGGCTGGAATATTATTTATGAACGAAGGCAAGACGATTTATCATGCCGGGGATACGGGGTTATTTTCAGATATGAAGCTGATTGGTGAACGCCATCCGATTGATGTAGCTTTCCTTCCAATTGGTGATAATTTTACAATGGGTCCCGAAGATGCAGCATATGCGGCCACGCTGCTAAAAGCTAAAACAGTTGTGCCCATTCACTTCAATACCTTCCCGCCCATTAAACAAGACCCTTTTAAGTTTACCCAGCTGCTGGAAGATCAAAACGGTAAGGTGCTCCAACCGGGTGAATCCATCGAAATTTAATTGTTCTTAGGTGATTTACATACTTTTTTTCCTCCACAATGCATAAATATGGAACAAGCAGTCATTTTGGAGGGGGAATAAAATTGAAAAAGAACAGATATTTACTATGCTTGTTACTCTGTGGCTTCTTGCTATATTATGGAGCACCAAGATTATCCATTCATGCAGAAGGAGCTCAAGGGATATTTTCATTAGCCTGGCTCTCTTTTGCATTAATCGTGATCGCTGGGAATCTTACAGGTCTGTTGTATAGTCCAAAAAGGCATGGACAAAAACATCAAGCGGAGCGACGACCCGGGAAGAAATCCAGATCCTTTCATTGAGAATTATGCTAATGTGAGAATCCGCATTGAATCAAGGCTTTTAACACTCTATAATAAAATTTATACGTACTCCGGATTATTCTTAACAGAATGATTGGAATTTGATTATAGAGGGTGAAGGTTTTGGCCACTAAGCATGAACAAATTTTACAATATATTGATGGACTCCCTATTGGGGAAAAGATATCTGTCCGGCAAATTGCTAAGGCGATGTCCGTTAGTGAAGGTACAGCCTACCGTGCGATTAAAGAAGCGGAAAATAAAGGCTATGTAAGTACCATTGAACGAGTAGGAACAATTAGAATTGAACGGAAGAAGAAAGAAAATATTGAAAAGCTTACATTTGCCGAAGTTGTAAATATTGTTGATGGTCAGGTCTTGGGCGGAAGAACAGGCTTGCATAAAACTCTCAATAAATTTGTCATCGGTGCGATGAAATTAGAAGCCATGATGCGCTATACGGAGGCTGGTAACCTATTAATTGTCGGGAACCGGACGCAGGCACATGAACTGGCTTTAAAGGCAGGAGCTGCCGTACTGATTACCGGTGGATTTGATGCTGAAGATCATATCAAAAAGCTGGCAGATCATCTTGAAATACCGGTTATTTCAACAAGTTATGATACGTTTACGGTTGCCACCATGATCAACCGGGCGATTTATGACCAATTAATAAAAAAAGAAATTATCTTAGTTGAAGATATTCTAACCCCTCTTGCTGATACTTTTTATTTGAAAACGACGGATAAGGTGTCAAAATGGCATGAATTTAATCAACAAACATCACACAGCCGCTATCCTGTTGTTGACCAAAACATGAAGATTCAAGGGATGGTGACAAGCAAGGATATTTTAGGCCAGGATTTTGAAGTATCTATCGATAAGATTATGACCAAACATCCGATGTCGGTTAATGGGAAGACTAGTGTAGCTTCAACTGCCCATACCATGGTCTGGGAAGGAATTGAAGTTCTACCAGTTACGGACGACTCAAACCGTCTAGAGGGTATAATTAGCAGGCAGGATGTTTTAAAAGCATTACAAATGAACCAGCGGCAGCCGCAGGTTGGAGAAACGATTGACGATATCGTGACCAATCAAATGGCATTAATGCAGGGAAAAGCAAAAGGAGAAGAGGTATACTCCTGCGAAGTAACCCCGCAAATGACCAACCAACTTGGAACCATTTCATACGGTGTCTTTACTACGATCGTCTCTGATGCTGCCAACCGTGTATTGCGATCTTATAAAAAAGGTGACCTTGTCGTCGAGAATATGACCATTTACTTTATTAAACCAGTTCAAATGGAAAGTACTTTAGAAATTTATCCAAAAGTACTTGAAGTGGGACGGAAATTTGGAAAAGTGGATGTGGAAGTTTTCAATGAGGGCATATTAGTTGGCAAAGCAATGATGATGTGTCAATTGCTGGATAGGAACTAGACAGTTATCCAATTAAAATAAGAAGCCGCTTCAACGAGAAGCGGCTTTCTTATTTTATTTTTGCAGTTCAAAGTTTTTTGCTTCTTCGATTGCGAAGGGAAGGTAGTGTTTGTATTTTTTGAAACCAATCCAGCTGAATAGTGCTCCATAAACAATGAATATGGCGGCAACTATATACATAACCGTTGTTTCAGAAATAAATAGCAGGTGATTAACTCCAAATAAAAAGACAAACAGTCCAAGTGCAATATTTGATTTAGCAGCAAGCCATTTCTTTTCTACTAAACGGTTGCTTCTGATGTATTTTGTTTTATAAAATAGATAGAAAGCAAATAGTATGGCAATTAAAATAACAAGTACATACATATTATTTCCTCCAAGCATAGAAAATCTTTTATTATTGTAACTGTAAAAACAAAAAAATACCACCATTGAGTTAGTTGGTAAAAGGAGCATTGCCCATGATTGAGCAAATTTTAGCAGAGATTAAACAATATGAAACCATCATTATCCATCGTCACGTCCGCCCGGACCCTGATGCCTACGGTTCACAGGGTGGATTGGTAGCGATTCTCCAAGCGTCCTTTCCAGATAAAAAGATTTATGCAGTAGGTCTAGAGGAGCCAACCCTTCATTACATGCGCAGGCTTGATGTCATTGAAGATGACGTATACAAGGGGGCATTAGTGATCGTTTGTGATACCGCAAATGCTGAACGAATTGATGACAAGCGTTATTCACTGGGTGATAAATTAATAAAAATTGATCATCATCCAAATGAGGATCCATACGGTGATTTACTATGGGTAGATACAAGTGCCAGCTCGTGCAGCGAAATGATTTATGAATTTTATTTAACTGGAAAAGACAAAGGGCTTAGAATGAACGATGAAGCGGCAAGATTATTATACGCTGGAATTGTCGGCGATACGGGAAGATTTCTTTTTCCGAGTACAACAGAAAAGACGCTCGGGTACGCCGGGGAATTGATTCATTATAATTTCTCACGGACAGAGCTATTTGACAAAATGTATGAATTGGATACCAATATCATTAAGTTAAACGGTTATATCCTCCAAAATTTTGAATTTCAGAAAAACGGGGTTGCCTCTGTCAGGCTAACAAAAGAACTTCTCCAAGAGTACAATGCAAAACCGGCAGAAGCATCGCTTTTAGTTGGAACATTGGGAAATGTAAAAGGAATTAAAGCATGGGTTTTCTTCATCGAAGAAACCGAACAAATAAGAGTCCGTCTGCGTTCAAAAGGTCCGGTCATCAATGGAGTGGCAAGGCAGTTTAAAGGTGGAGGACACCCGCTAGCATCAGGTGCATCCATCTATTCATGGAACGAAGTAGATAATGTATTGAAAGCACTTGACGAGGTATGTGAAAATTATTCCTTTAACAAATAGAAAAATCGGCCCTGTTTATGGTAGGGGCCGATTTTTTTAAAAAATAAGAAGGTATAAATTTCGACTTTGAAAATTGTCCAGCTCCAGCGCCCTAACGGCTAGTGTCCTTCGCTCTCCGCCCTACGATAAGTCAACATCGAATCCCCTTCGGCTCTTCGTGTTTCCTTTATCTCAGTTGGAGCGCTCCAGGCCATACGCCGCTGAACAGGGCGCTTGCGCTTTTCTTATTCGAACTGAATCTCCAGTTGTATCGAAAGATTTGTATAAAAAACCATTTCTTTCACCTTAAGTTTATACCGCTTATCATTTATTTTAATGGGTTTATTTTCAATAATCTTTTTCAATAGGTCTTTGCTTTTGTAGACTGTTTCAATATCTTTGGCAATCATCATGCTAATATCGTCTCTAACCGAGTCCTCTGTCTCTAAGACACTTAGCGAATCAAGCTTATATTTTTCCGAGTTTGTAATTCTAATATTGATTTTCTGGACTGTTAGTTGCTCAATTTTCCGCTTATTAATTTCCTTATATTCTTCCTGCCAGATTTTTTTCTCGTCTTTTAAGTCAACAATTTCCTGCGCTTGTTTCCGAATTAATTCGGTGTTCTCTTCCTGCCAAACTCCATAAATATATAAAAAAATACACCAGCTAATCACACCGCCAACGGCCATTCCTGCAAAAAATCGCTGCCAGGCAGGTCTTCTATATAATGGCGGGATTCTCATGATGAGATATGCTCCTGTGTTAGCCAATTGATAATCAAGGCACCCGTTTGGGCTCCGCCCAAGGCTGAGAGAATTATTAATAATTGTTTGACTAGGTCCTTTGTGTCGGCGTTAAATATTCCTCTTTCAAACGTATAAACAGCGTCAAATGTCCCGCCAATGGCCGAAACGATCGCCCAAATTCTCAGTGCAGAAGATAAGCGGTAAACGGTGGTAAGTGGTGGCTGACCGGTTAGAAATGAAGCGATTCCGCCAATAAGTGAACCGCCGAGCACCACCCCTAAGGCAATAAAGTAGCTTTCAATAAAAGCAGGAAAAAAACCAATTTCTTTCATATCCTCAACCGCCCTTACCCATAATCAATCCCATTACTCATTTATATGGACAAACCTGTGCAAATATGAATTAAGAATTGTCTAGCTTCAGCGCCCAGCGGCTAGTGTACTTCGCTCTCCGCCCTACGATAAGTCAAGCACGAATGCGCTGACGCTCTTCGTGTTTCCTTTATCTCGGTTGGAGCGCTCCAGTCCATACGCCGCTAAACGGGCACTTCAGCTTTTCTAATAAAATGAGAACATATTTTCTTTTTTAGCAATATCGTTCTATAATAGAGGGAGAGATTATGGAATGAAGGGTGTGAGAATATGTCTTTTATTCACCTGCATGTATATAGTGCATATAGTTTGTTAACCAGTACGGCTTCAGTCCCGGATTTAATTGAAAATGCACTGAAAAAAGGCTTTTCTGCAATCGCCTTAACGGACAGAAATGTTATGTATGGAACCATTGAATTCTATAAATTGTGTAAAAAAAATAACCTAAGACCCATTATCGGATTAACTGTAGATGTCGAAAGTGAACATACCCAAAATGAGTCTTATCCACTGGTCCTGCTCGCTGAGAATGACCATGGCTATAAAAATCTATTAAAGATATCCAGTACGGTTCAAACGAAAACTGAACATGGGATTCCGTTAAAATGGTTGAAACATTATTCGGAAGGGCTTATTGCGATTACTCCCGGACCAGAAGGAGAAATCGAGCAGTCTATTTTAAATGGCCAAGAGGAAATTGCCAGAGAAATCATCAGTAAACTGGCTGCCATCTTCGGTAGAGACAGCTTTTTTCTGGCAATTCAAGATCATCAGCTTGAACAAGAAACAACCATCAGAAATCAGTTTAACTTGATTTCAAAAGAAATGAATATCCCGCTTGTAGCAACAAACCAGGTCCATTATTTAGAAAAAGAAGATATGTTTGCCCAAGAGTGTCTATTAGCCATAAAAAATGGCGATAAATTGCAGGACGACCATAGAGAAAGACTGGAAAACGACGAGTACTATTTAAAACCTGCCAGTGAGATGGTCGATCGCTTTTCTGATCTCCCGGATGCACTGGAAAATACGCTCCGGATTGCTAACAGATGCAACTTCAACATTGAACTTAATAAGACGTATCTACCAGCATTCCCAACGGAGAATGGAATGCAAGCTCCGGAGTACCTTGAAGTATTATGCAAGCAGGGATTAACGGAACGTTTTCCTTCACCCTCCGAAGAATATTATCAACGTTTATCTTATGAACTATCGGTCATAAAGCGAATGGAGTTCAGCAATTACTTTTTAATTGTTTGGGATTTTATGAGATATGCCCGCGCGCAGGAAATTTTGACTGGACCTGGAAGGGGCTCAGCCGCAGGTTCACTTGTTGCATATGTTTTATACATTACCGATGTTGACCCATTAAAGCATAATCTATTATTTGAACGGTTTTTAAATCCTGAACGGATTTCAATGCCTGATATTGATATAGATTTTCCCGACCATCGACGTGATGAAGTGATTAATTATGTGGCCGGAAAATATGGTGAACTGCATGTTGCACAAATCGTCACATTTGGAACCCTCGCAGCAAAAGCAGCATTAAGAGATGTCGGTAAAGTCTTTGGATTAAATTCAAAGGAACTCGAACAATTATCGAGGACAATCCCACCGCGTTTAGGAATAAACCTACAAGGTGCCTATAAAGAATCCGAAGCACTCAGAAGGTTTATTAAGGAAAACCCGATGAATGAACGGCTTTTTGAAACGGCATTAAAACTAGAAGGTCTGCCGCGCCACACTTCGACCCACGCAGCCGGTGTGGTAATAAGTGAGAAACAACTAATTGATTTGATCCCCATTCAACGAGGGTCTAATCATGTTTATTTAACGCAATATTCAATGGAACATCTTGAAGAAATCGGTCTCCTAAAAATGGACTTTCTAGGCTTGCGGAATCTTACATTACTAGATTCAATTTTATCTTCTATCTATCGTAAGACGGGGAAGAAGGTAAAACTCAACTCGATACCGTTAGAGGACTCTGCGACCTTCAGCTTGTTAGCGGACGGTGAAACGACAGGTATATTTCAGCTTGAATCCGAAGGGATGCGAAAGGTTCTAACTCGCTTGAAACCTTCCCGTTTTGAAGATATTGTGGCAGTCAATGCCTTGTACCGGCCGGGTCCAATGGAAAATATCCCGCTCTTTATTGAACGAAAACATGGCGTAAAGAAAGTTGAATTTCCACACCCTGATTTGCAGCCGATCCTTGAAAATACATATGGCGTGATTGTCTACCAAGAGCAAATCATGCAAATTGCTTCGAAGTTGGCGGGCTTTTCACTTGGTGAAGCCGATTTATTAAGAAGAGCTGTCGGGAAAAAGAAGAAAGAAATTCTTGATAAGGAGCGGAGTCATTTTGTCCAGGGAGCCTTAAAAAAAGGGTATGAATCAACACTGGCTAATGACATCTACGATTTAATTGTTCGGTTTGCTAATTATGGCTTTAACCGCAGCCATGCGGTTGCTTATAGTATGATTGCATACCAGTTAGCCTTTTTAAAAGCAAATTACCCGGTTTATTTTATGGCAGGCCTCTTAACATCAGCCATCGGAAATGATACGAAAATAGGGCAATATATCATGGAAACAAAACAAAAAGGGATTACAGTCCTGCCTCCATCCATCAATAATAGTGGTTTCGCCTTTCAAGTGGAACAGGTCGGAATTCGTTACAGTTTAGCCGCGATTAAAAGCGTAGGTGCAGCAGCATTAAAAGAAATTTTTCAAGCTAGGAAAAAGAGAAAGTTCGCTGACCTATTTGATTTTTGCATACGTGTTTCCGCTAAAGCCATCAATCGAAAAACGCTTGAGTTCCTTGTCCATTCCGGCTGCTTCGATGAATTTGGAGAAGATCGTGCCGTGTTGCTTGCAAGTTTAGATGTAGCGATGGAGCATGCGCAAATCTTTAAACCATCTGAAGATAACCAATTTGATTTATTTGAAGAAGAGTTCATTCCGAAGCCTAACTATATGCAAGTCGATCCGATTAGCCTGGAGAATAAGCTGACATTTGAAAAAGATGCGCTTGGCTTTTATCTATCTGACCATCCAGTTTCTATTTATGAAAAGCAACTTAAACACTCAGGAGCAACCCTCTTATTTGGTCTCAATAATCAAAACCAAAGGGTAGCATCAGGTGTATATATCACCTCGGTGAAATCAATACGGACCAAGAAAGGTGATTCCATGGCCTTTTTATCCATAAGTGATTCCAGTGGCGAAATGGAAGCAGTAGCTTTCCCGAATGTATACAAAAGATATTCGCATCTATTAGGGCAAGGTAAATTTGTTTTGCTTGAAGGAAAAGTTGAAGAACGTGATGGGAAGCAGCAATTTATTATTCAACAAGGTTCAAATTTAGTAGAGTGGCTGCAAACTAAATCCGTTAAACAATCAGTTTTATATTTGAAAATAGTGGAGGAGAAACAGGACGATCAATCTCTTCAACAACTAAATCAGCTGTTAAAAGAAAATCAAGGAAAAGCGGCAGTTGTTTTACACTATGAAAAAAATCGAAAAACCATTAGGCTTGGGGATGAAAATAATATCAATCCTACCCCTGATTTACTGCAATTATTAAGAAATATGCTTGGTCCCAAAAATGTTGTTTTGAAGGAATAATTCTTTACAACTATTGAAGATATGTTATAGTGATAATGAGACAAGTGTGGTCTGACCACCAAAAAAGCGGACTACAGATAAAGGGATATTAAATAAGCTTTTGTAAAAATTTGAGGGGTGAAATATCTTGACTTTACGGGAAGAAGCACTACATATGCATCGAATTAATAAGGGGAAATTAGAATCGAAATCTAAAGTTTTAGTCCGAAATGCACATGATTTAAGCTTAGCGTATTCACCAGGTGTTGCAGAGCCTTGCAAAGATATTTATGAAAAGCCTGAATTGGTTTATGAATATACCATGAAAGGGAACATGGTTGCTGTCGTTTCTGATGGCACAGCTGTTCTTGGACTTGGGAATATTGGACCTGAAGCCGCTCTCCCTGTTATGGAAGGTAAAGCAGTCCTATTTAAAAGTTTTGCTGGTGTGGATGCTTTTCCAATCTGTTTGAACACAACGGATGTTGACAAAATTGTTGAAACTGTAAAATTGCTTGAACCTACTTTTGGTGGCGTAAACCTTGAAGATATTGCTGCTCCAAATTGTTTCGTGATTGAGGAAAGATTGAAAAAAGAAGCAAATATTCCTATTTTTCATGATGATCAGCATGGTACAGCAATTGTGACTGTGGCAGGACTTGTCAATGCACTAAAGCTTATCGGCAAAAAAATGCAGGAAATTAAAGTGGTTGCAAACGGTGCTGGTGCAGCGGGGATTGCAATTATTAAATTGTTATATAGTTATGGTGTTAGAGACATAATTATGTGTGATACCAAAGGAGCCATTTACGAAGGGCGCCCACAAGGTATGAATGCAGTTAAATCTGAAGTAGCGAAATATACAAACCGAGATAACCTAACAGGCAGCCTTGCAGATGTCATTAAAGGTGCCGATGTATTTATCGGAGTTTCAGTTGCAGGTGCCCTTACAAAAGAAATGGTCGCTTCAATGAATCCAGATTCAATCATTTTTGCAATGGCCAATCCTGATCCTGAAATTATGCCTGATGTGGCAAAATCAGCAGGGGCCAAAGTGGTTGGAACAGGCCGTTCAGATTTTCCAAACCAAGTTAACAATGTTCTCGCATTCCCGGGAATTTTCCGTGGGGCACTTGATGTTCGTGCTACCCATATAAATGAAAAAATGAAAATCGCGGCTGTAGAAGCTATTGCCAACCTAATCAACCCAGATGAACTAAATGCCGATTATGTCATTCCTGGACCTTTTGACCCGAGAGTTGCTCCAGATGTTGCAGCAGCAGTCGCAAAAGCGGCCATGGAAACCGGGGTTGCTCGCATTAAGGTTGATCCTGAAGAAATAAAGGAAAAAACAAAAAGGCTCGCTATTATTGGCAAAAGTGAGTGAACGTAAGTGGCAAACAATACTAAAGTATATTTAGAAATTGTTAAGCATTTACGAGAAATGATAACCATCGATGGATTAATAGCCGGAGATAAAATCCCATCTGAACGAGAATTGTCGGAGCGCCTGAATTTCGGGCGCTCTTCCGTTAGAGAAGCACTTAGGGCTTTAGAATTGCTGGGACTAATTGAAACCAGACGGGGTGAAGGGACCTTTATTCGTGACTTTCAGGGGAACCATCTCGTTCAGCTTCTTAGTACTTTTATTTTACAGGATGAAAAAGCAAAACGAGATGTATTGGAAACCAGGAATTATATAGAGATGGACCTCCTAAGATTAGCTTTGCAAAAAATAGATGACCAACATATTGTGAATATGAAAGACTGGCTAAATCAAGAAAACGGCATACAAGAGGATGAGTTTTTTAATCGAATAATTGAGATTGCAGATAACCACCTTTTATCTAGAATTTGGTCAATATTAAAAGACTATTACGATTCGCTTGAATTAGTAAAAGTGACCATTCATCGTGAAAAATATCTAGTCCTACTCGATGCCCTCGCTGAAAAGAATGAATTGAAAACACTATCCGCCTATTATAATCTACGGAATTTGTCTGTTTTTAACGACAAATACTAACAGATTTTGAATCGTTTTTATTCTATAGTGAAGGTTAACCAAGCCCTATGACAGGGTATTTTTGTTTCATCAGTGGTCTGACCACTATGGATGTATGAAGTTTAGTGTGGATAGAAAAACTGGTAAATAGGATTAATGGGATAAACTTGCCATCTGGCGTTATGTAACAAAGGAGGTTTAATTTTGGCGCTAAAAGATCTTTTTTCAAAAAATCATCCAAAAAAGAAGAAATATGCTCAAATACCTACGGAAACGGCAAAAAATGATGTTCCTGAAGGAATAATGTCAAAGTGCCCTTCATGTAAGAAGATTATGTATACAAAAGAATTAGTGAAAAATTTAAAGGTATGCTTGCATTGCAGTCATCATTTCCCAATGAACTCAAAAGAACGAATTGACAGTTTCATTGATGAAGGAAGTTTCATGGAGATGAACGATAATATGATTTCTAAAAATCCATTAAATTTTCCTGACTACCTTGAAAAGCTTGAGAAAGACCGCCAAAAAAGTAAACTTAACGAGGCGGTTGTAACAGGTATTGGGACAGTGAATGGTTATAAAATTGTCGTTGCTATCATGGATTCTTCATTCCGAATGGGAAGCATGGGCTCGGTTGTCGGCGAAAAAATTACGCTGGCAATTGAAAAAGCCGATGAGTTAAATGTACCGTTTATTATTTTTACCGCATCAGGTGGCGCAAGAATGCAAGAGGGCGCCTTAAGTTTAATGCAAATGGCAAAAACAAGTGTTGCTTTAAAGAGGTTTAGCAATAATGGCGGATTAATCATTTCGATCATGACCCACCCGACAACGGGGGGTGTTTCAGCAAGTTTCGCATCATTGGGTGATTTCAACCTTGCTGAACCAGGTGCGTTGATCGCATTTGCCGGACGCAGAGTGATTGAACAATCCATTCGTGAAGAATTACCGGAGGATTTTCAAACATCCGAGTTTCTCTTAAAACACGGACAACTGGACGCAATAATTGCTCGAAATGAACTTATTGAGAAAATCACGACTATTCTAGAGATCCATCAACCTGGAGGTGTGCTCAAATGGTAGGTGAATTAGAATTTGAACGCCCTGTAATCGAGTTAAGAAAGAAAATTACTGATTTAAAAGAGTTCACCAAAACTGCTGATGTTGATTTAAGTTCCGAAATCAGCAAATTAGAGAAGAGACTTGAAAAGCTTGAACAAAGTATATATGAAAATATTAAGCCCTGGGACAGGGTTCAAATCGCTCGGCTTCCTAACAGGCCGACAACAATGGATTATTTCCCTTATTTGTTTGAGAATTTCTTTGAATGTCACGGTGACAGAACCTTTGCTGATGATGAGGCGATTGTAGGCGGAATAGCTAAATTTCGTGGGTTACCTGTTACGGTAATTGGCCATCAGCGTGGAAAAGATACGAAAGAGAACATTCGCAGAAACTTTGGAATGCCACACCCTGAAGGGTATCGAAAAGCACTTCGATTAATGAATCAGGCGAATAAATTTAATCGTCCGATCATCTGTTTCATTGATACGAAGGGAGCCTATCCTGGGAAGGCTGCAGAGGAACGCGGTCAAAGTGAAGCAATTGCACGCAATTTGTTTGAAATGGCTGGTCTTAAGGTTCCCGTGGTTTGTATTGTAATTGGTGAAGGCGGGAGTGGTGGTGCTCTTGCACTTGGAGTGGGCAACCGTATCTATATGCTGGAGAACTCCACCTACTCGGTTATCTCACCAGAGGGTGCTGCTGCAATTTTATGGAAAGATGCCTCTCTTGCTAGAAATGCGGCAGAAACGATGAAAATAACCGCGCCAGATTTAAAGGAACTAGGCATTATTGATGATATTATCCCAGAAATTAAGGGCGGAGCCCAAAGGGATGTAATAAAGCAGGCAGAAGAAATTGACAAGGTGCTTAAGACTTCATTACAGCAATTGTTAAAGCTTTCAGAAGAGGAATTAATAGCTGATCGTTACAACCGTTTCAGGACAATCGGTGAATTCGGACGAGTCAATGATTACATCGGTGTTAATTAAAAAACGTGCTCATAGGCACGTTTTTTCTATTCACAGAATGTTCACTAGAAATCCTTAAAAATGGCAATGATGACGTTTACATTACAAGATAAACCGTTTTCAATTAACTGACTATTCCGTCTCTTATAATTACTAATACCATAAGGTTGTTATAGTT
>JAANMP010000048.1 GCA_011250595.1 Bacillus sp. MM2020_1 | reverse complement strand
TAATACGAGTGTTATTAAAGCTAAAAAAAAGGTCAAGATTTGACAAATTCCCACCTTTACAAAAATTAATATATTCACTAACAACGGTAATGGCTGGCAAAGTCAATAAAATCAACAAACTTTTTATGATTCTAATCTCTAATGTATTTTGTTAAACTTCTAAGAATGCGGAAAAATGTCGAAATATAAAAACTAAAAAAAGCTGGCTCCTAATACCGATCTTAAATTACCTTTTTGATTTAATCCTTCAAATTAAATAGGCACAAAGTAAAAAGACCACCTTAGATAAGATGGTTTTCTTACTTATTTAACAAACTAACTTGCCCTTATATGTAGTATGATTTTTGACCGTATTCATCGTAAATAATGAAACAAAAACAGCTCCTTTCTAACTTTGTCGTGCTTCCAGCAAGGTTCCACATTATACTTGTATAGGCATTCATATGCCACTAGTTTATACTGAATTATAAGATATCTTTCAAGACCAATCACCAAAATGAAAAAGGAGAGATTATTCAATGAAACTCGATATCTACGTCAACTATCGTGGAGTTTGCGAACAGGCTTTTCGGTTCTATGAACAGCAGCTCGGAGGCAGAATAACATCGATGATGGCATTCAAGCAAATGCCAGACCCAACGAACATTCCAGAAGGTCGGGAAAACGACATTCTGCATGCTACCATCGAGATTGGGGACATGGTGCTCAGGGGAGCCGACATCCCCAACGCTGAGCCTATGCGGAGTGTTTATCTGACACTCAGGGTTTCCAGTCCAGAAGAGGCGGAGAGGCTTTATACCTTGCTTTCTGAAGAAGGAGAAATCTTTATGCCCATGAAAGAAACTTTTTTCGCTTTGCGCTTTGCTCAGTTGAGAGACAGGTTTGGAACGTCATGGATGCTCCTGTGTGATCGTCAGTCCAAAGAAGCCTAGTCTATTCAGATGAAGTCCTCATCTTACGCTTCTTTGGTTAACCTCACCCTTCAGCACAATATCGGCTGCTTTTTTTTGAGCAGCCGAACGTTCTTTAAGAAATGCACCCGTTAGCCATCCATGAAGCGCAAAAATCGCACTTCACCACAGAGAATGAAAATGGTCAGGAAGTGTCAATACTGATACTGACCTTAATCCAGTCAACCAATTCATAGACTTATTAATTAACACTCTTCTCTTTTTTTTAACGATTGAGCAGGGTCTTCTTAAATATTGCCATTTTTCCAATTTAGAGGAAACTTATTTTCATGGTAGCTTAATAAAGCGTTACATTATTATTCAGGTAAATTGTGACAACCCTTTACATAATGCTCTTTATGCAGCAGCTGCTGAACCAAAGGAACTGGACATTGTTCCTGATGCTCTATTTTTGTAAGACACAAAAGTACGGTTAACATGTTAGCTCAATTTAAAAGTATAGTATTCAGACATATAAAATTCCTCACATTCTTAATTTTTATTTCTTAAATATATTCCTAACTTCATCATGATCGGAACGCCCATTCAGCCGTTGTTTATAAACTGGGCAATGCTTTTCCTTCGTGCAAAAAGATACACACTTATCTGTAATGGAAAGGTTAAGCACCCGAGCTGATAAATAGTCGGAAATATTCCGCTTAATAAGTAATTTTCATTAAAAAGAGCTTAAATAGACGGAGATATTCCGCCTATTTACTCGAAAAACGTGAAAATGGAAGATTTTTCTTTTCATAACCGGAGAACCTCCGCTTATTTATCCCGAAACGAGCTCCATTCTGCAACTAACCGGAGTATCTCCGCTTATTTACCTTTGCTGGTTACTAGATTTAGGACAAGACATCTTATTTAAAAAGGAGTGAGCATTTAAATGGAGAGTTGCTTTGCCGGACTATACCTATAATTTCGTAGTAAAATAGTTACCAAACCTAGGATCAACGATAGGATTCCAACTAATACGCCGTATTGTGTACCCATTTCTGATATAAATAACCCGCCTAGAGCGGCACCAATGGTTGTTCCTATGTTACAGGCTGATAAAAATAGGCCGTTGGCAAAATCAGGCGCTTCGGGAGCTGCTGTTGAAATCCAATATTGGTTGATATTACCCGCTACTCCACCTAATATCCCCCAAATTAACGTAATGAACGCCATAGGTACGGTAAACTGTCCAAATAAGAATAATAGAATGTACACGATCCCTAATACAAAAGGAAAAACTGCCACAACTTTCTGCGCATTTTTAGTTAGCAATTTACCTGCCACAATATTTCCAATAATATTGGCTCCGCCGTATACGAATAATATTAAACTAATGGTGTTCGAAGGCATATTTGTAACAGTTTTCAAATAATCAGCCAGATAACTAAAAACCCCAAATATGGATGAGTTTAACAGAATGACAGTCACGATGGAAAGCCATGTAATAGATTTTTTTAAGACGGAAAATTGGGTACCATAAGAAAGTCTTTCTTCCACTGGCATAGATGGTACAAAAATAAATGTTGCAATGAATACGATGGCATTTACAATCGCAAAAAATGCCATAGCCATTTCAAACGAAACGGCACTTGAGATAAAACTTGCGATTGGCACGCCAACTACCATACCGGCTGATACTCCTACAAATACTTTAGAAACAGCTTTTGGAGCTTCCTCTTTACTTACTGATGCAGCAGCTACTGTAAATGCCAATGAACAATAGATAGGATGAAAAAAGGCTGGAATGATGCGAGCAATTAATAGAATGGCAAAGTTAGATGTAAATATGGATACAATGTTTCCCACAACGAAAACACCTAGGACAAGTAACATGACCTTCTTTCGATTGATCCCCGAAAATAATAATGGCATCGTTGGACCAGATATGGCAACAACAAGGGCAAAAGCACTTACCAGCCATCCTGCTTTTGATACACTTATATGAAAGTGATCAGCAATGTCAGGTAATATTCCAATAACCCCCATTTCGGTATTTAAGATACCGAAGACTCCTATGGTTAAGATGACAATCAACAAATTATTTCGTTTAGTCAAATAAACAACTCCTATCTTCAATTATGTTCGGTCAATAAATTACCCCCAAAGAAAGATGGGGGTAATTTTTTAATATCCTTATTTGAAGCGATTCTTACTTCAAATTGTCGATAAAGTATGCTTCCAATTTGTCGAATGGAATCAAATCCGTCTTGTCATACAAATCAACGTGTCCTGCATTTGGAACGATGTACAGTTCTTTTGGTTCTGCCGCCAATTCGTAAGCATCTTCACTAAAGTATCTTGAGTGAGCATCTTCGCCCATAATGAACAAAATTGGACGCGGTGAAATCGACTTAATGTGTGTAAGCAGCGGAAAATTCATAAATGACATGCTGCTTGTCACGGTAAATTGAGTAAGTGAGTTCGGGTGGTACCCTCTTGGCGTAGAATAAAACTCGCCAAACTCACGACCGATAGGGTCTGTATTTTCGTTAAATCCAATTGGTGCTCCTCGACCGGTAAGCGCTGGTGCGTTGCCTTCAAAATCCGCGTAGCGTTGCTCAGCAATTGCATCAAGTATGTTGTTACGATCTTCTTCAGTTAACGAGTCCTTCCAGCCATTGGCTTGCGCACGGGCTATATCGTACATGCTGATCGTTGCGACAGCCTTGATGCGCTTATCAACCTGCGCTGCACTGATCGCAAAACCACCGCTGCCACACATACCGATTACACCAATTTGATTCCTGTCTACAAATGAACGCGTCCCTACATAATCTACGGCTGCACCGAAATCTTCTACGAAGAGATCAGGCGAAGAAATATGCCGTGGCTCTCCACCACTGTATCCGTTGTAAGATGGGTCAAATGCAAGAGCCACAAAACCACGCTCCGCCATGTTTTGAGCATAAATACCCGAACCCTGCTCTTTAACTCCACCATAGGGAGCACCTATAATAACGGCTCCGTGTTTCTTTGACTCATCAAATTCTTTTGGCAAGTAGAGATCTGCTGCAATTTTGATTCCAAACCTGTTATTGTATGAAACTGATTTCCTTGTAACCTTATCGCTTAATTCAAAAATATAGTTTGACATATTAGTTAACATCCTTTCTTCCTGTTGTTTCTACCCTATTTATTCTAGCAGGGCCTTTCGTATATGCCCAATACTTATATCTTATATCAAGATATGCTTGATAAGCATATCTAAATTATTTATACTAATACATTATAAAGGAGGCGTGATTTATGGAATTTAGAGTTTTGCGATATTTCCTTACTGTTGCAAGGGAAGGAAGCATTACGGGTGCTGCTGATTTTTTGCATGTTACACAACCAACCTTGTCTAGACAATTAAAAGACCTTGAACAAGAGTTAGGGAAAAAACTATTTATCCGCAGTAGTCACAGGATCATTCTCACAGAGGAAGGAATGCTCCTGCGAAAGAGAGCAGAAGAAATCGTTGAAATGGTCGATAAATTAGAGACAGAATTTAGTTCCATGGAAGATTCAATCAGTGGTGATGTTTACATAGGTGGTGGAGAAACAGACGCCATGAAACAAATTGCACGGGTAGTAAAAGATTTACAGTTAAGTTATCCAAATATACGGTATCACCTCTACAGCGGAAACGAAGACGATGTGACTGAACGGCTTGACAAGGGCTTGCTTGACTTTGGCATTTTAATTCAACCAGCTGATTTATCAAAATACAATTATTTCAATATCCCAGCCAAGGATGTTTGGGGCGTTGTGATGAGAAAAGACAGTCCTCTTGCTATCAAAGAGACCATTCAAGCAGTGGATTTAGTCAATGTTCCGCTAATCTGTTCACGACAGGCTATAAAACAGACATTTTCTAAAAATGAATTTACGGATTGGTTTGGTGAAGATTTTGATAAATTAAACGTCGTGACTACATACAATCTAGCCTATAATGCTGCCATAATGGTGGAAGAAGGCATTGGTTATGCAGTTACCATTGATAAACTAGTGAATACATCTAGTGATAGTAACATTTGTTTTAGACCGCTAGAGCCAAGACTTGAATCTGGCTTAAATATTGTTTGGAAAAAGCATCAGGTTTTTTCAGCAGCTGCTGATCTGTTTTTAAAAGCAATTCAGGCGAAATTTAAGGAAAGCAATTAAAGAGGATGTCCCAAAAGCTAGATTTTGGGACATCCTTGATCGTATCTTCAGATTTATCGATTACACAACTTAAATTGTGCTGGTGTCGATCACGAATCGATACTTCACATCTGAAGCTAATACGCGTTTATAAGCTTCGTCAATTTGGTCGGCCGAGATTACTTCAATTTTCGGAACAATATTATGCTCAGCACAGAAATTTAACATTTCCTGAGTCTCACGAATGCCGCCAATCATAGAACCCGCAAATGAACGGCGATGACCGATTAGCGAGAATACGTTAAGAGACAACGGTTCCGCTGGCGCACCGACGTTGACAAGTGTACCATCTAACGCCAACAAAGAAAGGTAGGCACTAATATCAATCTTTGCGCTTACTGTATTGATGATGAGGTCAAATGAACCCGCTAGTTTCTTAAACGTTTCTGAATCGTTTGTGGCATAATAATGGTCAGCGCCGAATTCCAAGCCATCGTCCTTTTTCTTCAATGTTTGTGATAGAACGGTCACCTCGGCACCCATGGCATGTGCAATTTTGACAGCCATATGACCAAGACCGCCCATACCAACAACCGCTACTTTCTTCCCTGGACCAGCTCCCCAATGGTTTAATGGAGAATAGGTCGTAATGCCTGCGCAAAGTAATGGTGCTGCGGCGTCAAGCGAGATGTTATCAGGAATTCTGACTACGAAGTCCTCAGTTACGACGATGTGGGTTGAATAGCCACCTTGGGTAGGCTCACCATATTTGTCAACACCCGCGTAGGTAGGGACATTTCCTTTTAAACAGTACTGTTCTTCCCCTTTACGGCAGTTCTCACATTCACCACAGGAGTCAACCATACAACCGACTCCAACTCGGTCACCAACCTTATACTTTGTTACTTCTGCTCCTACTTCGGTGACAAATCCCGCAATCTCATGTCCAGGTACGAGTGGATAGTTCACAGGTCCCCATTCGCCATGAGCCGTATGTATGTCAGAATGGCATATGCCTGCATACTTAATTTCAATTAGAACATCATGTAGATCAAGGTCACGTCTATTAATTTCAGCAACTCGAAACGGTTTGTCTGGACCGTCGACTGCTCGCGCTTTAGCTGTTATCATTTGTAAAAACCTCCAAAATAATTTGATTTTTTAAGAGAATGAACTGGTACTGTTATAGATACATAACTTCCCTTTTTCTCTTGCAAAACTAGAATAAACCCTCTAGTTAACTCTAGGTCAAGCAAAAAGTTTAAATGTAGAAGATCATCCAAAACAGAGAGTAATAGTATTCTTTGAAATTTAGCATAAAGCATGTTAGAATCATGTCAAAGCATAGAGCTAACTCGAAGTCTATATCAAAAAGAAAAGGAGATGTATTAAGTTGACATATTCTATAAGCGAAGTTGCAAAAGAGTTAAATCTCACAGTATATGCCTTACGTTACTACGATAAGGAGGGCCTCATCCCTTTTGTTGAACGGACTCCTAGTGGAACCCGATTATTTAAAGAATCGGATATTGAAGCATTAAAAATTATTCAATGTCTAAAATCTACCGGGATGCCTATTAAAGAAATTAAAGGTTTCATAACCTGGTGTTCTGAGGGCGATTCCACCTTGCAGCAAAGATATAACATGTTCTTGGAGCGAAAAGCTGCTGTAGAAGCACAGTTGGAAGAACTGAATAGGACAATGGAACTCATAAATCATAAATGCAACTATTATATGACTGCATTGGATGCAGGAACGGAAAATATTCATAAAAAAGATAAAACAGGCAATTTTTAACAAATAAAAGCCACAAATCCTTCATATGACAGTAGATTTGTGGCTCTATTTGAATCGGAAATGGCAACCTTATTTACAAATGGGAAAGATATTAAAATTTTTTTTACCTTTGGGTTCAAATAGATATTGAATGCGAAATGACCACCGTATGATGTCTTACTTTTATTCCATTCTTAACGTCCACAACCGTTCCTTTATATACATTGTACGTTTCACCGTGTTCTTTTACTTCCCACACCTTATTAAATCCCATACTCTGACAGATTCGATTTCCAGCATCTGTAATCGCAATCATTCCAAATTCCTTTATCACGACTCCAGTTTCCTGAATCTCTTCAATCCAATTCAGTAATTCCAGTATTAATGCCCTGCTATATTTCTTCCTGTTTTCATGAAAGATATCGACTATAATCGAAGAAAAATAAATATACACTTCTTTCCCTTTCTTATAGGCTAACGCGTGATGACAAATTTTTGATTCATCGATTTGGCCAAATAATAATTGATCATACGTTCTTTTATCTAAAGGTATTAAACTGATGTATCCCTTTAACTCTCCATTTTCCTCGACAATTTTATAGACACTTTTATTCCGTTCAAGTAATCGTTCTACAAATGCTATCTCTACTTGCCAAGCGCCAGGATATAACTTTTGGTCCAATATAATCATTCCATTTATATCAGATGCTTGGCCATAACGAACTTTGATTTCATTCATGTTAAATCACCCCTTATGAAAGATGGGCATATTGCCATTTCGCATCAACATTACCTCCATCAGACTTTTCTGCTATTGTTTCCCCTGTAATTGTTAATATGCTATCCCACAGGTATCAGCGGTTATGATGGCTTTAGACTACGCTAAATAAAAATTTCTCTTATAGGGACACGGAATTCTGAATATATTAAATATTGTGTTTATTAAATATAATTAAGTAAGGGGTTTATGCCATGAATGGACAGTTAAACAGTGAGGCGGTAAAGGAAGCCAATTCCAATCGTTGGGCAAGAGCAGCAAAGATGTATGGTATTGGTTATATCGCAGCCCTTTTTACAGGAATTACTTTTGGTTTTTTTTAAGATTGGTTATGGGTATCATTGCTTATTTCTTTCCTCAACTGGCGAGTGGATTCCATTGGTCTGGAACCCTGTTAATCGTAACACTCGGTATTGCTGTGACCTTAGCAAAAAGTATCTGCTACACATTCATTTTTCATCATTCCAGAAAAAGCTGGCTGGTTAAAGGATTTTTATTTGGTTTGTTGCTGTTAATCGTTTATGGAACTCCTTTGTTTCTGTCTAATCCAAACAATGAATTATTTGGACCACAAGCACCGTTAGGAATAGCCTTATTTTCGGCCTCGTTTTTTATCGGATCTATCCTACTTGCCTTACTGATTGAGTACATTTCGAAATGGTTCGACCAATCAAAAGGCAGGCTGAAACTTGCCTACCTAAGCTTTGCTATTCTTTCCATACCAGCCATCCTAATGCTAGTAAATATGTTTATCGAAATTTTTACCGAAATGCTGCCGAAAATAATAAACAACTTATTGTTGTAGAGTTTTTTTGTCCGCTTGTCATAGTCATTAATAACCGTTACAGGTATCGTTCCATGAACGAAATAGTAAGTTCTAGTCCTCTAACTTTTAGTATTCTAGAATAAGTTTTTTCCCTTGTGCAACTTATTTGTATATCCCTTATTTATATAAAACAAGGCAAAAAGATTGCTCTAGACCCAACCGTATTTTACCTGTTATCATTGACATGTAGCTTTGAGTGGGGGAACTGGAATGGAACAGGAAAAGTATAATGACCTTAAATTAGGTGAACGTGGAGCTATTATTAGTATCATTGCCTATATATGTCTTTCAATCTTAAAACTAGTTATTGGATATGTAAGTGATTCCGATGCTTTGCAAGCAGATGGTTTAAATAATACAACCGATATCATAGCATCTATTGCTGTACTCATTGGACTTAAGATTTCGCAAAGGCCCCCTGATAAAAACCATCGATACGGACATTGGAAGAGCGAAACGATTGCTTCTATGATCGCTTCCTTTATCATGGTAGCGGTGGGTCTTCAAGTGTTAATGGAAGCGAGTACCTCTATGTTTCAAGGAACGAAAGAGTCACCAGATATTATGGCAGCATATGTTGGTGTTTTTTCAGCGTTCGTTATGTATTTTGTTTATCGATACAACAAGAACTTAGCTCTTAAAATTCATAGCAAATCTGTCATGGCAGCTGCAAAAGATAACATTTCGGATGCCTGGGTAAGTATAGGAACTGCCATCGGTATTTTCGGATCACAATTAAATATGCCTTGGCTAGATAGTGTCACTGCTATTGTTGTAGGACTGTTAATATGTAAAACGGCTTGGGACATCTTTCGAGTAGCATCCCTCGAACTTTCGGATGGATTCGATGAAGATAAAATCCATCTTTATAACGATGTCATCAAAGAATTGGATGGCGTTAAAGGAGTAAAAGAAATTAAAGGAAGAAACTATGGGAATAATGAAGTAATAGATGTTGTTATTCTTGTTAATTCTACTCTTGGTATTAAAGAAGCCCATGATATTGCTACCTTTGTTGAAAAAGTCATGACGAAAGAACATGGCGTATATGATGTTCATGTTCATGTAGAGCCAAATTAATCAATAGTTTACATAATATGATGGTATGAGAATGGATAAGACCCCTGCTTATGCTCGTTTTCTTTTATAACAACCATTATTTGATGGTTGTTTTTTTCGTATCATTTAACCTCTAATTTACATTAGCGATTTTTTCTTCATATAAAACAATAATCCTGTGTTTAAAAAACTACTTAGAACAAAAGCAATCCCATAAAATAACCAACCAAAAACCTGACTAAACCCATCATTTGCTTGATAGAACCACCATATACAAGCTAAAGAGAATAAAAAGAGACTTAGACAAATAGATTGTGCCAACGTCCTCCCAAAGTTTTTAGTTATTTTCATTCTTATTATTGCAAAAGTAATGAAAGTGACTATCACTATTGCCATTACTCCGAAGAATAATAAACTTTCTAATTCCCTAGACATATAAATACCCCCTGTCGTAAATTAGTGTAATTTTACACTAATTATAACATAGTATTCCTCTTTAATCAGGGGATTTTTGTATATTTTTCAAGTGAGGATGAAGGTTTTCATATCCTGTGAGAACTCCATCAACGGTGGTATTCTATGAACTAAAACTAAATAATTTTTATGCTGCTACAGTTTTGTTTTTAATTTATTATTACGTTCTTCCGAGTGAAAAACTAACAGTCAGTATCTTAAGTTCAATAAAAAAAGCCTACTTTATTCATACTAAGGATGTTAATAAAGTGGGCTTCTGTTTTATTTTTTTAAATGAAAAGGTACAGTTGTAACAATCACGTTTCTCCGATAAAGCAAGAAAGACTTAATTAATAAGCTTGATTGATTATGGAGAATATTGTGCCAGCCTTTCTTTGTTATAAATTGGGGGATGACCACTGTTACTTGATAGTTGGATTCACTCGCTTTATGTTCAACTGTATCAACGAACTTAGTTAATGGAGTTATGATACTTCTGTAATGAGAGTGCAGCGTTACCAGTCTTACATCAGGTTGCCACTTCTTCCACTTTTCTTCAAACTTATGCTCGTCATCTCTTTCAAATGACACATAAACGGCAATAATTTGATCTGGCTTAAGTGATTTGGCATAGTTTATAGAGTTTTTCACCACATGAGTAATGCCAGCCACTGGAACAATGAGTACATTCCCTTCAATCTGTAAAGCGGGCTCACATGTAGTAATCCTCAATTGATCCCCTACTGCATCATAATGTTTTTTAATTCGGTGGAAAATAAAAATAATAATCGGTAGAAAAACTAAAATTGACCAGACTTGATTGAATTTAGTTAAGAAGAACATTAATGTGACAATGAAACTAATTAATGCACCCGTTGTATTAATAATAAATTTCGGCACCCATCCTTGAGGCTTTTCTCGAATCCATTTAACCATCATTCCTGTTTGAGACAAAGTAAATGGAATAAACACTCCAACTGCGTAAAGCGGGATAAGATGCTCGGTTTCTGCGTGAAAAGCAAGGATTAATAGGATTGATGCTAAACCAAGTATGATGATGCCATTTGAATATCCTAATCTATCTCCTCGAATAAGGAACATCCTTGGAATAAACTTATCTTTAGCAAGATTTACCGCCAGCAATGGGAATGCAGAATATCCAGTGTTGGCAGCAAGGATTAATATTAAGGCTGTAGTTCCTTGGATAAAGAAATACATAAAATTCCTGCCGAAGATTTCCTCTGCAATTTGTGAAACCACCGTTACCTCTACTCTTGGAGCAATGCCATAATAATAAGCTAACGTTATGATTCCTGAAAACAATATAGCAAGCAAAAGCCCCATCATTATTAGCGTTTTAGCAGCATTGTTTGGTGCTGGATCTTTAAAGTTTGGTATGGCATTAGATATAGCTTCAACACCAGTTAATGCTGAACTTCCTGAAGCAAACGCTCTTAATAAAATAAATAAACTGATCCCCGCCACAGGTGTACCTATAGGGGTGTGTAATTCAGGAGCAACAACGCCTGTTAAAATGTTGTAAATACCCACACCAATTAAAATGAACAAGGCTAGAACAAATAAGTACACGGGGTAGGCTAATATTGAAGCGGACTCCGTTACTCCTCTTAAATTCAAAAGTGTAATAAAAATTACAAATACAATAGCAATTTCTACATTATAATTATGTAAGGTGGGAAAGGCAGATGTTAAAGCATCAGTTCCAGCAGACACACTTACTGCAACCGTAAGAATATAGTCTACTAAAAGAGAGCCTCCAGCAATTAAGCCTGGATTTACTCCTAAATTATTTTTCGATACAACATAAGCTCCTCCACCATGTGGATAAGCAAATATTATTTGCCGATAGGATAATATGAGCGCAGTTAAAAGAATTAACACACCCACTGCGATAGGAATGGAGTACCAAAATGCTGCTGCTCCTATTGTTGCCAACACGATTAGTATTTGTTCAGGACCATAAGCCACCGATGATAGTGCATCGGAAGATAGTATAGCTAATGCTTTCGTTTTGTTAATTTTTTGTTCCCCTAATTCGTGTGATTTCAAAGGTCTTCCAATTAAAAACCTTTTTATGGATGAAAACATTCTTTAATCACCGCCCAATTCTGTATAAGTTATGATATATATTTCCCCATCAAACATTTTTTTCTCCAAGTTTCAAAAAAAAAATGCCTACAAGTCATAGTTAATAGACCTGTAGACACATCATTTTACTGGTATCACAAGCTCCACCTTCCTTCTCATATAACGCTTACGAGGTTAACTGTCGGATTCGGACCATTGAGTAGCCCTACCTTTAAAAGGATTCACCCCCTGGATTAAGTCCAACCCATAAGAATGGTTCCCCCGTACCATCTGGTTTCAGCGAATTAAGAATTTGAAACAGTGATTATATTACTCTTGTACTCAGCAAAAGTAAATGATCTTTTTGTAAAAAGATTAAAACCAAGAAAAACGGAAATGTTATTACTGTAGATAGTATTTTTGACCCGTGAAAAATATTTACGAAAGCCTACGCAAAAGGAGAATTTAGATGTTCAAAGAAAATAGACCTTTATTATCTGATGAATTATTAGATGAGATAGCTAAAGAAATTAATCAGCAATATGGAGGTCCCATAAATGATCAAAATGTTGAACCCATAAATAATGATTGAATACTAGCCCCCCAAAAAATGCTGCCCGATTAAAATTGACAAAAGACCGCATGGTTTGTATGTGCGGTTTTTTGTCATATATATTCACCCATCCACCGCACAATAAGAAAAAGCTGCCAAAAAAGACAGCTGACTTTTAAACTAATACTAACAACTAATCGTATGATTCAACAATTTAAGCATATCCCCAAAGTCGTATGGAGCTTCTTTCATAACACATTCTGCAAACTGGGATACAAGCTTTAATGTTTCGATACTCTCAACTGGATAGTGCCCTGCAGCACTTTCAGCAGATAACATGACAGCGTTCGTACCATCTATAACACTTTGGAATACATCCATTACTTCCGCCCTTGTTGGTAAAGGGTTATCCACCATTGATTGCAGCATCTGTGTAGCCGTAATAACATAGGTATCCAACCGATTACATTCTCTAATCATTGCTTTTTGCATAAGTGGAATCCATTGGTAGGGTAGCTCCACACCGAGGTCACCACGAGCTATCATCAAGGCATCTGACTCCATGCAGATTTCTTGGAAATTTTGGATTGCTTCAATTGTTTCAATTTTTGCCACCAACTTAGGAGTATGTCCGTGTGAACTTTCAATAAAGCTCCTTACTTCTTTGATATGCGATGCCCTGCGGACAAAGGAGCAAGCTATGAAATCAAACTCCTCTTTTAAAAGAAATTGAATATCCTTTTTATCTTTTTCGGTAAAAGCAGGTAAACTTGTAACAACACCTGGTAGATTTACTCCTTTACGGGAAGCTATTTCACCACCTGTTTTTACAGTGGTGTCAACTATAGTTTGTTCAACATTCGTAACGATCAATTCAACTGCCCCATCGTTAATCAAAATTCGATTCTCTGGTTGAACATCTTTAACTAAATTTTCATAATCTACGCTTGCTTGTTTCTCGTTTCCTATTGTTTGATCAATATGAAGAGTAAAGGACTGTCCCGCTTTAAGAATGACCTTTTCACCTTCGATTTTACCCAGTCGTATTTTTGGACCTTGAAGGTCACCTAACAATTTAATTTGATGCCCCGTCTCTTCGCTAAGTGATTTTATTAACCGAATAACGGAACTGTGGCTTTCATGGGTACCATGGGAAAAATTCAATCGGGCAATCGTCATCCCATGATTGATTAGTTCAGCGAGAATTTTTTTATCATTACTTGCAGGTCCAATTGTACAAACACGATCAATTGACATATGATCACCTCAATTTGTTGGTTGAGATTATTGTGCCCTAATCTTTGATTTTATAAGGAACAACAGCAACCCACTATAAAAATCAGTGTTTCTCTTGGTCGGCTACCACCAACACATCCATATGACGTAACTCTCTTAATAATCTTTGAGTAACAGAACCTTTAATTATCTCTTCCCATCGGGAACGGGCAGATTGCCCAATAATCACTTGTGTAGCCTTTTTTTCATTCATTTGACTTACCAATTTCCTAAAAACAAGTCGTCGGTCCCCTGTCTCATATAATTCAAATATTCCTCCGAGCCGTTCCGTCAGTTGTTGAATTTTATTCAATGTCTGCTTCTCTTCATCTGTTAAAGGGTGATGGTCTTTCACATATGCTACATACCAAGTAGCTTTTAGTCGATAAGCGATACGAAATCCACTACGAATGAGCCTTTCACTGTCATTCCTCAAATTTGTACAAACAAAAATTACTTCTTGCTGTCTCCAAGGTCCCCTTAATGTTCGTTTCCTCTCCCAAGCCTCTAGTCGCTCATCTACATCATCTGCAACTTCTCTTAGTGCTAACTCTCGAAGGGCTATGAGGTTACCGGTCTTAAAGAAGTTATTCAGTGCTTGCTCTACTTTTACGTGCGCATAAATAAGTCCTTCCTTCATCCGTTCGCGTAATGCCTTTGGCGAGATATCAATCAATTCAATTTCATCAGCTCTTCGTAAAAAATGATCAGGCACTGTTTCCCGTACTCTCACACCTGTTATTTGCTCTACGCTGTCATTTAAACTTTCTAAATGTTGAATATTCATTGTAGAAATTACAGAGATGCCCGAGTCTAAAATCTCTTTTACATCATCATATCGTTTGTAATTCTTGCAACCAGGCACATTTGTATGGGCTAATTCATCGACTAACACGACTTCAGGATTACGCTTAATAATCTCTTCTGTATCCATATCTTCTAATGTTGTTCCTTTATAGGAAATGTTTCTTCGAGGAATGATTTCCAATCCGCCGATTTGTTCAAATGTCTCCTTTCGGCCATGAGTTTCTAATAAACCAATGACGATATCGATTCCTTTTTTCTTAAGTTCATTCGCTTCTCGCAACATCGTGTAGGTTTTCCCTACTCCAGGTGCCGCACCAATATAGACTTTTAACGTACCACGGCGAATTTTATCCATCTCGTTTTCCAGTTCTTGAAGCGTGAGACGTCGATAGGGGTTTATTGCTTCGCCTTTCTTACTTTGTTTGGTTGGGATAACACGTTCACCATCTTTTTCGGCGCGATCGGCAACAATAAAAACATCAATATTTCGCGTTTTTCTTAAGATTTTATTGATAATCGATCCATAGGCAATTTCCTCCCAGCGGGTTCGTTTTGTTTGACCCATTACAATGCGAGTTACATTAAGTTCTGTTGCATATTGAATAATTTGATGTGCAACAGTATCTTTCTCTAGCGGTACCTCTTCAAACTGACCCCCGACTTTTTCCACCAATTTTATAATAGAACGTTTAAAGGTCAGTTCATTTTTAGATACTTTTTTATTGGGTGATTGAAAACAAACTACCAGTAAATCTCCACCTAATCTTTTTGCAATTTGCTGTCCTCTTCGAACGAGAATCGATCCATTCCAATGGTATTGCACGGTCACTAAAATTTTTTCTGACGCTCCTGACGGTCCAATCAGCCCATGCATTTCTCGATACTCATCTAGTGCGTCATTAACTTCCCCTGCTAAAAAGCGAAGTGCAAGTTCACGGAGTACGGCAAGGTTATTACGATGAAAGATGTGTTGCCTCCCACGGTTATCTTCATGTATTTGCTCGATTTCACCTTCTTGAATCCTGTTAAGTATCACTTCTGGCGTCACATCCAATAGCTTTACTTCATCGGCTAGTGCCAGTGTATCTTCAGGAACACTACAATTGACCTTAACCTTAGCACCCGTTAATTTGTCAGCAATCCCCCTAACACCTTCTAACTCATATATGTTAACGGTAGTAATGACACTTATTTTTTTATTTAAGAGATAGTTAATATCATCTAGTCGAGTTGAACGTTGAGCATCGGGTCGATTACGATGTGCTAAGGCATCGACTAAAACCACATCAGGATTACGGGCAATAACGGCATCAACATCAAGATCGTGCTTTACTTCCCCATTGTTCATCCATTCTATTGAAGGAATAATTTCTAAATCATCAATCTGTTCCATGGTTTTAGGTCGGTTTAAGGTACTAATAATGCCAATGACAACGTCAATCCCTCGTTTTTTCACCTGATTTCCTTCTTGTAGCATGTGATAAGTTTTACCGGAGCCAGATACCGCACCTAGAATAATTTTCAAATGACCTTTACGTATTTTTTGAATGGATAATAGGATTTCCTCTGGTGTTTTTCTTCGGAATTCCTCTTCCCTCATGTCTTCCCCTCCCTTCTTTGATACGATAAAGAGAAAAGGAGAGAAGAACCTCCCCTTTTATTTTATGGATTCCATAGCCATATTTAGCTCCAACACATTGACGCGTGGCTCACCAAAAATGCCCAATGACCGTCCCTTTGTATGTTCATTTATTAAAGATAATAAACGTTCTTGCGTAATACCCTTGGCTTGAGCAATTCTTGGCACTTGGGCATTTGCTGCTTCCGGAGACAAATCCGGGTCAAAACCGGAACCTGAGGTAGTAACTAAATCGGCAGGAATCGTTTTACTGACATTGTTGTTCTCACTTTTTATATGATCAACATTGTTCTTCACTGATTCAATGTATTGTTTTGATGAAACAGCCGCATTTGTAGCAGCAGAAGCTGTTGGATCATATTTTGCAGCGGACGCCCTTGGATGGAACCACTGTGGACCATTAAACCCTTGGGCTAAAAGCGCTGAACCTTGAACTTTACCATTCTGCATAACCAGACTTCCTTCTGCTTGTTTGTGAAATAGAACCTGAGCAACTCCAGTTGTGGCTAACGGATAGGCTAAACCACATAAAATCATTAGGAACACGGAAGTCCGAATCGCAACCATAAGTGACCTCATCAATAATCTCCTCCCCTTTTTATTCTATTAAACTAGTTGTAAAGTCGAGACAATCATATCTATTATTTTTATACCGATGAATGGAACCACCACACCGCCGAACCCATAGATGAGAAGGTTACGAGAAAGAAGTCTATTCGCATCCATCGCTTTATATTTTGCTCCTTTCATCGCAATCGGGATGAGTAGAGGAATGATGATGGCGTTAAAGATCAATGCAGAAAGAATTGCTGATTTTGGTGACGCCAATCCCATCACATTCAGAGATTGTAATTGCGGTATAGCGGTAATAAAGAGAGCCGGAATAATCGCAAAATATTTCGCAATATCATTGGAAATTGAGAAAGTAGTTAACGCACCGCGTGTTATCAATAACTGCTTTCCAATGGAGATAACAGATAAAAGCTTAGTTGGATCCGAATCTAAATCTATCATATTGGCCGCTTCTTTTGCTGCCATTGTCCCGGAATTCATTGCTAATCCAACATCCGCTTGTGCGAGTGCTGGTGCATCGTTGGTACCATCACCAGTCATCGCTACCAATTTACCCTCTTCTTGTTCCGCCTTAATCGCTGCAATCTTGTCTTCAGGTTTCGCTTCTGCGATAAATTCGTCTACTCCTGCTTCTTTCGCAATAGTAGCTGCTGTCAATGGATTATCGCCCGTACACATAATCGTTTTGATCCCCATTGCTCGAAGTTCAGCAAAGCGTTCCTTCAATCCAGGCTTCACCGTATCTTTTAAATAGATGACTCCAAATACCTTATTATTAATAGCGATTGCTAGAGGAGTTCCTCCTGCCTTTGCTATTTTTGTAGCTTTCTCATCCAAGTCGGCAGGGATCTTTCCACCTCTGGAAGATACATATTTTTTTATAGCGTCTACTGCACCTTTTCTTATTTCTGTCCCATCTTTTAATGTTAGCCCAGACATCCGAGTTTCTGCTGTAAATTCAATTATCTCTGCCCCGTCATATTCTGTTTGATTCCACATAATTCCTAACTTATGGGCTAACTCCACAACAGACCGCCCTTCTGGAGTTTCATCTTTTACCGATGCCTTTAATGCGGATAATGTTACTTCTTGCACTGACACATTGGATATCGGTAAAAATTCACTTGCCATTCTGTTTCCGAAGGTAATGGTACCTGTCTTATCAAGGATCATGGTATCTATATCACCAGCTGCCTCCACTGCTTTTCCTGACATCGCCAAAACATTAAATTGGGTTACGCGGTTCATCCCAGCAATCCCAATCGCTGAAAGCAACCCTCCAATTGTGGTTGGGATTAAGCATACGAGAAGAGCAATTAAAGTAGCCACGTCAAGGTTGACCTTTAAGTAATCAGCAATAGGTACTAACGTGATAATAACAAACAAGAAAATGAGTGTTAAGACAGCTAAAAGAGTTGTTAAGGCAATTTCATTCGGCGTTTTTTGACGAGACGCACCTTCGACCAATGAAATCATCCGATCAAGGAAGGATTCACCTGGATCCGTTAAGATTTTTACGATGATATAATCCGATACAACTCTTGTTCCTCCTGTAACGGAGGAAAAGTCCCCACCTGCTTCTTTAATGACAGGGGCAGATTCTCCTGTTATGGCTGATTCATCAATGGAGGCCAGCCCCTCAATAATTTCCCCATCAGAAGGAATAATTTCGCCTATATCTACTCGTACGATATCGCCTGTTCTTAATGAAGTAGAGGGAAGCTCTTTGTATGAACCATCTTTTTGTCTAACCTTCGCCATCGTTTCCGATTTTGATTTACGTAAGGTATCTGCTTGTGCCTTTCCTCTCCCCTCGGCAAGTGCTTCAGCAAAGTTGGCAAATAGAACTGTAATCAGGAGGATTAGGAAAACGGCTATGTTATAACCACGTCCTACTTTATTAACCCCGAAAATATCTGGTTGAATCGAAAGAATTAGTGTGATCAATGTCCCAACTTCAACAACAAACATAACGGGATTCTTAATCATAACGAGCGGATTTAATTTTTTAAATGAATCTATTATTGCTTGAAAGATAATATCTTTTGATATGGATTTATTTTGAATTGCCATAAGACATCCTCCTTATTGATTCCATTCCGTACTAGTGAAACATCCCCAAATGTTCCGCAATAGGACCTAAAGCAAGGGTGGGGAAGAACGTTAATGCACCAATTACTGCAATAATTACAATTAAGATACCAGTGAATAGTGGTGTATCTGTACGAAACGTTCCAGATGTTGCTGTTACTACCTTCTTAGTTGCAAAAGAACCAGCTATTGCTAACATTGCAATGATGGAAATATATCTACCCAACAACATAACTAAACCAAGAGCAATGTTATAGAAATTAGTATTGGCTGTAAGACCACCGAAAGCTGAACCATTATTAGCTGCCGCCGATGTAACAGCATACAAGACTTCTGATAATCCATGATGGCCAGGATTTAAAATAGACGAAATAGCGCCCGGTGTGAACAAAGCAATGGCTGTCGGAACAAGAATTATTACAGGATGTACGAGTAAGGCAATTGAAGCCAACTTCACTTCTTTTGATTCAATTTTTTTCCCTAAAAATTCTGGTGTTCGACCTACCATCAAGCCACAAATAAATACGGTTAATATCACATATAACAATCCGTTTAGTAACCCGACACCTTTACCGCCAAATACATTATTTAACATCATTTCGGCTAACGGAACAAGACCTCCTATTGGAGTCAAAGAATCGTGCATGTTGTTAACAGACCCAGTAGTTGCGGCTGTGGTCACTGCGGTAAATAAAGCTGATTCAGAGATGCCGAAACGAACCTCTTTCCCTTCCATATTTCCGTGAACACCTAGTGAATTTAACGCAGGCGTACCGTTATATTCTGCAATAAACACTACTGAAAGAAAAACCATAAGCATAATTCCCATAGCAGCAAATACAGACCAGCCCTGACGTTTGTTCTTAATCATTATTCCGAAGGCATAAACCAATGCTGTCGGCAAAAGCAGCATACAGAGAATATGAATTAGGTTAGTTAGTGGTGTTGGATTTTCAAATGGATGTGCTGCATTGGTTCCAAAATATCCTCCACCATTAGTTCCAATATGCTTAATCGATTCTAACGATGCAACAGGTCCTCTTGTAATGGTTTGTTTAACTCCTTCTAGAGTTATAGCATTTGTCGAACCATGAAGCGTTTGAGGTACTCCTTGAAATACAAGGAATAACGCAACAATAAAAGATAATGGTAAGAAAATTCTTGTTATCGATCGAACCAAATCAATGTAAAAGTTTCCAAGATTATTCTGCCGAGCAATTAAACCGCGTATGAAGGCAATCGCTACCGCAAATCCAGTAGCTGCCGATGTAAACATCGGAAATGTAATTGCAATCATCTGAGATAAGTATGAAAGTGAATTTTCACCGCTATAAGCCTGCCAGTTTGTATTGGTAATAAATGAAATTGCCGTGTTGAATGCGAGTGTAGGGGGCATATTATCTATTCCATCTGGATTCCATGGCAGATATTTTTGCAACCTAAAAATGGCATATATTAGAATCAACATAACAAAGTTACTAATTAATACGGCAAACAAATACTTCCTCCAACCCATGGACTCTTTTTCCCGTACTCCAATTAAACGGTAGAAAACCCGTTCTACTGGTCCAAATACACGATCCAATCCAGTGGTCTCATAATCGAAAACCTTTACTAGGTAGGCACCAACTGGTTTTACTAATAAGCCAGCGATAAGTAAGGTTACTATTACCTGTATTAACCCCATAGTCATATTAACGTTCCTCCCATTTGTTATTCTGTATATGAATTCAACTAAAATTTTTCAGGTTTAATTAACACGTATGACAGATAAATAATCATAACTACTCCAATAATTCCTGGTACGAGCATACACAATATCCTCCTTTTGCTATTCTACTAATTAGAGTAAATCCCCCAAAAAAGGCAAAGGCGAAAAAAATAGACCAATGCATACTTGTTCTCCAGTTGAATCAAGTGCAACAATATCCAAAATAGAACTACCTCAGGAGAGATAATCTATAAAGAATTTTGTTGAACTAATTGATCAACATATTGGAGAAAAAGTAACATTGGTCTACTTAACGCCCAGTTAGCATTACTGCTGTCTTTGCATTCTGTCTTCCATATTCCTTTTTCTTAAAATAGGCATAATAAAAAGACCTACTTATTCCTCAAGCTGCCCTTTTGCTAATAAACAAAAAAGCCCCCTGAATTAGGCGGTCTTTAGACCTCCCTCGCTTTAGCCGACGAAGTTAGCTGACGGGTAGGATGGCGAAAGAGTTTCTCATCCCTTCTGGTTCCCCAGAATTAACCCCAAAATATTGGTTCCTCCGTTCCTGAGTTCTCTCAGGATTAAGCCGGTTTATTAATTTGTTGAATATGATGTTATTGTATGCCTCTGAAACAATGTTGGTAAATAGCTATATTTGATTGAATAAAGCCATTATCTACAATATTTTAAAGAAAACATTAAAATTTCTTTACTTTTCTCATCATTACTCATTATTTAATATTCATTTTTCTTATTGACATGTCTTTAAAGTCGAAAGTAATATTATGTTCATAAAGTTAAAGGAAACGCTTAAATCATCCGGAGGTTAAAAGATGCCTATTTCAAAAAAGAAATTGGAAGCTGAGATTAGCTCAGCTTTTATTAAATTTCAAAGGGAACTACTTGGTCGGGGTCCACAAGAGGCAAAGACATACATTGTTCAGGACATGGTTATAACTCGCTTCAAAGGAGTATTGACCACAGAAGAAAAGCACCTTGTTAACCATGATACTGGAAGAAAACTGGTAAAACAAATGAGACAAGTCCTCCGTGAAATGTATAGTAATGAGTTTGAAAAAATTGTAGAAAATATTACTCGTTGTAAAGTCCTATCAAGTCACAGTGATATAAGCACAAAAATGGGGGAGCGTATCGAGGTATTTATTGTTGATAAAGATTTAGAAAAATTATTAGTAGAATAATATCAATTTCTTTGTTAAGAAAACTACAATAAGTATACAAAAAGACTGGATATTTGGTTTTATATACTGCAATACCAATATCGGTTAGGAGTACTTTACCTGGGACATCCTGTTTAAATTGCCGATTTAATAGGTTCGGCACAACTCGATGTTCCTGAGTTGCTTTCATCATACGTTTATATGGATTTGCCTTTCTAATAGGGCATATAATGTCGTACTTATTCATGATTCTTCGAATCCGCTTCAAATTATATTTAACATTAAACTGACCAGCCAAAGTCATTTTGATTTGACGTGCCCCTTTCTTGCGACCTTTGAAATGAAAAGCTTTTAAGATGATTTCTTTTACAATCTCATCCTGTTCCTCTTTGTGTTTTCTTCTTTCTTGAGATTTTTCAGAGAAATAGTTATAGTACCAGAACGTGAGACCCCGGCGATACCACATAGATAGCTGAACATATTGCTAAAATTGTACTTTTCAATAACGAACCGAATGAGGATAAACTTTTGGTCAGCTGATAAAGTTATTTGTTTCTCTTTAGCCCCCTTTCTGCAGATCGTATCTTTTTTAAAAGTTCATTTTCTGCCTTTAATAAATTATGTTGAGCTTCTAATCTTGCGTATTTCTCTTCTAATGTAAGTTCTCTTTCACAAGGTCTTCCCGAGTTCTTAGCTCTGGAATCACGTAGCCCTGATACTCCGCTCACCCGATAGGCTGCACACCATCTTTTGCCTGATGATCTAACTCGGTCAATTCCTATAACATCAATATCAAATCCACATTCCTCAAATATCTGCCTTGGTAACTTTCCATTATCATTTCCTTCAATAAAAATATGCTTAAATTCATCGGTATAAGTAATCCCCTTTAAACTAACTGACTTAATAAAAGGGTTATTTGAAAATAATTTTATCTCTTTCTCTATAAATATTTTTTTACTCATTTCTAGCTATTCCCCTATCACCATTTTTTCTTAATTATACAAAAAAGTACCCGATAGGTAGACTTTTTATAAGTGTCTACACTATCGGGTACATTTTAATTATGCCGGGATTTCTTTATCTTATCTAATAGCTATTATTATTGAATATGTGTGACTACAAATCCAATGGGCATTAATGATGCGGCAGCAATTGTTGCTCCACATGCATTGGCGAAGATTTCTAAAGTGTGAGTAAGTTTACCGGGATTGGGGAAATTTGCCCATGTAATAGCTAGTGGAATACGTTGATATTCTGAACCAGCACAATTGTACCAGGTTAGTTAAATTATAGTTTGCATCATTTCACACTTATATGGAAATAATTTATTTAACTTAAATGCAAGGTGGGATTACATTGAGTGTAACAAATCCTATTACCTCGTCCGAAGTCGGAACCCTTTGGCTTACCTATCAAGAAAAAACACTTATCATGAGAATATTAGAATACTTTATGAAGAAAACCGATGATGATGAGGCAAGAAATATTTTGGGGGGCTTGTGGCAGGAGTTAAATTATTACCTACTAGAAATAGAGAAAATCTTTAAACAACAAGGAATAGTTATCCCTATCGGATTCACCAAAGAGGATGTGAATTTAGAAGCTCCCAAATTATTTGACAATGGATTTGATGTGATGTTTGTGCGGATTTTAAAAGAAGTAAGCATGGGGATGTACACCATCAACATGAATATGGCATATAACGATGATGTGATACGGATCTATGAGGGACTTACCACTGTGACCCACAAAATATATAAACTAGCTACACAATATTTACTAAAGAAAGGAATTCTTGCACTTCCCCCAAAAGTGACAATGCCTAAGAGCACTGAGTTTATTAAAAGTAAGAAGTATATGAGCGGCTTTAACCCATTTATATCTAAACGGGCTTTAAACGACATTGAGCTCGGTTTTATTCATCATGGAATAGAGGCGAATACCATTGGGATGCAGCTAATAACAGGATTTGCTCAATGTGCTCAGAACAAAGAAGTTAGAAAATATTTAGAAAAAGGAAAAGACCTTGCGAAGAAACAAATTAAAATATTTCAAGAAATTCTTTTAGATAATGACCTACAGATTTCTGCCACATCTGGAAGTACGGTAACAACATCAACAGTTGCACCTTTTTCTGATAAGCTGATGATGCACTGTGTTACCTTCCTCAATGGGTATTGCATCGTTGGAAATAGTTTTGGGACATTTTTTACACTAAGAAATGATATTTCCTTAAAAATGACCTTATTAGCCAAAGATATATATTTTTACGGTCAAGAAGGAATTGAAATCTTGATAAAACACGGGTGGTTTGAAGAACCTCCTCAAACGGAAGACCGAAATCAACTTATAAACAACCAATGAATAAAGTGATTTTTTCGCTAAATGCTAATCAATAGTGTTATATATAACACTAAAATTTCATTGTGGAGGGATTGAGTGTGAATATACTTATTAGCTTATTATCCAATTTAATGACATTGGCAATAAAAGCGTCCTTCTTTATTGAAAGAATGGAGAAAAGATTCAAGTTTTTATTAAAAACGCCAGTTTTAACATAAATTTTAAGTATTTTCTTATACCACATTGTATTAAAAAGTAAGCAACGATAGTTGTGCCAGTCAATTAATTTCCTTCTTGATCTAAACTGCCTCGTTTGCTCAAAAACAAAAAAGGATCGCCGCGGGAACCCTTTCTTCAATTCAAGCACTCAGTTAGTTCAACAAGGAAAGGCAATTAATCTATGCAGAAGCAATCTACGAATTGGCTAATAGTAATAAAATGATTATAATATTAGTGGGCGATTTTTTTGCCCACTTATATTTATATTATTTTATTCTCATAAAGGAGATTTATATATGTCTGAAGAAAAATTGTCAGAACTAATTAGTCCTGAAGCTGTGATTAATTTTGAAACTGGTGCGATTAAAGCAAGCACTTTGGATTCAATCATCAAACTTTTGCCATTTGAAATGGGCTTTTGCGATGCCAACGATATTTTCCGCTGGTATTCAAATAATCCAAACCGCGTGCATGGTCGCCGTAAAGAAGCGATTGGTCGCCCTGTTTTAGAGCTTCACCCAAAAATGGCTCACCACGTTGAAAAATTGTTAAATGATTTCCGTTCAGGGACACGCGACGAATGGGAATTTTGGTTCCCAAAACGCACTGGTGAATCTGGCCAAATTTACCAAAAATTTATGGCCGTACGTGATGAAAATGGAAAATACCTTGGCTGTATGGATGTGACTGTTAATATCGACCTTTTCCAAGGAAAAGAAGGTAAAAATACCCCTGAAACTATTGACGAATTTAAAGCTGTTAAGCCTAAATAAGAATAAAATACCTTTCTCATTTGAGAAGCAGCGGAAAAACACATTGAATTCCCAATTTAATGTGTTTTTCTTAATAATATACTTATCACTGATGAACCACCATTCCATTTTTGAATTGCATCTGAGGAAAACTACCACCGGCGATTTCATTTACTGGAATAGCCTCTTCAATTCTTTTAACATCACTATCATTTAGATGAACTTTCAGAGACTTCATTGATTCCTGAAGCTGATATACTTTTCTGGCACCAATTAGCGGTATAATATCTTTGCCCTTGGCTAAAACCCACGACCACTGGTATAAAAATCTGCTGTGTTAATATGAGTGATTCCAGCGTCTAGGGCAGCATGAATCGTGGCAATGCTTTCAGTTCTATCAGAATTAGCATTTGACATACGTCCACAGCCGAGTCCTAGCCTGGATATATCTCTTTCATTTGTTTGATTTTTCATATTAAATACCTCCTGAATTCGTCTTAATTATTCATATCTATACCAGATATTTGTTTTTTATTTGGAATAAGGATAAGGTTCTTTTCCTTGCTCACAATAAGCGTTCCAAACATGAGGACGGCAACAATTCCAATTCGTTTCACTTGTTTTGTAGATTGTTCTTTTTCCATAAATTACATTCACCTCTTATTATTCATCCTTCGATAAATTGTAAATTAAGAAATGTTACGTGTTACGTAAACGTCATGTTTAGGTTAAGAAAAGGTTATTCACCTTCTCTTTTTTCAAACCAGCGCTCAAAGTGTTCGATAAGGGACTGAATTTCCCCACGAAATTGCTCCAATTCACTGAGTTTCTGATCCGTTTCAGCTAGATGCTGACGAAGGATGGCAAGAGCTTTCCGTTTTGATTGGACTCCACTAGGGTCAATAAAATAAAGCTGAACGACTTCACGCATTTCATCCAAGCTTAGACCTAGTTTCTTTAATTGGTCAATCTTTCGGAGACGTTCAAGGGATTCCTCGGTATAATAGTGCTGTCCAGTTCCTTCACGCTCACCCGGAGGCATGAGCCCTATACTCTCATAGTGTCTAACGGCGCGCTGAGTTACTCCAGCTCGTCTTGCCAGCTCCCCGATTCGCATGCGTGTATCCATAAAATATCACCTCTTTAAACATAACGTAAAGGTCATGTTTATGAGTATAAATTCCACAAATAATATTGTCAACATGGTTTTTTAATTATGTATACTTCTTACGCTAAACAGACAGTTAGTTCAACAAGAAAAAAGGACCGCCGAAGCAATCATCATCCTAAACAAAAGCACCCGTTACTTTAAGTACATTCCTTCACAATAGTTATAATAGATTACATTTTCACGTTTACATAATACAGGTTTATTATGGGAAAAGTATTTTTAGAATATTTTTTCTGGAGATGAATTCTATGGAGGACAAGGGAAGAAAGATAAGGTTCACAGCAGGAGAAACCGCTCAGTTATGGGCTCAATACATGAATGATAGTGCAAGTATATGCTTCCTTACTTATTTTTTAGAAAAGGCTGAGGACTCTGAGATTATTTCAATCATTGAAAATACTTTACAGTTATCAAAGTCACATATTCAAAAATTAACAGCCATATTAACAGAGGAAAAGAATGTAGTTCCGAATGGTTTTAGTATTAAAGAGGATGTTGATTTAACTGCTCCTAGACTATACTCTGACAGTTATGTATTAAATTACATACACCAAATGGCTAAGATAGGTCTTACGTTATATGCAGGTAGTGTAACATCATCTGTAAGGCAAGACATTACAGCCTATTACATACAATGCGTCACAGAAACAATGGAATTATACCAAAAGGCAAAGGATTTATTATTATCAAAAGGATTGTTCATAAGGTCTCCTAGCTTGCCCAATTTAGAAAAGGTTGAGTATGTGAGAAAGCAAGGATTTATTTTAGATGTCCTTGGAGAAAAACGACCTTTAATAGCTGCAGAAGTAGATAACTTATTTGCTAATCTCCAAAGAAATGCCATAGGAGTAGCTACCCTTACTGGATTTAGTCAGGTTGCACAGAATAAGGAGGTAAAACAGTTCTTTATAAAAGGTCTAGAAATTGGGAATAAACATGTTAAATTATTTGGTGGGAAATTGGAGGAAAGTAAACTACCTGTACAATGAGTTGGGACTCAGAGATAACAAATAGTACAACTTATACATTCTCAGATAGAATCATGATGTTCTATACATCTGCTTTGATCGGTTTGAGTGTTGGTTTTTATGGTACAGGTATTGCACTAAGTCCAAGAGGGGATATTGTTGCAATGTATAACAGGTTATCCTTAGAAGTTCAATTATATTCTGAGGATGGAGCTAATATCATGATTAAAAATGGATGGTTAGAACAACCTCCAATGGCATCAGATAGGGATGAACTTGTAAGAGGGAAAAATAAATCGTAAAGAGCCTTAAAGCCTTTTGCTAAGCAATGATTTGTTTTCTCATTACTAATAAAATGCCCATTTCACAAAAGTTACTTTATAAATGAATAATCTGCATTATGGTGAGGTTTTTGGAACTTAGACTCACCTATTGGCAACCAATGGCTTAATTGCTGGTTATCAGTCTTATATTAATCATACTGGTGATCAGGACTTGAAAAAACTTATTGAAGAAGCAATTGAAGGTATGAGAAACGAAAACCATCAATTACAAGAACTTCTTAAAACAAATGGTATCGGCTTGCCACCAGCCCCACCAGATCGTCCAAATGCAAATTTAGAGGACATCCCTGTTGGAGCAAGATTTACTGATCCAGAGATTAGTGCATCAGTTTCCAAGGACGTCGCTGCTGCATTAGTAGCTTGCAGCCAAATAATAGGACAATGTATCAGAGAAGATTTTGCTATGAACTATGGACAGTTTCATTTGGCAAAGGCACAATTTGGTTTAAAAATGTTAAAGTTAAATAAGGAAAAAGGATGGTTAATCCCTCCTCCTCTTCATTTAAAGAAATCTGAATAATGTATAATATTCTAGGGCGATATGTTAGCTTTAAAAGAAAGAGGGTGCTAAAGCACCCTGTTTACTTTAACTCAAGCACCCGTTAGCTGAAGAAGGAACTATACTTTTTCAAACTGTACATTAGATGCATCAATACCTTCAATTAAACTCTTTACTCTATCTGTTACGATGATCCAAAGAGTAGTGTTAAGGAAAAAGATGTCCTCTCCACACCACATATCAGGAAGCATTATTAGTTGCCTAGCATCATTATCAATATCCTTTCTTCCACAATTTTTACAAATTGAAATGATCTCAGCACCTGGTGGCCGTTTTGAATTTGCTGTAATTATTAATTCACTATAATTACCGCCATTCTCAGAAACCTTAAAAGGATACTTAATAACTTTATTTCCCACTTTCCGTTTGATTACAGGGGACAATTTTACACCTTTTATTTCATTTTTAATAAAAAGGTCTTGAATTCTTTCTGAAATTAAAACACTTCCAGGGCAACTCCATAAAAAATCTACTTTTGGTTCATTGTCAATATCTAGATAGACAGGTTGAAAGTCTGTTCCAGGTAAAAGTACACCACCTTCATAATCTTCGATTTGTTTAAGAATTAAAGTTTGAAGTTCTAAGAGCCTTTTATCGGATACCGTACCTTTTTTATTTAATTCCGGAATATTGGCTAGATTTACAGGCATTCCATAATGGATAATCTTCGTGGTAGCCCAGGTTTCCCCGCAGCCTGTACACTCTACTCCAGGTAAACCGTATGGATGTTCTACATATCCATTAATGCTTTCTTCTAGACCATCACTTTGATAAATCGGGTTATTCATTCGCCAAAAATTTGTCATATACCCCCCAAGTATATTAAAAATTCAATTATTTGCTTTTTCCCTGTTGGAATAGGTTTATCATTTTAAGATTTATTAACCTAAGACCTTAATACACTAAAAGAATCGCCGCTTCAACTCAAGCACCCGTTAGCTTAATAAGAAAGACTACTGCTACATACTGTGAGTTTTATCCAAGGCTTCCCGCAATGCACTTGCCAATTTGAAGGGTTCGTCATTTGCCCAATAATGCAAAAAGAACAGACGTGGATTCTCTGTTAACATGTGATTATGTACAGCAGTTACTTCAATACCATATTTTCGTAAAGTTCGTGCAACAGGATTTACTTCCTCAGCAGTAAGTACAAAATCACCAGCTATTGCTACTTTTCCATTTTCCGTTGGCTGAAAATTTATAGATGTCGCAACCCCCATAGCGGGTGGGATTTCTATCCCATTTTCCATGATTTTTTCTAATCGAGGAATACTTATATGATAGATACCATTTGTAACCGTACCTTTATGTCTAAATACGCTATCAAGCTTTTGTTTATCGAAGGGAAAGGAGTACGAATCACCTTTTTCGTTCTTTGGTATTTTTGTTAGTTCTAATCCCAAACGAATTGCTTTGGCTAATTGAACTGGATTACCATGCCCCATAATGTGCAAGTACATAATTCGAGGTGTTTCACTGAGTAAATGATTATGTAGTGCAGAAACCTGAATACCTTGTTGAAGCAATTGGCTCATGACAGGTTGAATTTCTTTTTCTACTAAAACTAAATCTCCAAAAACCATCGTTTGGTTAGCCATTTGTTTAAATGCCACCCAGCCTCCTAAAGCCAAACCAGTACGGATTGGTATCCCCTTAACAGTAGCTTTCAAATCATTACGAGGTAGGCTGATATAAAATACTTCATCTGGTTTCATTACACCTTTTTTACCTATTTCTTTTTCGACAAGCTTCCATTGCGATAAAAGATTTGTTGAATCTAAATGAATAGTTGAAAACGAACCTTTCGCATGAATTAAGGTATTGGATGTAATACCAGAAATCAAAACTACAACTAAAAAAGCAATCATATATTTCCGTATGTGCATAGAATAACTCTCCTTTGGATGTAAAATAATATTAGATTTCGATATTAAATTACCCTAACTCATGCTATTTCTTGCATTTTAAAGTTTATCAGTGGGAGAATCTTGTTAAACTCCCTCAGCTTGATACGAATATCTCTTGAATGCTCACTTATTCGCAGGATTTCATAACCTCTATAAATAGAATGACAGGTAATTGGAATGAATTCAGATCATTTGGCTTCGTGAAGGCATAGTTAAATAAAGGAGTTAGCTACTACTCCATATTTTACCATATAATGTACATCTCCACTCCGCCCCTGGAGGCTTTCCCTCCCATGTCTCAACGGGTCAATCGCCCTATCATTCCTTCGTCATACCTATCCAAGGGGTGGAGGCCAGTTATGCTAACCTGATGGGTCACTGTGCCCTTTTGTTCAAGAAACCTGGTACTCCGTACATATTTGAAATCCTACGAATAAGACAACATTCAAAATTAAAGTTAACTATTTTCATTGAAACATTTTATAAACCAATGTTGTATTTCTAAGCTGCTAAAGGGATTAATTCTTGTATTTTATTTGGACAGTAAGACTCGTTCCGTCGTGCTTTTCCTACAAAAATTCTTGCTAGTTTACCGATCAGTTTCATTATTGATTTCATTTTCTTTATCTTCTTAACCTTCACATTATGAATTCAGGGTTATTCATCACAAGGCTCATAGTTGCTAAGTAGAGGAAGCGTCGTAGTCTTGACCTTCCACGCTTTGAAATCACAATCTGACCTTTCCATTTGCCTGAACCTGCTTCGTTACTTGAATAAGAAAAAAGCGATCACTTTGTTAAGCAATCGCACCCGCTAGCTTTATTTTTTTAATCTTTTTTACTTTGTTTTGCTTTGAAAAAATCCCCACCCTTTTGTTTCTCATCATCAGTTCCCCAATATATTTTTTTGTCGATTTGTTTTAGCTTTGGGATATGTTTTGAACAATGAATATAAGCTTCATCAACTTTGATAATAACCCAACGTTCTGGTCTATTACCTTCTTTTTCTTTAATATCATTCATTATCTTTTCTGTCATCTTTAATGAGGCTAATTGTCCATTTTCTATAATAGAGGCTGTACCATTTACATGTAACCCAATGGAATGCTCAAAAAAATCTATAAACATTAATCCGATATGAGGATTTTCAATGATGTTTCCTAAACTTGCCATAACACCATTCCCCTTGTATTCAGGATATATTAATGTTTTATCATTGATAACCCTTACAAAACCTACTGAGCCAGCTCTAAAAGAGGAGTCACAGTTTCCACTAGAATCAGCTGTTGCAATAAACATCATACCTTGCTTAACTATAAAATCTGTCATCTTATCATTTATGTAATTAAGCATTTGGTTCTCATAAAAAGAGGATGCTTTCTTTATAGTCCCATGTTGTTCTTGCAGTAAGTGTTCCCCTCTTGACATTTTCTTTCAACCCTTTCATTAATTCTGCCTTATATCTTAACACATAGTTGTTGGGTTATTATTCAATTCTTCAATTAACCTGCCCCGTTAGCACAATAAGAAAATGAGCTGCCGCCGCAACTCATTATCTCTTGAACTCTTGCACCCCGTTACTTTAAGTGCATTTCTTCACAATACCTTTTTCCCCTCTTCAGTTCTCTTAAAAAATGAACTCACCTTATCCGAGTAATAAGTATAAAAAGAAAAAAGTATTAAATAATAAATAATAAGTTTTTATTCGTTCACTTATTAAGAATGGGAGGGGGAAGGTGGAATCAGAAGTATTTATAACTGAAAGCATTACAAGGGTTCTTATCCACCAATCCAAAGTAAATAAAGTAATTGAAGAACTAAACCATCACATGAATAATCTTTAAGGAAATGGAGAGCTTAACTTAATTCACGGAGGGAATACACCATGAAAAAAAGCCTAATCTTAATTGCTTTCCTTATATTTAGCCTTGATTTAACAGGGTGTGCCAGAAATAACGTAAATAAAAATGATGTTGTAAATCGTGACCAAAATGTGACAAGGAACAACATCACCAACGACAGAGACAATAATGATTACGATAATAGATCTAGAATGAGAGTAGCTGATGATGCAGCTAAAAAAGTAGCCGATCTGAAAGAAGTGGAAACGGCAAATGTCATTGTTACAGAAAATAATGCATATGTAGCCGTAAAGCTCACACCTACATCCCGAAATAAGGGTACTTATAGTATTGAACATAAGATTTCACAAAGAGTGAAATCCACTGATCGAGATATTGATAACGTTTACGTATCGGAAAACCCTGACTTTTATGATCGCATGACCACATATGCCTCTGATATTCGTCATGGTAGACCAATCTCAGGTTTCTTTAATGAATTTACTGAAACAATTCGTAGGGTATTCCCTAAAGCCAAATAAGGTGAATAAAAAAATGCTTGGCAATATGCTAAGCATTTTTTCATGCTGATCTTGGATTAATTGTCTACCATAAATTTTACATTCATTTTTAAAATAACGTCATGTGTAAAATTAACTAATATTTAATTAAAGAGCCTAGCATGAACCATCTCTAACAGCAGCCACCATAACCATGATGAAATGGATAGCCGCCATATCCATGATGGAATGGATAGCCACCATAACCATGATGGAATGGGTGACCACCATAACCATGATGGAGTGGGTAACCACCATATCCATGATGGAATGGGTAACCACCATAACCCATGCCATAACCAGGATAACCTCCATAACTCATACCGCTTCCAAAGAATTGTCTTTCCATTTTATATCTCCTCCTCAAATTGTTTCAAAAATAGTGTATGTGTCCATTTTTAAAGAGGAATAGATATTTGCCTATTTGTAAGTGTTGTTATTTTATTTTCGGTATAGTGACAACTCCTTATTGTACTGTTAAAAATCAAAATAGCTGTGAATGCGGTATACAATTCAATTCCACTACTATTTCGAGAAAGATTCTTAAAAGGCTAAAATTTAATTTTATTTATAATGTGACTTGTAAGAGATGTTCATCCATTCTTTTTAAGAAATGATTGACTTTATGTTCAAACTTTAAGTCATACTATATGTCATTTGCCTATTTTTAAAAACTCCATGTTTGTCCATGACCTTTTAAAACAAGCTATCATAATATAAAGTAATCCTTTACGTTGAGTTACCATTTACAAGACTTCTTTCTTACTAAAGCGTCAATTAGACGCTTTTTCTTGTTACCTCTTTTACGACGCACTTTTTGTCAAATACGACCTTAAAGAATAAAAACCTTCTTAAACTATCCTGCTTCTTTAGTTGAAGAAGCAAAAATGCCACCAAAAATGGCATCTGATTGTTCAACTCAAGCACCCGTTAGCTGAATAAGGAAAATCAAATTACCACTGATTTCTTGTCTAATTTTAACTGATTAACAATGTAAGAAATTAATGTATCCAAAGGATTAATTATAGGCTTAGATGTCATATATTCAACTTCCTGGGATGCATCAACCATAGATAATTGAGCAACTGAGATAATTTTATCTGCTTTAATAATTTTATTCAGGAACTTGGAAATTTCTTGATTATATTCGTGTTTTAGACCTTGCATTATCAATTCAAAAGTATTTTTAATGACAATTACCTCTATATCTACAGATTTTTGATGATTATAAGCATATTGATTGAGACGCTCCATAGTCCCATTAACAGTTTCCGGATTTGTAAATAGGATAGCCTGAGGTTGCTGTATATTACAAATGTATTCAAAGTAGGGTTCATCAATTTTTATAATTGGCACTGATATTGAGAGTTGTTCTTCCTGTAAAATTGCAATATAGTTTGTGCAAGTAATGAGAATAGCATCAACATTACATTGGGCAATCCACTCTATTTGCTCTTTAACTTTGTTTTGAGCATCTACTTCTTTAAAATTCTCATCTGATGTAACTCGATACATTAATGCGGGGTCAACAAAGTGTATTAATTCAATGTCATATGTGGAAAGTGCGTTTTCGATATACTCAATATTTGAATAATGGGCGTGTAGGCATCCTAATCTTTTTTTCAATTCTATTCCACCTCTAATATATTTCTGATTATTCTATCAGTATATATTGAGAGATGTCTATGAAAATAGGATAAAACCCCTACTGCTTCTTTCACTAACCTGCTCCGTTAGTGGAACAACAAAAAAGCTCTACTCCACTTGTAGTAAAGCACCGTCAAAGGATATTTATTTACCCAATTGTTGATTAAAAATATTTATTGAATAAAAATTTTTAATCACTAGATTATTTATTATTTGTTTTATTACGCTTGCATCACGCAGTTCTTCATTATCTATGTCCACTAGGTCAAGCATCTTAACCCATTTACTGTCTATAATTTCATCTTCTTCAAGATTAAATGAACCCCCTGAAACTTCACCAATAAAATGAAAAAGAATAACTTGATTACCTGCACTACTTATAAAGTTATAAATACCCGTTGTACTAGTAAGTTCCACATCTAATCCTGTTTCCTCTTTTGCTTCCCTGCGAGCTGCATAAAGAATGTCTTCACTAGATTCAATTCGTCCACTAGGAAAATTCCACTTATTCATTGCAAAAGGTTTATTTTCTTTAATCATTAAAGCTTCTTCACCTTTAAATATTGAAACACTAACTACTAAAACAATTCCATTTTGATCCATTTTTTCTCCTCAGCATTAATATATAAATCTTCTTCACTTTTCTTTTCTATAATAAATAACCATTATCCTTCTTCAGCTAACCTGCCAATTAGCTCAATAAGAAAAGCTGCCAAAATGACAGCCCTGATCTTTCGCTAATGCACCCGTTTGTTTAAGTACATTACTTCACAATCTTTTCAGTAATATTAGCATAAATATCTATTAAAAAATCACCTCACCTCTAAGAACTCATAGAGGTGAGGTGATTTTAATCTAGCTTTACAAAATCCCCTACTTTGATTTGATTCTTTTCAAACCATCCAAGATTAACTTCGACGGCATAATGATAATAAAGTTCCGGATCATAAGTAGGACATTCATCCTCTTTACAAGGCACCATATCTTGTATTTTTAGAATTTTCCCATCTAAATCAAGAAATGCAATAGATAAAGGAATCAAGGTGTTTTTCATCCAAAAACCGCCATATGTTTTTCCTGAAAACACAAATAGCATCCCCTCGTTATCATTTTTGTTTGAAGACTTGCTTCTTTTTCTTGACGAAAAAGAAAACCGATTAATTTTAATCTTTTTTTCCACATATTCACTCACCTTGTCTTTTCCCTTTATAATTAAAAGGAAGAAAGTTGGAGATAAAACAGAAACAAGAAGAAAAAACAACGAGGAAAACTCCTTTTCACTTCCTATACTTATTATATGGTTATACATTTAATACTTCATTTTCAATAATTACAACTACAATTTATCAAAAGATTAAGGCAGTTTTATTCAACGAAGCTACTTACCTTAGTGCAATAAGAAAAAGCCACCAAGTCTGGCAGCTGGATCTTAAACTCTTGCACCCGTTAGTTTAAGTGCATCTCTTCACATTCTCAAATATTCTCTTCTTTCATTTTTCTTCATAATCACTAAATAAATAACAATGCTTACAATTATTAGACAATAGGTAACATTTTGTGCAATTCCAATAATGTCACTCCAGCTCCTTATACCATTCACAAACAATTGTAAGAACAACCCTGCAAGTAAAACCAGTAGAACATAAGGTGTTTTTTTTATTAAAATTCCTACAATTCCACCAAGGATACCACCGACAGTTGAAGCTCCGTACCAACTCGCATAAATAAATGCCTGTTCTTTGAATGATAAAGATACTGCTGCATCCGTATTAAAATGCCCAATCACGAAGTAAAATGAAATTGCAGACACTGTATAAATGGCTCCAAGTAACGCAGCCTCTCTAATGTTCCTCGAAAACATATAGCCAACAAGCATTGCAACAATAAACCACATTGGTAAGGAATTAACCATTACCGCTAAATATGAAATGATTAATTCAATAACTGTTGCTCCATCACTTAAATATGGTAAATTATCAGAAATAACCGAAAAAAACGCAACAATTAAACTAACAATAAATGTAAAGCAAATAAAATTTCTCCAATGCCCTCTATCTTCTTTATTCTCCTTCACCAAAGCACCTCCCTATGTATATTAGACAATCGCAACATCTTTCTACTAAAATTACCTTACATAATTTTACCATTAAAACCTTTTTTCTTGTTAAACTAACCCCCTTTAGCTTAATAAGAGCTGCCGTTTCAATTTCGTGAATCAGGTCAATAATTCCTGAAAAAAAGATTTTTTAGGGAGAGATGAACTTGTTATTGTCTCAAGCATGGGTAAAGTATGAATCTGATAAACGTATTGAAGGCTTTTCGCCGCAAACATTAAAAGCATATAATCTACAGTCTGCCTTACTCATACGATTTTTTAAAGATGTTCAACTTGATACGATTACTACGGAACAATTAAAAGCTTATTTAGCAAAATCAAGTGAAAGCCTTAAGCCTGCAAGTTTGGCTCATCGTATTCGTTTTATGAAATCATTGTTTCGATGGTCTCATGAAGAAGGGCATATTTCCAAAAACCCAGCAGTTAAAATAAAAGAACCTAAAACCGGGAAAAGAATCCCTAAATTTCTTACCAAAATGGAAATTGAGCATATTCGGGAAGCCTGCTGCACCCCAATGGAAAAGGCTCTGTTTGAATTCATGTTCTCCACTGGATGCCGAATAGGAGAAATTGTTTCCTTAGATAGAGGAAGAATTAATTGGTCGAACCGATCCGCCATTATAAGAGGTAAAGGCGATAAGGAACGGGAAGTCTATTTCAATATCCGCTGCGAAATTTGGTTAAAACGATACCTTGATAATCGTGAAGACAGGGATTCTGCTATTTTTGTCACGGAACGGGATCCTCATCGGATGAGCATTGCCCAAATGCGATACATTATTAAGCGGATTTCAAACCGTGCCACCATTAACAAAGACATTCATCCACACCAATTAAGGCACAGCTATGCAACCAACTTATTGAATAATGGGGCACCTCTAGATGTTATTCAAAGCTTATTAGGTCATGAAAAAAGTGAAACCACCCGGATATATGCCCAGCTAAGCGGAAGTATCAGGCAGGAATTTTACAGGAAGTATTTTTAACAATAAAACAGCAACGCACCTTGACTGCGTTGCTGTTTTCACTCTTGCACCCATTAGTTTAAGTGCATCTTTTCACAAACTTAGCTTTAATACAGGAATGTTGCCCCGTTTGTTAAATAAGGAATTCAACAAAGAAGGTGGTTAACCCTTCCTGGAACAACGCATCCGATGTGTTTTGTATAAGAGAAAAGACCAGTCCAACAATATGCATAAGCAGCAATTAGTTATTTACGATTTTAATTTCTTTTATTGGATAATAAACAACATTTGTTGTCCCTATTACATTTTTCATTGGTATCGCTCCAATATCACGGCTGTCTTTGCTTCGCCTTCTGTTATCTCCCATTACAAACAAACTATCTTTAGGGACAGTATCACTACCTACAGCGGTTTCCTTTAAAGTGAAGGAGT
>JAANMP010000047.1 GCA_011250595.1 Bacillus sp. MM2020_1 | reverse complement strand
GCTAGTAAGAACCCTGAAAGATGATCAGGTTGATAGGTCAGAGGTGGAAGCGTGGTAACATGTGGAGCTGACTGATACTAATCGTTCGAGGACTTAACCAAATTTTAAAGCGAACTCGTTTTTACAAACTTCTTCTGCATTATCTAGTTTTGAGGGAATGATTCCTCAACAAAATAGTCTGGCAATTATGGCGAGAAGGTCACACCCGTTCCCATACCGAACACGGAAGTTAAGCTTCTCAGCGCCGATGGTAGTTGGGACACGCGTCCCTGTGAGAGTAGGACGTTGCCAGGCTGTTTTATTTTTAAAAAACCATACATATTTATCTGTCTAGGTAATATAATAATATGGTGCAGTAATTTACATTTCTATTGTCGCGGGGTGGAGCAGTCTGGTAGCTCGTCGGGCTCATAACCCGAAGGTCGCAGGTTCAAATCCTGTCCCCGCAATTAAGTTATTTTCAAGCTGTGCTTGAAAATAACTCTGGTCCGGTAGTTCAGTTGGTTAGAATGCCTGCCTGTCACGCAGGAGGTCGCGGGTTCGAGTCCCGTCCGGACCGCCATTAATATTGTAAAATTTGTACGAAACAAGGTTTCGTCTTTTTTTATGCCAAATCATAAACTTTTTTGCTCAATTGTTAAAAATCATGTAAACTACATATGAAAAAGGCATCCTTAGGAGAGATCCTAAGGTTTTTTTGCACATAATTAAGGTAAAATGAAGATGTGACGCAAAGTTGAAATAAAAAGGTGATTGAATGAATCAATTCGAACAAATAACAACCAATTCAGAGGAGACTTCTCAATTTGCCGCTAAATTAGCCGGGCGATTGCAACCTGGGGATATTCTGGCGCTTGAAGGAGATTTAGGTGCTGGGAAGACCACATTTACTAAGGGCTTGGCAAAAGGCTTAGAGATTAAAAGAACAGTTAACAGTCCGACATTTACGATTATTAAGGAATATAAAGGAAATCTCCCGTTATATCACATGGATGTTTACCGGGTGGGTGATGCTTTTGAAGACCTCGGTTTTGATGAGTACTTTGAAGGGGATGGAGTGACGGTAGTGGAATGGGCTCACTTGATTGAAGAGCAGCTCCCGCTGGAACGGCTGACCATCTTCCTGTATCGTGAAGAAGGGGATACTAGAAGAATGGTATTCGTACCTCAGGGGAAAAGATATGAGCAATTATGTAAGGAGATTTTTTCATGACTATATTAGCGATTGATACTTCTAACTATGCGTTAGGAGTGGCGCTTTTAGAAGATAATCAAGTACTTGGTGAATATATAACCAATTTAAAAAAGAACCACTCTGTTCGAATTATGCCTGCTATTCAGACACTAATGAAAGATTGTGAAAAGGTTCCTGCTGATTTAACGAAGATTGTCGTCGCCAAGGGACCGGGTTCATATACAGGAGTTAGAATAGGTGTAACCATAGCTAAAACATTAGCATGGACTTTGAACATTCCTCTTGTCGGTGTTTCTAGCTTAGAAATTTTAGCATCGGGGGTGGGCCGCTATTTTGATGGCTATGTGTCGCCGCTATTTGATGCGAGAAGGGGACAGGTCTATACAGGCTTGTACCAATATCACAGTAGTGAACTTACATCAGTAAAAGAGGATCGCTTGGCTATGTTATCAGATTGTGTTGTTTCCCTCAAAGAAACAGGAAAATTGATTCTATTTGTCGGGAATGATTTACCACTCCATCAAGCAGCAATAGAAGCAGCGTTAGGTTCTCAGGCTGTTTTCGCCGCTGGTACGGAAAATAACCCTCGTCCAGCGGAGCTTGCCCTTCTAGGTAAGGATAAACCGGGAGAGGACATTCATTCCTTTGTTCCAAATTATATCCGTTTAGCGGAAGCTGAAGCGAAATGGTTGGAAGCGAAGGGGAAAATTTTAAATGGATAGGAATAGAGAGTTATGGTAGATTCTTTTGTTTTTCGCAATATGAGGGATGAGGATATTGAGCAAATTTTAGAAGTAGAACATGCATCATTTAGTACTCCTTGGAGTCGTGAAGCTTTTTATAATGAATTACATAATAATCGATTTGCTGTTTATATTGTTCTTGAAGAAAATAGTAAAATCCTCGGTTATTGTGGGGCATGGATTGTAATTGATGAGGCCCATGTAACGAATGTGGCCATTCTGCCTGAATATAGGGGCAGGAAACTTGGTGAGGCAATCATGCGAAAAATGATGTCAGTTGCCAGAGAGATGGGGGGAAAGAGTATGACCCTTGAAGTCCGTGTAACCAATCATGTGGCACAATCTCTATACCGGAAGCTCGGCTTTCAAAATGGCGGGATCCGCAAAAATTATTATTCAGATAATCAGGAAGATGGTTTAGTGATGTGGGCAAATTTATGAAAAAAGATCAATGGATTATGGGTATAGAAACAAGCTGTGATGAGACGGCAGTTGCCATCATAAAAAATGGCCGTGAAATTGTTGCGAATGTAGTCGCATCTCAAATTGAAAGTCATAAACGTTTTGGGGGTGTGGTCCCTGAAATAGCTTCCCGCCACCATGTAGAGCAAATTACCATTGTTACGGAGGAAGCATTGAAACAAGCAAATATGACGTTTGCTGAGATTGATGCGATTGCTGTCACAGAGGGACCGGGCCTGGTTGGTGCCCTTTTAATTGGGGTAAATGCCGCAAAAGCCTTGGCGTTTGCTCAAAACAAGCCACTGGTTCCTGTCCACCATATAGCAGGACATATTTATGCGAACAGACTTGTGACAGAATTGAAGTTCCCGCTTTTGGCTCTAGTCGTTTCCGGCGGGCATACAGAGCTCGTTTATATGAAGGAACATGGACATTTTGAAGTCATTGGTGAAACAAGGGACGACGCCGCCGGGGAAGCCTACGACAAGGTTGCGAGGACGTTAAGCATGCCTTACCCCGGCGGTCCCCATATAGACCGTTTGGCGCAAGCTGGAAATCCGACGATAAACTTACCAAGAGCATGGTTAGAGGAAGGCTCGTATGATTTTAGCTTTAGCGGTTTAAAATCAGCGGTCATAAATACTGTCCATAATGCTGAGCAACGCGGTGAAATCATCGCCCCTGAGGACCTGGCAGCAAGCTTTCAAGAAAGCGTCATTGAAGTGCTAGTAACAAAAACAATGAAGGCTGTCGCGGAATACGGTGTAGAGCAGGTATTAGTTGCTGGCGGAGTTGCTGCTAATAAGGGGCTAAGAAATGCGTTAGAGAAGGCCTTTTCAGATAAGCCGGGTATTGAATTAGTGATCCCGCCTCTATCGTTATGTACTGATAATGCAGCCATGATTGCTGCGGCAGGCAGTGTCATGTTTGAAAAGGGAATTCGAGCAAATTTGACGTTAAACGCTAATCCCGGACTGGATATCGAATTATATAACTAAAACTCTTCTGGATAAGAAGAGTTTTTTTGTTGATAAGATTTTATAAAAATACAGATGGAAATCTGGTGAATGTGGATAAGCGGGGTGTTATCTGTGGATAATGTGGATAAGTAAGGTGTTTAATGTGGATAATGTGGAAAACTAAAAAAAGCATTGGAGCTATCCTGTTTGTAGTGTGTATAAACTTGTGGAAAAGTGTACAACTTTAGTAATCTTGGGATTTTAGCGGAATTTGTCGATACTTGTATTATTATAAACAAAAAACCAGGCATTGCCTGGTTTTTCATAAGTATAGAATAATTATCTTGAACTTTTTTATTGTCTAGCTCCAACGCCCAGCATCTAGTGGACTTCGCTCTCCTCCCTACGATAAGTCAACATCGGTTCGCTATCGCTCTCCGTGTTTCCTTTATCTCAGTCGAAGCGCTCCAGTCCATACGCTGCTAAACGGGCGTTTCCGCTTTTCGGGTTACTCAGCAAGCTCCGCCCATTCTTCCATTAATTGCTCGAGCTCGGACTTCGCTTTTTCGCTATTTAGGTTGATTTCCATTACTTTTTCATGATTTTGAAAAATTTCCGGCTCACATAATTGCTGTTCGAATTCTTGAATTTGTTCTTCAAGTTCTTCAATCCGCTGTTCCATTTCTTCTAATTTCCTTTTTCGCTGACGCTCTTGTTTTTTACTTTCCTTATCCTGTTGATAAGAGTTTTTCTCAGCAGCCTCTGTTTGTGCTGACTTTTTTACGGCAGCGGCTAGCGCCAGTGCGGCAAGTTCTTCTTGCTCTAATTTCTTCTCTAGATAATAATCATAATCTCCGAGGAATTCTGTACTTCCCTGACGACTAAGTTCTAAGACCTTTGTGGCGATGCGGTTAATAAAATACCTGTCGTGTGAGACAAACAATATCGTGCCTGGGTAATCGATTAATGCATTCTCTAAAACTTCCTTACTATCTAAGTCAAGATGGTTCGTAGGCTCGTCCAAAATTAAAACATTGGCTTTCTCCAACATTAGTTTAGCTAAAGCCAGGCGGGCTTTTTCGCCGCCGCTTAAGGTGGAAACAATTTTTAAGACATCGTCGCCGGAAAATAAGAAATTACCGAGCACGGTACGAATTTCTTTTTCATTTTTTAATGGATAATCATCCCAGAGTTCATTTAAGACCCGCTTATTAGAAGTCAATTCAGCCTGTTCCTGATCATAATACCCAATCTGAAGATTTGTCCCATAAAGAATGGTTCCAGCAAGTTCAGGTAACTTTTTAATAATTGTTTTTAAAAGCGTGGATTTGCCAATACCATTCGGTCCTACTAATGCAATACTCTCACCTTTAAAGGCTCGAAAAGAAATGTTCTCTGATACTTTATCGCCCTTGTATCCAACAGCGAGTGAATCGACGGTTAGTACGTCATTGCCGCTTTGTTTTTCAATTTCAAACGAAAATGTTGCAGACTTTTCATCGCCTAATGGACGGTCGATCATCTCCATCTTCTCCAGCTTTTTGCGGCGGCTTTGGGCCCGTTTAGTTGTCGATGCCCGGGCTAAATTCCGGTGGATAAAATCCTGAAGATCAGCGACTTCCTGCTGTTGTTTTTCGAAAAGCTTCAAATCACGCTCATAATTTGCTGCCTTTTGATCAAGGTAAGAACTATAGTTTCCGGAAAACCTTTGGATTTGTTTGCGGGAAACTTCATAAACTTGAGTCACAACTTTATCTAAAAAATAACGGTCATGGGAAACAATTAAAATTGCGCCATGATAGCTTTGTAAATATTGCTCAAGCCATGTAAGTGTATCAATATCAAGATGGTTGGTCGGCTCATCCAGAATTAAGATATCCGGCTTTGTTAATAGGAGTTTACCTAAGGCAAGCCGTGTTTTCTGCCCGCCGCTGAGACTGGATATCATTAAGGATCTGTCATGGAAATTCAATCCATGCAGGACGGAGCGCATCTCTGCTTCGTATTGATAACCTCCTTGTTCTTTAAATTTCACCTGAAGATAATCGTACTCTTTTAGGATTCGTTCATATTTTCCATTGTCTTCAAAAACATTGGGGTCCGCCATTTGTTCTTCAAGTGTGCGGAGTGATTTTTCCATTAAACGCAGCGGTTCAAAAACCGTCAGCATTTCATCCCATATGGATAACGATGATTCTAACCCGGTATTTTGAGCTAAATAACCGATCGTTACTTCTTTTGGCTTGATGATTTCCCCGCCATCATGCGACAAGTGTCCGGCAATAATCTTCAATAATGTCGATTTTCCGGCCCCATTACGTCCAACCAGAGCGACGCGGTCACGGGTTTGTAATTCGAGCTTAATATTCGATAAAATAAGGTCAGCACCATAGAATTTTTGTAATTGATTAACCTGTAGCAAAATCATTCTCATTCACCTCTATTACATAGGATTAGTGTACCTTATTCCCGGTGGGTCGGCAATAAACTGCTCGCCATAATAGCGGTGTGAGGGTCATAAATCGACAAAAAATGTAATATTTAGTTCAAAGTTTCACACACATAGAAGGAAAAATAGTGTATGATTTGATAGGAGGATTTTTTATATGGCAGAATTTACGCATTTTAATGAAGAAGGCCGAGCAAAAATGGTCGATGTCAGTGATAAGCCGGAAACGGCACGTACGGCACTTGCTCATTCCAGCATTACCGTTAGTAAGGAAATTTATGATAAAATAACTAATAATGAGATGAAGAAGGGCGATGTCTTAGCAGTGGCCCAGGTAGCAGCTGTCATGGCAGCAAAAAAAACATGGGATTTGATTCCAATGTGCCATCCGATTCCATTAACAGGGGTTAATATTTCTTTCTCGTGGGAACAGGACATGGATGAGAACTATCATTTATATATTGCTGCAGCAGTTAAAACGAAGGGAAATACAGGTGTAGAAATGGAAGCGTTAACAGCAGCCTCTGTTTGTGCCTTAACCGTTTATGATATGTGTAAAGCCGTTGATAAAGGTATGGTGATCGGACCGACGTATCTTGTCGAAAAAACGGGCGGTAAAAACGGTGATTTTAAAAGAGATGAAAAGGTTAAATAATTTTTAATTAAACCATTCATGGGGTGTGGGAGATTATGAGTAATGAAACAACGAAAATACCACAGGCGACAGCCAAACGGCTGCCCCTCTATTATCGATTTTTAAAAAACCTGCATAGTTCCGGCAAGCAAAGGGTCTCCTCAGCGGAATTGAGTGAAGCAGTTAAAGTGGACTCGGCAACGATTCGCCGCGACTTTTCCTATTTCGGTGCATTAGGGAAAAAGGGCTATGGGTATAATGTTAATTACTTGATTTCCTTCTTTCGTAAAACCTTAGATCAAGATGAATTAACAAAGGTTGCCCTAATAGGGGTCGGTAATCTTGGGACAGCGTTTTTAAACTATAATTTTTTAAAAAATAATAACACAAAAATAGAATGCGCTTTTGATGTTGATCCGGAAAAGATGGGAACAACGATCCGTGAGGTACCGGTTCATGCTATGGATGATTTAGAGCAGGTTTTATCAGAGTCTAATATATCAGTGGCCATCTTAACGGTTCCTGCTCCTGTCGCTCAAATGATAACCGATCGACTCGTCAATTCGAATATCAAAGGGATATTAAATTTCACTCCGGCAAGGTTAAATGTCCCGCCATTAATAAGGGTTCATCATATTGACTTAGCCGTGGAACTGCAGTCCCTAGTCTACTTTTTAAAGCATTATCCGACGGTGGAAATAGAAGAAGAAGAATAATTAAATACAAAAGGCTTTTCACAAATTTTGTGGAAGGCCTTTTGTATTTTTAAACTTTACTTTTTTTAATTACATAATCTATCAAAAGACGAAGGCATGCACTAAGATGTAGGTAGATAAAATGCAAGCGGTTACTAAATCGGAAAGTGGGGAAATCCAATGTCAAATTTGCGGGATGAAGCGTTAAAAATGCACAAGGAACATCAAGGAAAGGTTGGGATTTATTCTAAGGTTACAGTACATAATGCAAGGGATTTAAGTCTTGCTTATTCACCTGGTGTGGCAGAGCCTTGTTTGGACATTTTTGAAGATGAAAGCAAAGTCTATGATTACACATCGAAGGGTAATCTTGTCGCAGTTGTATCCAATGGAACAGCGGTTCTTGGTCTAGGGAAAATAGGACCAAAGGCTGCGATGCCTGTGATGGAAGGTAAGGCCGTGTTATTCAAGTCGTTCGCAGATGTTGACGCTTTTCCTATTTGCTTAGCCACTACGGACACAGACCAGATTGTCGAAACCGTCAAGTTGCTAGAGCCAACATTCGGGGGAGTGAATCTGGAGGATATTGCTGCGCCGCAATGCTTTGAAATTGAAGACCGCCTTCGTAAAGCCTGTGAGATTCCGGTTTTTCATGATGACCAGCACGGAACCGCAATTGTAACAGCGGCTGGATTAATCAACGCATTAAAATTGGCGGATAAAAGAATAGAAGATATTCGCGTTGCCGTTAACGGAGCAGGTGCAGCAGGGGTAGCGATTGTTAAGCTCTTGTTACATATGGGTGTTAAGGATGCTATTTTGTGTGATACAAAAGGAATTATCTATGAAGGCCGCCCTGCCGGAATGAATCGATTCAAAGATGAAATGGCACGGATGACAAATCGTGAGCAAAAACAAGGAACGTTAGCCGATGCGCTTGTCGACGCCGATGTGTTTGTCGGGGTATCAGCTGCCGGGGCTTTGACAAAGGAAATGGTTGCTTCAATGCATCGTGACCCGATTATTTTCGCCATGGCCAATCCGGTACCGGAGATCATGCCAGATGTGGCAAAAGAAGCGGGTGCGCTTGTCGTGGGCACAGGGCGTTCTGATTTTCCGAATCAGGTTAATAATGTACTGGCTTTCCCAGGCATTTTCCGCGGTGCTTTAGATGTCCGTGCAAAAGAAATCAATGAGGAAATGAAGCTAGCCGCGGTATATGCGATTGCAGGTTTAATTCCTGATGAAGAGCTGCATGCCGATCATGTCATTCCAGATCCATTTGACCCTCGTGTGGCTGCAGAGGTAGCAGCAGCAGTCGCTTACGCTGCAATGGAAACTGAGGTAGCCCAAAAAATTGTCAATGTTGAGGAAATTAAACAACGCCTGTTAGCATTAGGAGCAGCAAAACAACCAGTGCTTGTTTAGAAGAGTTACCAAAAAAATAATAGCTTTTATGTAAAGACTACCTCATTTAAGTTGTGAGGTAGTCTTTCAAATTATGGTGGTTGGAGTATAATTCAGCTATACTTTGTAAATTTTTAGTATAATAATAAAAGATATTGCGGAAGCCGAAATAACTGGCGGATAGGCTCCAGTTACTGGCGGATAGCCGTAGTAACTGGCAATTGAGTTGTTTTATCGATCTAAACAAGTAATCTAACATTTCCTAGAAGGTCATCATCTAGGGTTTTGCTATCGGAGGGGATGGAGTTGGCGATTGTGCTGACGATGTTTGTGTTAGGGATTTTATTAGGATTTGTCGGGGCAGGCGGCTCTGGCTTTATTATTGCTATTTTAACCGTTATTTTTGGAGTACCCATCCATATGGCGCTGGGAACTTCACTGGCAGCTATGGTGTTTACTAGCTTATCAGGTGCCTACAGCCATTTTCGTCAAGGAAATATCTCGATAAAGACAGGGCTAATCGTAGGCGGTTTTGGTGCAGTTGCTTCCTTTTTAGGTTCAAAACTGGCAGGTATCATTCCGATGCACTCTTTGCATTGGTTAACAGCAGGGATGTTATTTCTATCTGCTGTCATCTTAATTGTCCGCTTATTTATTGTTCAAAAAATAAAGGCAAATGACAAAGGTGAGACAAACAGCACTTTTCTTCTCATAAAGAAAGCGGCCGGTGTCGGAATTGTTACCGGATTGTTGTCTGGTACATTTGGAATTGGTGCAGCACCGTTCATTCAAATTGGACTGCTTCTAATATTAGGGCTTTCACTTAAACAATCTGTGGGTACAACCATGCTTGTAATACTGCCAATCGCTTTAGCGGGAGGCGTCGGCTATTATTTTCAGGGCTACTTGAACTTTACCCTGTTAGTTGAAGTAGTGGCGGGGACAATGATTGGCTCCTATGTTGGGGCTAAATTTACTGCCCTTGCTCCTCAGCCGGTCTTAAAAAGTGCGATGGTGATAACCCCAATTATGGCAGGAGCTATCATGCTTATTAGTTAAGTAGCGATTGCAAAGGTGGAGGGGAAAGATGAGAAAGGGAAGATGGAGTTTACAGTCGGTAATTATCATATTTGTGTGTGTTGTGGTGACTTTGTCACTTTTGATCACTGATTTACTTATAAGCTCAAGAATTGCTTTGCAGACAGAAAAAGGTCAGGCGGAACAAGCAAGAAATGTAGCAAGAATGGTTGCCCATAGTCCGCTGGTGATTGATGCAATGAATGGAGAGCGGGATGAAAGGGATATTCAAACGTTTGCTAATGAAATGAGAAAGGTCACAAACGTTTACTTCATTGTTGTAATGGATATGAATGGGATTCGGAAATCCCATCCTGATAGTAAAGAGGTAGGATTGCAATTCAAGGGCGGCGATGAAGGGCCTGTCCTACAAGGGAAAGAGCATCAGTCGATTTCAAAGGGATCCTTGGGACCTTCCCTGCGTTCGTTTACGCCAATTAAGGATGCAACAGGGAAACAAATCGGGGCAGTAGCTGTTGGGATTTCACTCGCTAATGTGGATAAGGCCGTCGCTAAAAGCAGAACCGGGATTTTTATTGGGACGTTGTTTGGAATCTTAATTGGTGTTCTCGGAGCGGTTATTTTGGCAAGATATATTAAAAAAATCTTACTTGGACTTGAGCCGTTTGCCATTTCGAAATTACTAGAGGAACGAAGTGCGATGCTTCAATCGGTGCGTGAGGGAATTGTCGCCGTTGATCAAGAGTCGAACATAACACTCGTCAATCGAGCAGCATTAAAGCTGTTTGATAAAGCAGGCTTGAAAGATAACCCAGTGGGGATAAATATAGAAGAATACATGTCCACTACGCGCTTGACTGATTTATTAAAAACAGGTAAACCTGAATTGGATGAAGAACAGAATATCAATGGGATGACCATTTTAACCAACCGAGTCCCTGTAATAGTTGGAAATAAAGTAGTCGGCGCCATTGCTACTTTTCGCGATAAAACGGAAATGCAGGTGCTTGCTGAACAACTGACAGGGGTTAGAACCTACGCCGACACACTTCGGGCACAGGCACATGAGTTTATGAATAAACTTCATGTAATCCTAGGAATGGTCCATACTGGCCATTATGAAAAGGTGGTCGAGTATATCAGTGAAACGGTTGACCATCGTAATAGCGAAATTGGCTTTGTTACCAATAAGATAAAGGACCCGGTTTTTGCCGGTTTTTTAATTGGAAAGTTGAGTTATGCAAGGGAAACAGGAGTAGAGTTATCAGTTTCCTGCGCGCAGCCTCTCGTGCAGCCCGCTGTTTCTGATGTTACACATGAACTCATTACCATCGTTGGCAATTTAGTTGATAATGCCATCAAGGCGGTGACTGATAGTCCAGTCAAGAAAATAGCGGTAGGTTTCGAATATGGAGATGATATTTTAACCATCGAAATAAAAGATACGGGCACTGGAATGAGTGAAGAACTACAAAACCAAATTTTTAATAAAGGCTTCTCCACAAATGGTGAAAATAGAGGGCTAGGGCTGTATCTCGTTTCGCAAGCGGTTAAGAAGTTGGAAGGGGAATTAATTCTTTCATCAAAGCCTGGAAAAGGAACCGTCTTTACCGTTTATATACCATATGAAGGGGTGGGTACCGAGAATGATCCGGGTAATGATTGTTGAAGATGATCCAATGGTAGCAGAATTTAATAAACGCTATCTTGAGCAAGTTCAGGGATTTACATTGGTGGCAATGGAAGCCTCTGTGGACGAAGCAATTAAGAAGATAGAAAAACTAGAAATCGATCTCATTTTATTAGATATATTTATGCCGGGAAAACTAGGATTAGAGCTGTTAACCTACCTCCGTGAAAATGAGAAAGAGACGGATGTGATCATTATTTCAGCTGCATCAGATATGGAGCGGATTAAAAAGGCATTACGGTACGGAGCTGTGGATTATCTAATTAAGCCGTTTGAATTTGATCGCTTGAGCAGAGCGTTAGTTACCTATAAGGAACAAACAAGGTTTATTCAGACGCAACATGTGATTAACCAAGACGTTTTGGACCAGCAAATACTGCACCGAGAGGACAAGCCTTTGATCGAAGATTTGCCGAAGGGATTGACAAAAGATACCCTAAAACAAATTTGGGAAACGATTCAGGAGTTGAAAGATGCCCCGTTTTCAACGGAGGACGTGGTAAAGGTCGTCGGCATTTCTCGAGTTTCTGTCCGTAAGTATTTAAACTTTTTAAAGGAAATGGGAATCTTGGATGTTAAGGTGATTTACGGTACAGTGGGCAGACCTGTTTACCAGCATGAATTCAATAAATTGAAAGAACATCTAATCAAGAACTTTTTGTAAGCAGTTTGAAACTGCTTACTTTTTTTATTTACAAAATTCTTATTAAATTTACATAAACTATGAAAGCGTTTCAAATCGAAATATGATAGAGATATAAATTTGATAGGGGGATGAATTTATGGAACCAGTTAAAAAATTGCAACCGCTTACGGTTGTTTCGGGGGAAAAAGAAGAAAAGAAAGGTTTATTGGGTAAAATCGGCAGTATGAAGATAGGGGTAATTCCACTGCCACTTTATATCGTTATCGCAGCTGTTGTCTACTTTTCAGCCGTCTATAAATTGCTTCCGGCTGATATGATTGGCGGCTTTGCCATCATTATTGTCATGGGTATTTTACTTGGTGACCTTGGTATGAAGATTCCGGTCCTGAAGGATATTGGCGGCCCGGCAATTTTAGCACTATTGATTCCATCTATATTAGTCTATTTTAGTGTAATTAACACAACTGGAATGAATGCGGTTACCCAGTTGATGAAAACATCAAATTTCCTTTATCTCTATATCTCTGTTTTAGTAGTGGGAAGTATTCTTGGGATGAATCGCAGAGTCTTAATTCAAGGCTTCACACGCATGTTTGTACCTCTGATTGTCGGGACAATTGCTTCGATTGCAGCAGGCGTTCTCGTTGGATTGCTTTTTGGATATGACATGAAACACACATTGTTCTATATTGTTGTTCCGATTATTGGTGGCGGGATTGGAGAAGGAATTTTGCCGCTTTCATTAGGCTACGCTGAGGTTCTTGGAAAGTCATCAGAAACATTTGTCGGGCAGTTAATTCCTGCCGCGGTAATTGGAAATATCGTTGCGATCATTTGTGCAGGTGTTTTATCGCGCTTAGGTGAGAAAAAGAAACATCTGACAGGAAACGGAGTATTAGTGAAAACCAAAGGCGGCGACGGAATCACAGAAGCGGCAACGATAGATAAGCCTATTGACTTTCCACTTATGGGTGCAGGATTGTTAATTGCATGCAGTTTCTTTATCTTAGGTGGACTTGGAAATAAATTCTTAGGTATTCCAGGACCTGTGTTAATGATTATTGCGGCAGCTGTTGTGAAAAGTATCAAGGTAATGCCGGCTAAAATGGAACAAGGGGCATACCATCTATATAAATTTGTCTCATCAAGCTTAACTTGGCCATTAATGGTTGGCTTAGGAATGCTTTATATTCCGCTGAAGGATGTAGTTAAAATCGTAACGCCGGGATATGTGGTTGTTTGTGCCGCAGTTGTAGTTGCAATGATTACGACTGGTTACTTTGTAGGGAAAATGATGAATATGTTCCCAGTCGACTCAGCGATTGTTACAGGCTGTCATAGTGGTTTAGGGGGAACGGGTGATGTTGCGATACTTTCAGCTTCTAATAGGATGTCATTAATGCCATTTGCCCAAGTTTCGACAAGAATTGGCGGCGCTTCCACCGTTATTTTGGCTATTCTTTTGCTGAAATTATTAAGCTAGTCATTCATCAATCGGGCTGTGCCTTTAAAGCCACAGCTCGAATTTTAATTTAAAAAGATATTTTTCACTGGGATAATAAATAGTTTTAATTTGGAACAAAAGGAGAAGGTTGGAATGAATGAACGAAAGATAAAAGAACAGGCCGTGCTGCTTCACAAAAGGCTTGCAGGTAAAATTAGCATCGTCAGTAAAGTAGAAATGAACAATGCGGATGATTTAAGTTTAGCCTATACGCCAGGTGTAGCCGAGCCATGTAAGATCATAGCAAAAAATAGTGAGGCATCTTTTGAACATACAGGGCGGGGGAATTTAGTAGCCGTGGTGACAGATGGAACAGCTGTCTTAGGGTTAGGAGACATTGGTCCGGAGGCCGCTATGCCAGTAATGGAGGGAAAGGCAGTTCTATTTAAACAATTTGCAGGAATTGATGCCTATCCGCTTTGCTTGGCAACGAAAAATGTCGATGAAATAGTCAATATTATAAAAGCATTAGAGCCAACCTTTGGCGGAATTAATTTGGAGGATATTGCTGCCCCAAGATGCTTTGAAATTGAAGAACGCTTAAAAAAGGAACTAAACATACCCGTTTTTCATGATGATCAACATGGGACAGCGATTGTCGTATTAGCTGGCCTTTTAAATGCACTAAGAATTGTGAAGAAAAGTATCTATAAAGTAAAGGTTGTCCTTAATGGTGCCGGTTCTGCCGGTATTGCGATTGCCAAGCTTTTATTAAAAGCAGGCTTTAAGGATATTACATTAGTAAGCTTGGAAGGCATTCTTTGTCCAGGTGAAGAATGGATGAACGACCGACAAGCAGAAATTGCAGAGGGAACAAACCTGCGCAGGATTCATGGAACCCTACAAGACGCGATTAAAAACACGGATATTTTTATCGGGGTCTCCGGTCCCAAGGCTTTAACGGGAGACATGGTCCGATCCATGAATAAAGATTCCATTGTTTTTGCAATGGCCAATCCAGTGCCTGAAATTTATCCGGAGGAAGCGCTAGCGGCAGGTGCAGCAGTAGTTGGAACAGGCCGTTCTGATTATCCAAATCAGGTAAATAATGTCCTTGCCTTTCCTGGAATCTTTCGCGGGGCGCTCGATGTGAGAGCAACGGACATAAATGAAGAAATGAAATTAGCAGCGGCTTATGCCATTTCTAGTCTCGTATCGGATAAAGAGCTAAGTGCTGATTATATCATTCCTAACGCCTTGGATTCCCGCGTGGGCGAGAGAGTTGCAACAGCAGTCGCAAATGCAGCAATTGAATCGGGAGTTGCAAGAAAAGGCACCAACTTAAAAAAACTAGTTGAAATTATTTGAAAACAATAGAGTAAAAATGAGTATAAAGGGACCTTTCACAAATATGTGGAAGGATTCCGTTTTAATGTGCTTTTCTTAAAATACCTGGGGAAATGACAGATGTATTGGTATATAAAAAGGTAAAACTCGCCATAGGTATTGGCGAGTTTCTTTAGAAGGAATGCAAAACCTTATTTATATAAAACCTCACCGTATTGCATTAAGGTTCTCTTGGATTTTTGAGATAAAACTCACTCCTTTTTTAATAAGATGTCTTGTCCTTAATCGCGTAACCAGCAAAAGTAAAATAAGCGGAGATTTTCCGGTTATGCAAAGCAAAGTTTCCCATTTTCGAATCTTTCGAGTCAATAGGCGGAATCTCTCCGTCTATTTAAGCCTTTAATAATAATAATTACCAATTAAGTGGAATTTTTCCTTCTATTTATCAGCTCGGGTGCTTAACCGCATCCCCCAACTGATAAGTGCGGCCCCTATTGACTCCTTGATGCGGAAATCAGTAGCTTTTTATCGACCAACATAGCACCCGAAAACGGAACCCTTTCACAAACATGTGGAAGGGTCTTTTTTTTGTGGAAGGCAAAGTTGGACAGTATAAAAGCTTACTTGCACTTTACAAACGTAACAGTGTTATGTTACATTCTTTTTAAGAAAGGGGTTTTTGTGATGAGTGAGGAGTTAATCTCAAAGAAAGACCTATTAGAATTCGCTGGTATATCCTATGGACAGCTCTATAGATGGAAACGAAAGGACCTTATACCGGAAGAGTGGTTTGTTCGCAAGTCAACATTTACGGGGCAGGAGACTTTTTTTCCAAAGGAAAAGATTCTAGAAAGAATTGAAAAAATCCAAATGATGAAAGAAAATTTGTCCTTGGATGAATTGGCTGATATGTTTTCACCAAATGTAACGAATCTAAATTATTCCAAAGACGAATTAATAAAACGTAACATTGTTTCGACAGCGGTTGTCGATTTTTACCTTGAACAGGAAAAGGGCAGTCCTCAATTTAATTTTACAAGAATGTTGGAAGTGTTTGTTTTAGAAAAAATGCTAGAGTCAGGTGAAATTAACCTGGATGAAGGCAAAATGGTCTTGCAGGTATTAAAGGATCATGCGGGGATAATCAAACAAAAGAGCTGTCAATTGGTGATGACTAGAAAGCTTGGTATGTCTTCATGTCTATTACTAGTTAATGCAGAAGAATTTCATTTCGAGCGTGGAACCAAAGTGGTCACAACTCTTTCGCTGTTGACATGCATGGAAGAAATTAAAGAGAAATTATTATAGAGGAGAATGACGATATGGATATGAAAAGCAGGGGAGACTTGGTTATTAATGGCTTCGGAGCATCGAATGGGGGACAGTTCCAGCTTGTCACATTAAACGGCAGAGGGACAGTTAACAATGATATAGAATGCGTCGAACTTGATTGTAATGGTTCAGGTATCTTAAATGGAAACGTCATGTCTGAAAAAGCAAAAGTGAACGGTCATGCAAGGTTCAGAGGAAATATCGACAGTCAGATTCTAAAGATTGATGGGTCCGCAAGAATCGACAAGAATCTGACAGCAGAAAAATTAAAGGTGTCCGGTAAGGCAACCGTTGGCGGAAAGGTTAAATGTGAGGAAATAAAAATTCAGGGGACATTTACAGTTGACGGGGATTGTGAGGCGGAAATTTTCCAAGCTGAATCGCAGTTTACGATAGGCGGCCTTCTAAATGCAGACCAAGTTAACTTAAAAATGTTTGGAGCGTGTTTTGCAAAAGAAATCGGCGGGCAAACAATTACGATTAAGGCGAAGGGCTCCTTAGTAGGGAATTTGCTTAAATCCTTCTTTAAACCACAGCTTGAAACGGAATTAATTGAGGGAGACAAAATTGAAATTGAAAATACGATCGCCAAAATCGTCCGTGGAAATCAGGTGAAGATTGGCCCCAATTGTCAGATTGGTTTGGTGGAATACACAGAGGAATGTTCGATTGATAAAAAGGCCGTTGTTGCTGAGAACAAAAAGGTTTAAGGGGGATATGAAAATGAAACGAAGCGAAAATCTTATTATCAATGGCTCGGGAAGTTATCCCGGAGGCCGATACGATAAAGTCAGTATCCGCGGCGAAGGAACAATTGTTAACGATGTGGAAAGCTCGACTTTCCATGTATATGGTACAAGTGAAGCAGTTGAAAATCTCAAAACAGGCTCTGTAAAAATATATGGTGAGGCAGAGGTCAAAATGAATATGGAGGCCAAGGATACTCTTGTCATGGGCTCTATGATGATTGGCGGTAATGCTCTTTTAAAAAAAATTAAAATTCTGGGATTACTGGAAGTCGGCGAACGGTTAACGGGTGATGAAGCGAACATTAAAGGGAGTATTGCCGTGAATGGCGACGTAGAGTATGAGACGTTCGACTCCAGTGGCGGCTTTGAAATTAAGGGTTTACTGACGGCAGACACAATTAAAGTGGGGCTACGATTTGGGCAAAGCTCAGCGGAGGAAATCGGCGGCGGGAAAATAACCGTGAAAAAAAGGAGTAACACGCTACTTCCCTTTGGAAAAGAAGTAGGATCACTGGTTGCGAAGGTTATTGAAGGGGATGACATCTATCTTGAAAATACCAAGGCTGATATGGTTCGGGGCAATATAGTGAAAATTGGCCCCGGCTGCCAAATCGGTGTGGTGGAGTATAGGGAAGATTTCACACACGATCCAAAGGCGACGATAAAAACGACGACAAAGATATAATAGAGAGATGGAAAAGGTGTCAGGCATCATGTGAAAAATTCACATGGTGCCTGACACCAGTTTTATTTCTTCTTCAGTTTATCTTTGTATTTAACGTGAAAGATGATCATTTTTAGGCCGGAGCCAAAATCAAAGGTTGCTAATAAAACGAGGAGGTAACTGAAAAACCCCCAACCGTTTTTTGTAACATCATCGATGGCAAAGTAAGTAAATAACCCGCCTAGAAAAAAGTATATCAATCCAGAAAACAAAGGTGAACGTCTCATAAAAATCCTCCGATAAAGTTTTGAACGGCCTTCGCATCACGCTGTAGTCTCTCAATATCGTCTTTGTAAACTGACTGGACTAAGACCACCAAGGTGTTCATTGCGACGTGGGCAAATATTGGCACGAAAATAGATTTTGTTTTTACATAAAGAAAGGCAAACGTAAAGCCCATGGCAGAATAAAGCAGAATATGCTGGAACTCCATATGTGCCGCGGCAAAAATGACCGAACTGATAAGGGCAGAGATGAAGAAATTATAGCGATTATGAAGAGATCCAAAAATAATTTTTCGAAAAACAATTTCTTCTAAAATCGGTCCAATAATGCTCGTGACAATAATCGCCAAAGGGAAGGCCTCAATGATGGTCAGAATTTCCTTTGTGTTTTCAGACCCCATTTCCACCCCTAATAGATTCTCAATGATGGCGGCAGCGTACTGGGCAAATAGCGCAAGGAAGATGCCGACAATAGCCCATATCACCGATTCAGAGACAGAGCCGCCCTGCTTCCTAAAGCTACGGTTGTTCATTTCCTTCCGTAAGATAAAAATAATAATCAAAAGGGCAAGCGTAAAACTTGTTAGCAGCCAGGAAGGAACAGCCAGACTTTGGTTTATTCCAAAATAGTTAAAGCCGTACAAAAATAAGGGTATTCCGATTAGACTGGAAAACTGCATCGCGATATAAACAATAAGGATGATCCAATAGTCCCGTTTCAAATAATCTAGTCTCCTTTAGATGTCTTTTTATATTTTTGACGAATAGTTAATTAATAATCATTTACAAAGTGCCAAATTGCCTAACCTTTCATATATGCTATTCTTCATTTACTCATAAAATGGGCGTGGTTTCAATTTAGAAAGACTTTTAAAAAAAATAGGTATAGAAAATAATGTTTTATACATACTTTATAAGGTTGTCTAAACCGATAATTGTCTAACTCCAGCGCCTAGGGGCTCGGGTCATAAGCTAAACCGTCAAGAAGGTTAAAGAGCAACCTTCTCGCCGGCTCGTCTAGACTCACGCCCCTGACCAAGGCGCTTCCGCTTTTCGATTTTTTTTTGTAAAAATTTATGCTTCACACTTGCAAAAAAAATTCAGATTCATTATTATAATAATTGTGTTAGCACTCATTAATCGAGAGTGCTAATAAGTCAGAATTACATATATCTTTGAGGAGGTTGTTTGATTTGTTAAGACCATTAGGTGATCGTATTATCATTGAGCTTGTTGAATCAGAAGAAAAAACTGCAAGCGGGATCGTATTACCGGATTCAGCGAAAGAAAAGCCTCAAGAAGGAAAAGTTGTTGCCGTTGGTACTGGCCGCGTACTTGAAAGCGGTGAACGCGTAGCACTTGAAGTTTCTGTAGGTGATCGTATTATCTTCTCAAAATACGGCGGTACAGAAGTGAAATACCAAGGAACAGAATATTTAATCTTACGCGAATCTGATATTCTTGCTGTCGTTGGCGCATAAGATTTTTACCTAAAAAAATACAAAGAACTTAAATGATATGAGGAGGTTTTTAAACAATGGCTAAAGAGATTATGTTTAGTGAAGATGCACGCCGCGCAATGCTTCGTGGTGTTGATGCTCTAGCAAATGCAGTAAAAGTTACTCTTGGACCTAAAGGACGCAACGTGGTTCTTGAGAAAAAATTCGGTTCACCACTTATCACTAATGATGGTGTAACAATCGCAAAAGAAATCGAATTAGAAGATGCATTCGAAAACATGGGTGCGAAACTTGTTGCTGAAGTAGCAAGCAAAACAAACGATGTTGCCGGTGACGGTACAACAACTGCAACTGTTCTTGCTCAAGCGATGATTCGCGAAGGCTTAAAGAACGTAACTGCAGGTGCAAACCCAATGGGTATCCGCAAAGGGATCGAAAAAGCAGTTGTAGCAGCGGTTGAAGAATTAAAAGCAATTTCTAAACCAATTGAAAACAAAGCTTCTATCGCACAGGTTGCTTCTATCTCTGCAGCTGACGAAGAAGTGGGCCAATTGATTGCTGAAGCAATGGAGCGCGTGGGCAACGACGGCGTTATCACCATTGAAGAATCTAAAGGCTTCACAACTGAATTGGATGTAGTAGAAGGTATGCAGTTTGACCGTGGTTATACTTCTGCTTACATGGTAACTAATACAGATAAGATGGAAGCTGTTTTAGAAAATCCATATATCTTAATTACAGACAAGAAGATTTCTAGCATTCAAGAAATCCTTCCTGTTCTTGAGCAAGTGGTTCAACAAGGCAAGCCGCTATTATTAGTTGCTGAAGATGTTGAAGGTGAGGCACTTTCTACTCTAGTAGTGAACAAGCTTCGCGGAACATTCAATGCTGTTGCTGTTAAAGCTCCAGGCTTTGGTGACCGTCGTAAAGCCATGCTAGAAGATATCGCTGCTCTAACTGGCGGAGAAGTTATCACTGAAGAGTTAGGCCGTGAACTTAAAACTACAACTATCAACTCTTTAGGCCGTGCTGCTAAAGTGGTTGTTACTAAAGAAAATACAACGATCGTTGAAGGTGCAGGAGATTCTGCTGAAATCGCAGCTCGTGTAAACCAAATCCGTGTTCAATTAGAAGAAACTACTTCTGAATTTGACCGTGAAAAATTACAAGAGCGCTTAGCTAAATTAGCTGGCGGTGTAGCAGTAATCAAAGTTGGTGCTGCAACTGAAACTGAATTAAAAGAGCGCAAACTTCGTATTGAAGATGCATTAAACTCTACTCGTGCTGCAGTTGAAGAAGGTATCGTATCCGGTGGTGGTGTAGCCCTTCTTAACGTATACAGCAAAGTAGCTGAAATCGTAGCTGAAGGCGACGTAGCAACAGGTATCAACATCGTATTACGTGCGATGGAAGAGCCTGTACGCACAATCGCTCACAACGCTGGTCTTGAAGGATCTGTTATCGTTGACCGCTTAAAACGTGAAGAAATCGGTACTGGTTTCAACGCTGCAACTGGCGAATGGGTAAACATGATCCAAGCTGGTATCGTTGACCCAACTAAAGTTACTCGTTATGCATTACAAAACGCTGCATCTGTAGCGGCTATGTTCTTAACAACTGAAGCAGTTGTTGCTGACAAACCAGAACCAGCTGGTTCAGGCATGGGTATGCCTGACATGGGCGGTATGGGTGGAATGGGCGGCATGATGTAATTAGGGATTTAAAACCCTGTTATATCAACGTCTAAAATGATAATATGCTTTTCTTGTCCTCGGATTTGTCCTCGTTTTATAAAAAACACGGCAACCTGTGACAAAAAGCTAACTATAGGAGAAGGTCTTTCATCAGTTTGCTAAACTGTTGGGAGGCCTTTTCTTCCATATTGGCAGTCATATGAGCATAGATATTCATTATGGTATTAATATCCGTATGTCCTAACTGCTGCTGTATTTCCTTAATACCGACTCCAGCTTCAATTAGGAAAGATGTGTGGGTGCCGGAATGGGGGTGGAGTAATGTTCCTTTCAATCCCAGCCTTTTTGAGGAGCCGTTTTAATCTGGTATCTGATATGACTTTTCTTAGTTGTAGATGTCCATCCTCTCGAGCAAAAATAAAGCCGTTATCTTGGTAAATGATTCCAATTTTTTAATCTCATGTTCTTTCAGCATGTTCACCAGCATATTATCAATTTTGATGGTGCGGATTGAACCTTTTTGTCTTTGGTGGAAGAAACTCATATTTCTCAATATTGTTATTTGGGTTGAAAAGAGTTTTAATAATCTGAATCGTACCATGTTTTTCGTTAAAATCAGCAAGGTCTTCTTTCTCCAAAAAGACAATTTCCTCTTCTTCTTTTTCTAATTCCTCTTCTGTTTGCTGCTAAATTCTCTGTAGGATTAACTTTCATCGATCCTAATTCTACAGCATGCCTAAAAATCATCCTTCCGCAAGCATGAATGCCATCCATATAATTTTCACTGTATTGCTGTAAATCAAAGATCCGGTTCTGGTACATTTTCTTTGTAATCCGGCTGATCGGGTAAGACCGCCAAACCCTAATAAAATGCTGCATTTCCTTTTCCCTAGCCCGTACACTACTAACCTTTACCTCGCTGCGGCTATAGTTCTTTAACCAATCTGAGGCGAATTTTTCAAAAGGGATCTCGGATTCTTTAATGTAGGTTCCGTTTTCTTTGGCAAGTTCTACGAGGCGAGAAGCTGTTTTCGCCTCTCTTTGTGTTTTAAATCTACCTACAAATACGAATAAATTTCGTAAAAAGGAGTTTTAATAATGGATGACGAAATAGACCCTATAGAAATTAAAAAAGTAAGGGGGGAATAAGGAAAATGGATGCTAATCATCCAAATGACTTTGAAAAATTGTCCCAGCAAGAAATGTTCAATTTAGCATCTTGGGTTGCAACATACCTCAATCGTATTAAATCATTTAATGAGCGACATACATCTCATGGAATGAAACATCTTTTCAAAAGGTCGGAAAATGGTTTTTACGTCACAAATGGAGCATTTAAGGGAGCCATGTTAGACTGTGGATTTATGGTGAAAGACAAAACAGCATTAAATTGGGTTTTCAATGTCTCCGAGAAATCAAGGTCATTTAAGAATGAGGTAAATAAATGAATAGGGAAGAGTTTCAAAACAAAGTTCGGACTGTAATGAAAGAAACATGGACAAGTGTTGCTGAAGCTGTAAAAATAATTGAAGAACAATATAAGAATGAAGGTAAAAAGAGACGCGAAAGAGAAGAAAAGCGTAATGAAGCTGCAAAAACACTCCTAAGTAATTCAGAAAGCAAAACAATACTTGTTAGGGTTCATGAGTTTATTCCCAAAGAACAAGCCATCGCTATAGCTCATGGTACAATTAAAGTAGGTAGCTTTCACTTTATTAACCAGCTCGTACAAGGGAAAAAAGACACTTGGCTAGTAGCTTCTGAATTTACAATCAGTCAGGCTGATGCCCTAAATATATTATTAAATCTCAATTCAGGAAAATATAGTCATGAGGAAGTTAAAGTTATAGTCGAAAACTTTACACCATTCGACCTAAGATAGTTTACATTTCTGACAGATTGGACAAAAAAGACGTTTTTTGAAAGCGCTTCCGACCTCGTTGTATAATAAGGGTAACCGAATAAATCAAACAAGCAAACAAGCGTCTTCCCTTTCACGGAATGGCGCTTTTTCCATATTTCGACTATTGTAAATTAATATTCTACACAAAAAGGTTTATTATAATGCGGATGTAAAAGAGAATGTACGCTTAAATAAATACAAAGAATCACAAACATTAAGCTTAATTAATAAAGGCTTCCCAAAAGTTGAAAAACTTTGGGAAGCCTTTTTGTATAGGGCAACAAGTGAATGAAGACTAATCCTCATTCGAAATGAAAGGATATTAACTATAAGAACTAGGAACAAAAGAGCTAAAAATGAAATAATCTATACAGATTACCGGAACTCTCCAGCTTATTTTTTGTAGCTATTATTATACTTTGGTTATTTTTGCATTGAATAATCTCGTGATACCATCTGAAGGTAACGATAAACACTTGATTCAGACATTCCCATTATATCAGAAACTTCATTTATGGTGCCTTTAATATCAAATACCCCATATTCTTTTAATTTGGCTATCGCCAGTTTCTTTTGATCTGGTGATAATTGGGCACCAGATTCTAGGATATCTTTATCGATTACAGTATAAATGATATTACTAACATTATCGTGAAGTCGTTCAACTGGCTGCTCTTGTTCGGTTTTCATCTCGATATGTTCAATATCAAGGCTTAGATTAACTAACTTTAACACGTCTTTTGCGACTTTGCGGTAGACGTCTGCATCGAAATTTATACATAACAGACCCTGTAATACACCTTTAGAATCTTTTATAAACAGAGTAGAAGAACGAAACTTTTTTCCCCGTGGTCCTTCTCCAACATAATCTGTAACGAAATCCTTCTCTAAATAGACTTTTTCACTGATAAGCTTTTTGGCGTAATCCGTTAACGACCCATTCAATGTCCTGCCGCTTAATTCTCCATTGACGATGTGACCAATCTGAGAACCACCCTCAGGTATTAAGACATGTAAAACAAATTCATAATTAGATCCTAAAATTGCTCCGAAGTAATTCATAATATTTTGATAGTGCCGAAATAACTCTTTCTCCAATTAATACCCCTCCTTAGATAGTCCTTTTCCAATAAACAAGAGTTCTTTTGCTATTATTTAAATTTTAATTGAAAGCGTTTTAATTATACTGTTCGCTTGGTTACGCTTGATTCAGATTATTAACAAGATAATGGATAGTGGAGGAAAATTCGTATAATTATCCCTATTTTTTTTAAGTACAATTAGATTATATCAAACTTTTGAAATATTCCAAGGTTATATAATATTTTTTTTTTATAATAATAGATTATTATTATTATTATATTGACATAGGTTTGAAGGCATGATATATTTTTGCATGTGGTAATAAAAAATAATTACTGTAATAAATTATTTCTATTAATGAGGCAATAGTTTTACAGAAAAATAAATTTTTTTGCAGGAATCTGGAAGCGTTTTCTAACATCTTTATTCTAATGTCTGCTAGAGTCCGAATGGCTAAAAGCACTGTATGAAACTCCATTTGGGCCAAATTTAAGGAGGTACTTTTATGAGTATTGGGTTGGCGCCTATTAAAGAAAAAAAGGCAGTTAAGTACAAAAGTTGCTTTGATGTGATGGGTCCGGTTATGATTGGTCCTTCCAGTTCACATACAGCAGGAGCTTTAGCAATTGGGGCTGTAGCAAATAAGTTATTTCAAGGTCTCCCGAAGAAGGTTGTCGTCAAGTACTACGAGTCCTTCGCGGAAACTCATAAAGGACATGGAACAGACTTTGCCATTATTGGGGGAATATTAGGGTTTGCTCCAGATGACAGCAGGGTACCAGATGCGATTCATATAGCAGAAGCCAAAGGCATGGATATTACTTTTATTGAAATTCCAGGGGAAAGTCCAGCAGGTCACCCAAATACAGCAGATGTTTATTTGGAAGATGATAGTCGAAGTATTCGAACACTCGGAATTTCGATCGGCGGCGGATTAATTGAAGTGAAAGAGATTGAGGTAGATGGTTTTCAATTAAAACTAATTGGGCCACTGCCAATTGTTATCGCCATTTCTGAAGATACGGATATTGAATTCATGTTACGCAGAATTCTTAAGAAATATGAAGTAGAAGTAAACGACTATTATCATTTAGAAGGAAGTAAGAAGTATTTACATGCGTTTGCTTTAGATATGTTATTGTCAAAAAATATCCAGAAAGAACTAGAAAGCTTAAACAACTTAGCAAATATTATGATTCTCTATTAAAAACAGGGGTGAATAAGATATGTACACATCAATAAAGGAAATTGTCGAAGCAGCAAATAAGAGACAAATGCCCCTTTATGCATTAATGATTGAACAGGAAATGGGAATAACAAAAGCTTCTTACGAAGAGGTTTGGAGCAAAATGGAAAAGAATTTAACGACAATGGAAAACTCCATTAATAGAAGCATTGAAGGCGACGGTGTATTTTCACCAACTGGTTTAACTGGTGGAGATGCAGTAAAGATAATGAACTATCGATCAAAAGGGAAAACACTTTCTGGGGATTTGATGGTATACGGAGTCCAAAGCTCAATTGGAGTGAATGAAGTGAATGCTTCGTTAGGGGCAATTTGTGCGACTCCAACAGCAGGTGCAAGCGGGACGATTCCGGGCGTACTATTTGGTATTAAAGATACACTCAACCTAAGTCGTGAAGATATGATTCATTTTCTTTTCACATCTGCTTTGTTTGGGATGGTTGTTGCAAATAATGCTTGTATTGCCGGAGCTTTCGGTGGATGTCAGGCTGAAGTAGGAAGTGCGTCAGCTATGGCAGCAGCTGCAGCGGTAGAAGCGGCAGGAGGAACACCGCAGCAATCTTCTGAAGCATTCTCAACAGCATTGCAAAATTTACTAGGTCTTGTTTGTGACCCTGTTGCTGGTTTAGTCGAAATACCTTGTGTAAAAAGAAATGCCATCGGAACAGCCAATGCTTTAGTCGCAGCGGATATTGCATTAGCAGATGTAACAAATGTGATCAATGCCGATGAAGTCATTGAAGCGATGTATAGAGTTGGAAGGCAAATGCCTCGTGAATTAAGAGAAACAGGTCTTGGTGGAGTTGCTGCAACACCGACAGGAATTGCGATTAAAAGTAGAATCTTCGGCGACAAACATATACCGAGGTAACATTTACGGACAATTTGTGAAATATTGAGCAAATTTTTAAAGGGTAGTAAGTTATTTTTAAAATAAAAAATATAAGATATTACGAGGAGGACTATATTATGCATGGGAATACCGCTGGACAATTTGATTACGAATATCAACAACCTGAACAAAAACAGTATCCAGATCCGAAAAAATGGCATAAACAAGATACCACATGGGCTTTAAGCCTTTTTGCAACAGCAATTGGAGCAGGGGTACTTTTTTTACCGATTAATGCCGGAGCAGGCGGTTTACTTTCATTACTATTAATTACTTTACTTTCATTACCAATCATGTACTACTCACATCGAGCACTTGCTAAAATGATCTATGCTTCTAACTCCGCTGAAGATGGGATTACAGGCACGATTAGAGAGTATTTCGGGAAAAAGGCAAGTATCACTTTTAATATCGTATTTTTTGTTTCCATCTATACGATTGTGTTGATGTATTCAGTAGCTCTTACCAATACAGCTAGTAGTTTTATGGTGCACCAATTGGGCATGGCAGAGCCTCCAAGGGCGATCTTATCACTTGTGTTAATACTTGGTCTAATCACGATTTTAAATTTTGGACAAGATATTACGGTGAAATTTATGAGTATGCTTGTATATCCGTTTATCGTTTCTCTACTTTTTATTGCAGTATCGTTAATTCCACAGTGGAATACGTCGATGCTTAGTTTCTCAAGTGTTTCAAGTGCATCAACTGGAACTGGAATTTTTGGAACGATATTGATGATTCTACCAATTATCGTATTCTCATTTAATCATTCTCCTATCATTTCGCAATTTGTTATCAAACAGAGAGCAACTTATGGTATCGAAGCTGTTGACGCAAAGAGCGCGCAAATCCAAAAGGTTACTTATATTATGACCTTCGCAGTAGTTATGTTCTTCGTTTGGAGCAGTGTCTTGAGCTTAACTCCAAAAGATTTAATTATGGCAAAAGAACAAAATCTATCTATTCTGTCATATCTTGCGAATGTGCAAAACTCAAATCTAATTACAATTGCAGCTCCTATCATCGCATTTGTAGCAATAACAAAGTCTTTCCTTGGACACTATGTTGGAGCGTATGAGGTTATGCGTGACATGATTCTTGAGGCTGGCAGAGCACGTGGAAAGAACATCAAAGAAAAGACAGTTAAGACATCAATTCTTATCTTTGTAGTATTATCATGCTGGTATGTTGCGTATGCAAACCCAAGTATCCTTGGACTAATTGATAGCTTGAGCGGTCCGCTAGTTGCAGCAATCCTTTGTGTATTACCAATGTATGCTATCCGTAAAGTTCCTGTACTAGCTAAGTACAGAGGCAAATTCAGCAATATCTTTGTTATTATCATCGGTATTCTTACAATCCTAGCAAGTATTAAATCATTCTTCTAATAATAACAAAGGTAAAACCACTTCCTATCAACGGGGAGTGGTTTTTTTTGTCAAAATTTGCGTATCAAGACTTTTTAGATGACGGACGTTAAAAGAACACAACCAAAAAGTTTAATGAATTTGAACTGAACAATGGAAATAACTCAGTGAATCGAAGAAATTTTTTAATAAGAGATGAATTTTGATTGTCATCAATTTTTGAAAAAGAGATCAGTATTAAGATAAGAGTATGAAAGAGAAGGAGGAAAACGAGATGGATCCCGCTTATCTCTAAGCGCCGAGGAGGCTCCAGGACCTCCCCGGTGGAAAGCGAGCGCCCGAAGCTTAAATCAACATCCAAGTTTAACAGAGTCTTCTCTTTAAAAGGCTCTACCAATCAAATGGAGAAATCAGAAAAAGGTCCTATGCCCTTTAAAAATGACATGAAAAAAAGGTGTGAATCATTGTGAAAATAGGAATTGACAAGATTGGCTTTTATACGCCACATCTGTATATCGATATGAATAAACTGGCTCTTGCAAGAAATGAAAAACCAGAAAAGCTCACTATTGGGATTGGACAGGAGAAAATGGCTGTCCCTCCGATTACACAGGATGCTGTTACTTTGGCGGCTAACGCAGCATTAGAAATTTTAGATGAAGACGACAAGGAAAAAATTGATTTTGTCATTTTTGCTACAGAATCGGGAATTGATTTTTCAAAGGCAGCCGCAATTTATGTTCATCATTTATTAGGATTAAGCAACAATGCACGCTCTATTGAAGTAAAAGAAGCCTGCTATGGTGCTACAGCTGCCGTCCAAATAGCAAAAGGGCATATCGCATTAAATCCTGAAAGTAAGGTCTTAGTTCTTGGATCGGATATATCAAGATATGGCTTGAATTCACCTGGAGAATTCACCCAAGGAGCCGGCGCGGTGGCGATCTTAATGAGTATTAATCCAAGGATTATGACTATTGAAGGTCCAAGTGTTTATCATACAGAAGATGTTATGGACTTTTGGCGCCCTCTATACTCTGATACGGCTTTTGTCCAAGGAAAGTATTCTGTTGAACTATACATTTCCTTTTTCCAAAATGTTTGGAAGCAGTATAAGGACAGGACTGGACTGGAACTAAAAGATTTTGAGGCCATTTGTTTCCATTTGCCATATACGAAGTTAGGCTTGAAAGCATTAAGGACAGTTATTGATGAAGGCATGGATGAGGTTCAGAAAAGGCTGTTGGCAAACTTTGAAATCAGCAGAAGATATAACAAGGTCGTTGGCAATATTTATACAGGATCATTGTACTTGAGTTTGTTATCCTTACTAGAATTAAATACCGACATCGAACCAGGATCAAGGATTGGTCTATTCAGTTATGGATCGGGAGCAGTTGGAGAATTCTTTTCCTGCATCGTGCAGCCTCAATATCGGGAAGCTTTATACAAAGCTCAACATGCAAAATTAATATCAGAACGTAGAGAAATCAGTATTTCTGAATACGAAGAAATATTTCAAGCAACTTCACTTGCTGAAATTTCAAGTGCAAGGTTCCCGATTGAAAAAGATCCTGCAGCAATTTGTTTGGCTGGAGTTAATGAGCATAAACGTGAGTATGTAAATAAAGTAAATTAAAAAAAGGTGTCTTTAGTTCATAGGATGAACTTAAAGACACCTTTTTTACATGGAAACAATCATTAATCCATTTTCCGGTTTAGACTTCCGCAATATTGCAGGGAATTATTTCTCTTTTAATTGCATTAAAATTTCTTTTGCAGCGGCTAAGTTCATATTTTTTCTTTGTTTTAAATTGTCTGCTACATACTTGATTTCTTTTCCTTTGGCTCCTGCACTAATAGCAAGAGATTTTGCCTGAAGACCCATATGTCCTTTTTGGATTCCTTCTGTGACAAGTGCTTTAAGGGCTGAAAGGTTTTGAGCTAGTCCAACAGAAACAATAATTGATTCTAATTCTTTTGCGCTTTGGTAACCTAATATTCGTTTACTAAATTGGGCAGCAGGATGGAAATTAATGGAACCACCAAGAGCGCCGATTGGTAAGGGTACAGTCAGACTCCCCAATAAATCCCCGTTTTCCGCTTTACTCCAAGATGAAAGAGAGCGGTATTGTCCAGAACGTGCTGCAAACGCATGAACCCCTGCTTCAATTGCCCTCCAATCGTTTCCAGTTGCCAACACAACAGAGTCAATCCCATTCATAATTCCTTTGTTATGGGTAACAGCTCTGTACGGATCAGCAATAGCAAGTTGACAAGCCTCAATGATACGATTTCGCACTTCTTCACCTGTATATTCTCCTTTTCTCAAAGACCAAACTGGGATACGACAGTTTGCTGTGGCCAGACATTCCGTTGCATAGTTGGAGAGGATCGCCATCAGGGCTGTACCATTTGTTAATTCCTCCAAGTAAGGTTTAATGGCTTCGACCATAGTATCGATGATGTTCGCTCCCATTGCTTCCATAGTTTCAATGTGAAGATGGATGACAAAAAAGGAAGGTGTATAAAAAGTTTTATCAGCCGCAATGGGTCGAATAATAATTTCTTTTGCTCCTCCACCTCGTTTCACAATGGAGGGGTAGGCTTCATTTGCTTTTTGTAATATGTCTTTTTGGTGTTTTATTACCATATCTCGAGCAAATGTCATATCTGGAATATCCTTTAAGACTACCTGTCCAATCATTGTGCGATTTTGGATGGTTGTTTGAAAGCCTCCCGCTAAATTTATAATTTTGGCTGCGGAGCTGGCTGCTGCAATGACTGAAGGTTCTTCTACAGCCATTGGTATAACATATTCCTTTTGATCAATTAAAAAGTTGACAGCTACACCCAGCGGCAATTCATATGTGGCAATTTGGTTTTCAATCATATGGTCAGCAACTTCGGCTGGCAAATGCAAGTCGTCTTTCAAGAGTATTGCATCTTCCGTAGATATAACATTAGATAGAGCTAACCCTTTAATTCTGTCAGCCCGACTCTTCATATAAAGTTTATTCAAAAATTCTTTCTCCATATCTCTCATTCCCTATCATTAATGTAATAGACATAAAGTCTGAACTTGCTAGAAGTACAATTCGAGAATAACACTTTCAAAATTATCTATACTTGATGTCAATCAATTAAATGATTAAAAGGAAAGGTATATCATTTTATTAAATGTTTTATTGTGAATCCAAGTAAAGTTGGAGGTCAGTATGTACATTTAAATAAGCTTGGTCTCTTGTGTAAGAGACGTAAATAAAAAATAGTGGGCGTGAATTTCAATGGAGGCAGGTGATTGAAATGAATCAAACAATTAAAAATAAATTAAAGATTCTCCCTGAAAAGCCAGGATGCTATTTAATGAAAAATAGTTGCAGCAGGATTATTTATGTGGGAAAGGCAAAGGTGTTAAAAAATCGTGTCTATTCCTATTTTGTTGGTTCACATGATGAAAAAACTCAAAGCCTTATAAAAGAGATAGAAGACTTTGATTATATTGTTACTTCCAGCAATACGGAAGCACTTATTCTTGAAATGAATTTGATTAAAGAAAACCTTCCGAAGTATAACATTTTACTAAAAGATGATAAAAGCTATCCATATATAAAAATTACAGATGAGAGGCATCCTCGCCTTATCATTACTCGGGAAGTTAAAAATGGAAAGTACTTTGGACCATACCCTAATGTTCAAGCTGCAAACGAAAAGAAAAAATTACTGGAATATCTTTATCCGCTGCGAAGGTGCTCGCTTTCGTGCAAGCGCGCCTGCTTATATTATCATTTAGGTCGATGCATTGGACCGTGTGCAAGAGAAGTAAGCACAGCAGAATATAAGGAATCCATTGATGGAATTCTCCGTTTTTTTAACAATGGTTACAAAGACATAAAAAAACAATTAAAGAGGGAAAGACAGTCTGCGGCAGCAAGGTTAAACTTCGAGAAAGCAAGGGAGCTTCAGAATAAAATTTACCAGATTAAAGTTGTAATGGAAAAAAATATAATGCTCACAAAAGATTTTATCGATAGAGATGTGGTCGGTATTGATGTCAGAGAAGGTTGGATGTGTGTACAAGTATTTTTTGTCCGGAAAGGAAAAGTAACAGGACGTGATGTGTCGATATTCAAGTTTTCTGGAAAGTCTGAAAAAGCATTGTGTACCTTCCTAAAACAATTTTATTTACATGATGGTATCGTCATCCCAAAAGAAGTTATAATTCCAATTCCGGTCAATGAAGAGTTAGCAAAGTATTTTCCGAAGATAAAAATAATTGTGCCAAAACGCGGGCAAAAAAAGGAATTGCTGAAATTCGCTGCTGAAAATGCTCATACGGCTCTAACAGAAAGGTTCTGCTTACACAATCAAGAGGAAAAATACAAAAATGAATCTTAAGAGCAAGAAGGCTATAAATTTTTCGAGGGGAATGGAAATGATTGCATCTATACCAAAGACCGCAGTGGGTTATGAACATAGTAAATTGATATTAACAGGCGAACATGCAGTTGTATACGGAAAGCCGGCGATTGCGGTATTGCTTTGGTAAAAAGTGAAGAACAAATCAAAAAACTGTTTAACAGATGGATTGAAAAGGATATTCTGCCCTTAAATTTAGCCATATCAAAGACTGGTGCATCTGTTACTGAATATAATTGTGAGCCTTATTAGAGGAATATTTTGAACAGTAATGGGAGACTTGGTTTATTTTCGGATAAAAGGTTGGTTGTCGCTTTATGAGGACTGTCCCTATACCGCTAAAAAATAGAAAAACATATAGTAAAATAGCATACTTTAAAAAAACAATATGCCGATGATAGGTCGACTTATTGTTTTGAAATTTTTTCACTCAATATAACATTATGTAAAAAGTGAAGAAAAGGGAGTCGGTCCAAGGTAACTTAAGTAGTGGCTGACTCCCATTTTTCATCTTCTAATGAACAAGACAAACCTGGTGAATTAGTTCTCTCCCTTTTTCGTAAAAGCGCTCCATGTCCACCTGTGGGACGAGTGATCCACCGGTTGCCCAAACAATATGTGTTCCTTTTTCCTCATATGTTAAATAACCTGAATTTGCTACTAGTCCAGGTCCCAAAAGGCCGGATGTTGAAGATGGCTCAATGAAAATTCCTTCATTGTCTGCCAATAAAGCAAGTAATCTGTATAATTCATCATCTTCTACAGTATAAATACCGCTGATGAGATGCTCACTAATAGAAGTTGCAAAACTAGAGGGGCGGCCTACTGCCAAGCCGTCAGCTTCCGTCCGATTATCGATACCAAAGTCCTGCACACAAACTTTTTCTTTTTCCCCCGTTAACAGACCAATTAATACAGAGGGGGAATGAGTTGGTTCTACAAAGAAACAATGGACATGATCACCAAAAATTTGCTTTAACCCAAAAGTGATTCCTCCTGGAGAACCGCCCACTCCGCACGGAAGATAAACAAGAAGCGGGTGATCCTTGTCGACTTTAATATTTTTTTCCTTCAATTGCTTTTGTAAACGGAAAGCTGCAACACTGTACCCTAAGAATAAATGCTTTGATTTTTCATCGTCGACAAAATAAGCTTGAGGATCTGTCAATGTCTTTTGTCTTCCAGCACTTATTGCTTCCCCGAAATCACCGGAAAACTCGTACACAGTTGCCCCTTTTTCACGAAGCAAATCCTTTTTCCATTGCTTAGCATCGGCTGACATGTAAACGGATACATCAAAGCCAAGTTTTGCACTTATGATCCCGATGCTTAAACCGAGATTTCCAGTGGAACCTACCCCAATTTTATATTGGCTGAAGAAATTCTTTAACTTTATTTCAGAAAAAATCTCATAATTATCGTTCTTACTTACAAGTCCACTCTTTAATGCTAATTGTTCGGCATGATGAAGAACCTCGTAAACTCCGCCTCTTGATTTAATAGAACCAGCAATCGGTAATTCATTATCACACTTTAAATAAAGATCACCATTAAAAGTTCCGGATAATGCAGTTTTCATTCTGTTTATTTTTTTCAATGGTGATTCAATGATTCCATTCAATTCTTTCGTCTCAGGGAATTCCTTTATAAAAAATGGAATAAAGCGCTCCCATAACTTTTCAGCCTCTATCATATCATCAATCGTTACAGGAAATTCCGGCAAATCTTTCATTGGCTTTAAATTTGTATTTAACCATAAAACAGGTTGGAGTTTTGTTATTTTCTTTAATAATGGAAATTCTCTTTTCCAATATTTAAGTTCATATGATGAAAGTACCATCTAAAGACACCCCTTTTTGAAAGTGATTATCATCCTCAACTGAATACTATCAAAATAAATTGCTAAAAACCTTGACCAAAATCAATGCTTTACCTTTCTCGCCTGATTAGAGGCATCTCATTAATTGAGCAAATTTATGAGATGCCTCTTTTTTCATTTCTTTGGTTACATGCAGATAAACATTTTTGGTTGTCTCATCGTCACAGTGACCTAACCGCTCCATAATCTCCTCTAAGCCTACTTTTGCTTCTGCTTAACTGAGCATAGATACTTGTAGTATCAACTAACTCATCGCCGAGTAAACTTCTGAATGACTTCCAATAGAGCACCGTGATAGCCCTACCGTTTAACACAGTAAGGCTAATTTACAGCTTTCCGCTACTCCCTTTCTTAGTACTCATGGTTGATTACTTACACATTACAAGACAATACCGTTTTTGATGATTTCAACTTTCACCTTTGTATTAAACTTTATATTTTTAAAATAATCCTTCTTATCCAGCATGTCCCAAGTTTTGGGGTGAAGCGCAATCAGTCGCCTTCCAATTCCAAAAACATCACAGTTCGACTGCTGTAATTTTGTAACGACCTGATTAGCGTCCTCTGTAAGCTCCTTGGATAAAGCCTTGTTAAGTCGATCTATTTCCTTTGGAACATCCCCTTTTGGATATTCTTCAACGTTTATCCTTAAATGTGAATGTATATAAACAGAAACCTCTCCATTTTTTACTTGTACTTTTAATTTTCTTTTCATTTTGTGGACATTAAATGTAATATAGTTTTTTAATTTCTGCTCCTCACCGTTATGTACTTGTTTTGTAAATCGTGCGTATTTTCCTTTTTTGTTATTCAATAAGAGAAGGAGGGTTGAATCTTGTGGTGGTATACTTCGCGCATATTTTTTCTCATTCATGAGTGCTAAGCCGACCACTATAGCGCTTTTCTTGTTATTCATTTTTAGGTAAGGAAGGACGATATCTTCTCCCGGATCAAGCATTTCTGAAGCGAGTGTCTGGATGGTTTGTTTCGGAATAATGGAGTTTTCTTCTGCGCTTGTAAGAGCGTCTTGTATATATTCGCTCACGTTTGTCTCATGTTTCGGTCTAATTTTAAGCAGATTAACCGCTTCTCCCTCCACTACCCCCAGTGTTGCCCCCAATGAATTTCGTGGATCTCTCCAAATGACATCTAACGGTGCATAAATACCTGAAGCGGCCATTTGTTCGCCAAATAGAACCAGTTTATTTTTAGATGTATCCAATATTCCAGATATTTCTCGGTCGATTTTACGTCGGCTATCCCTTGGTGTATGACCTTTTGCAGAAAATGTTTCACTTCTTACCAAAGCTTGCGGTCCCCCTGCGGCCTCCTCGATGATAGGGATGGAAACCCCTAACAACAGATCTTCGTTATCTGTCAAATCCAAACTTAATATTTGTACCAGAACCGCATTTTTCAACAGGTGCTGATCCCAGCATCCAGTAAGTAATAAACATAGGAGTACAATGATAGGCTTTTGGCTTTTCATGGATTATTCACCACTTCTTTTTTCGGAAAAACCCACGTGAGAATGAGTAGAAGTACAGGGATGACGCCGATAAAAATATAGTGCGTCGGCCCAAGAAATTGATTGAAATTTTTAAAGTCTCTTCCTTGATCAGGAAGAAGAGCCAAAATTAAATAGACTCCTGCAACAATGGGCAGAAAGCCGGCATAGTGTTTTTTTCTAAAAAGGCAGGCCAACCCCATTGAAGATAATAATAGCCAGTTCGCAATCGAAGTTGCAACGATGACAAGCCAGAGCGATAAGAAAAATAAATCCGTCCTTTCGAGAACTTGAAACGAATAGGCTTTAATCATATATAATAATGGCTCTGGAGTCAGTGCGATATCTATAGTGGGCTCGAAATAGACAAGGGCTGCAAACACCAAAAAGGTATAAAAGAGGGTGACAAAAATGTTCGCTGTTGTGATGGCGATCAACTTCTCTTTTCCAGAAGATTGCACATAGGGATGGATAAAAAGAAACAGTTCAAAGCCCAACATGGAGAAAGCCGCTTCTTTTGAACCTTTCAAAATCGTTAGAATGCTATGGTCTCCTACTGGAAAGATATACAGGAAGTTCGCATCCTTCATTGCATACGCAATCAACACTAATAATACAAACAGAATAGGGGATACCAGTACATAAAATCTAGCTATACTGGTTAAACCTACATTGACGATGTAAATGCAGGTGATGAGGATTAAAACCATTGTAATCCAATTAGGAGTACGAGGTAAAATCCATTTATCCAGGATATCACTATATCTTGCTAAAACTAAGCCCCCTGTTACCATAAAATAGAGTGCATAACAGAAAATGAGTAGTTTCCCAACAACTTCCCCTAGTAATTTTGGGAGTATTTGGTACAAAGATAGCGAAGGAAATCTTTTGCTTAGTCCCCAATAGGCAAAAATAATCGCCTGTGAGATGACTCCTGCGATAAGAGTGGAAATCCAGCCATCCTGTTTGGCTACTAAAGCCACATCATGGGGTAACGATAATATTCCTACACCAATTTGGGCCTGGATAATCATAAAAACAAGCTGTTTGTTCGTAATTCTATTCTTGTTTTGTTTCATTACTTTCCCAGCCCCTTGCCAAAGATTGCTTTTTCAGGATGTTTGGTTTTGAATCAAGCGGACGTGTATTAAATTTCCATAGGGGCAAACGGATAAACGTATCTTTAATGTCTTTTAATCGAAATGGTGCCCAAGGTGCAAAGTAGGCTGTGCCAAATGATTCTAATCTGCATAAATGAGCTAAAGTAAACATAAAACCAAAGACTATCCCTACAAATCCAAAGGTTGACGCCAAGATCATATGGGGAAAACGCAAAAATCGTACGGCATCACTCATTTCTGTGGTAGGGATACTGTAGGCTGCAATGGCCGTAATCGCCACAACCACAATCATGGTATTCGAAATGAGACCTGCACGGACAACCGCATCACCAATAACCAAACCTCCGACAATACCGATGGTTTGTCCAATTCTTGATGGAAGGCGTACCCCCGCTTCGCGAATCAGTTCTATGGTCAACTCCATTACAAGTGCTTCAATTAACGGAGGAAAAGGTATATTTTTTATTGAACTTACAACAGGGAGAACTAAATCATCCGGCAGTACTTCAAAATGAAAACCAATCACCGCAATATAAATAGCAGGTAAATTAACCGCAAGGAAAATGCTTACGAGCCTCAGGGAACGGATAAAGGTTCCGATCATCCAGCGGGAGTTATAATCATCAGGTGAATGGAAAAATGCAAAAAAAGTAACTGGAATAATTAAACAAGCAGGATACCCTTCCATCAACACTGCCACTCTTCCTTCATTCAAATGACTCACTACACGATCTATTCTCTCTGTACTTAATATCTGAGGAAAGGGTGACCATGTGGAATCTTCGATCAATTCCTGAAGAGCTCCAGTACTGGGGATATAATCCATTGAAATATAATGGACCCTCCGTTTGAATTCGTTGATCATTTCAATATTGGCAAGGTCTTTCATATAAACCATCGCTATTTTGGATTGAATCTGGTCACCGACTGTTAAATATTCCATGGTAAGGTTTACGGTTCTACACGATTTCCTAATTAAATGAAGATTGGTTGAAAGATTTTCGATAAAGCCTTCATGAGATCCTTGAATGACTTGTTCATTACTAGGTTCCATAATGGTCCTCTCTTTGGAGAGGCCAACTTCCACCATGTAGAATTCTTTGGCACCATCTAAGAACATGATACAGGACCCATTTAAAAGTGCTTCTTGAGCTTTGAATAAGTTATCTGATTTAAGAAAGTTAGAAGGAAGTACACGTTCGAACTGGGCACCCTCCGCTTCCAACATAGGTTTTACAATATCTCTTTGAATCTTATCCTTGTCTACCATCGTATCTAAGAAAACCAAAATTCCCCGATTATTTCTTTCATGTAATTCCTTAATCATTAAATCAGCTGAATCAGAAAATGTATGTTTAAAAAAAGAAATATTTTCATCGATTGTATGGAATACCTCTTTAAACGATATAGAGTCCTGATTTAAAGCAACTGGTTGGATATCCCTTTTCATGAACTTTTCTAAAGCAAGGTAAATGAATTTCATTTTTTTACTCCAATATCAAAATGTTTCCATTATCATCCCCATAATATGGTATAT
>JAANMP010000046.1 GCA_011250595.1 Bacillus sp. MM2020_1 | reverse complement strand
AGCCAGGATCAAACTCTCCAAGAAAGTTGATTAGCTCATTTGTTACGTTGGCTTAGTTTCATTAATGAAACTAATAATTTATTGTTTGTTTGCACGATTTTGTTTGTTTAGTTTTCAAAGAACAATTTCTTAATCACTCGTAAGCGACAAAAATTATTATACTACCATTCCTTCACTCAAGTCAACAATTATTTTATCAAACAACATTTGATCTTTTGAAAAGGAACTTTCTTTGAGTAACATCTAGGTTACTAGAATTCAATAAGCAATTTTTTCCACTTACATATTATAGGATAGAAGGGCAGTGATTCGCACACCACCCCCCGCTTGACCCTAATTCACCAGGTTTTTCCATTCCTTATATTTGGACGGGCTCAGCCTAGACACATGATCCAAAAACTCTTTCAAGAATCCAAGTTTTTTTAATCCAGTTAACAATTTGGTAGGGACAGACCTGTCCGTAATAAATGCTCTTTTGAGGTCGATTACTTTTATTTCCCCTAGTTCATCGAAAAAAATATGGCGAACTTCAATATCTAGTCTCGTAAAACCCACATCTTTCATTTCATCCAGCATCGATAATATTTTTCCCACGATTTCTTCTGAAAGTTTTTTCTCTTTTCTTAGGTGATGCTTAAGATTATATCCTTTCACGAATTCCATCACTATATAGTTTGTACCATATTCATATAATATAGGAATAATAGGTGAAGATTGTCCTAATTGCAGTGCAGCTAATTCCTTTTTTCGTGTGTCTTCATTTACAAAAACTTTGACGCACTTCTCAGGTGTCAATTGAAAGACGGATCCATCTGCACCCTTTCCAAGCATTTTGTAGCCGCTCAGGTCTTGAATGGTTACTGTGCCTTTATTCTTGGTCACTATTTTTTCAAAATCTTTCATTTCTACTCTCCTTCTATTTAGATATTTCTTCAAATCCGCCCAGCATTTTACGAACCTTTATAAAATTTTAAGGTTTCATTTAATCCTGCCTGCAAATCATAGACCGGATTCCAACCCAACAGATTCACAGCTTTGGTATGATCTAATCGACTGTAGCGAATATCTCCCTTGCGTGCAGGCATGGGATGGGAAGGAATATTAATTGAAGCAAGTGAGGTAATCGTCTGATAAAGCTCATTAATGCTCGTTTTCGAATTACATCCAATATTAAAGATTTCATTTGTTCCTTTTTCAATCGAAAGCACATTGGCCAACGCAACATCTTTCACATACACAAAATCCCTTGTCTGTTCACCATCTCCAAAAATAAATGGAGTTTCACCATTAAGGACTTTCTTGAAAAATATAGAAATTACTCCCCCTTCTCCTTTTGAGGTTTGGCGGGGGCCATAAACATTGGCATATCTTAGAATGGTGAATGGAATGTTATGAAGTGTGTTAAATATTTGAATGTACATTTCTGAAGTATATTTAGAAATACCATAAAAGGATTGGGGCTGAATGGTGAAAGTCTCCTTTATACTGCAATCGTCTTTTTCTCCGTAAACGGCACACGAGGAGGAAAATATAAATTTTTTCACATTGAACCTATGGCAGCATTCAAGTAAACGAATCGTCCCAAGAATATTTTGGTGCGCATCCCCGACTGGATCCTTTATAGAATGGGCCACATCCACTTGAGCGGCAAGATGAATAACCACATCCGGTTTTTCAACTTCAAATACCTTTGTTATTTGTGGGGAAGTAATGTCTACTTCAAAGAAACGTGCTTTTGGGGAAACAAATTCCCTTTTACCTGACAACAAATTATCTACGACCAACGTTTCATGACCAAATTGAGTCAATAGATCAACGACATGGGAGCCAATGAATCCGGCTCCCCCCGTTACCATTACCTTCATGGGTATACACAACCTTCAACAATAAGTATCGTGACATACCATACATTCTTTCTCATTTATCAAACCCCTTTGTAGTATTTAGTTTATGGGGCTGCTCTAATATAAACCGAGTTCTTTTCCCCAAACTTCTATTTTCTCTAGATATCTTTTTAAAAGCGTGCTATTTCCTCCATCCAACACCTTTTGCAGATGACTGGAAAGCTTTTTTTCCAGGGTTCTCTGTAAATACGCCATTTTTAGAAGTTTCAGTGGATCCTCACTGAAGGTTATTCCATATTTCAGCATTTCTTGACAATAAAGCTTTACACATTGACTTCGAATCTCTTCCTCCCTCTTTTGCCAATCCGAGCGAAAATCAATTAATAATTCGACTAGAACGACCAAATCATACCAACATGGATAATGTTTCGCAGACTCCCAATCTATCAAAGAGACTTTCCAATTCTCCTCCGCATCATTGGCATTTTCACAGCAAATATTGTGGACATGGAGATCGCCATGGATGAGACATTGTCCGGATTCAGTTATTTCCGGAAAAAAAACGGGGCCTTTTTTTAGTATTTTCTTGATGATTTTATACCTTGGCGCCACCAATTCTCTTAAGTTAGGATCTTTCATTGCCAGATCCAGGTTCTCCTTTGCTTTTTTGATTGCTTTAGTCCGCTCCTTTACTTTCTCCTCAGAATCAAAATGGGGAAGTGAGTTGTCAAAAAGATCGGCATGTTGCAAAAATTGTTTATCAAAAGTTATGGAATGAAATTTTGCCACCGTGGGAATAATTCGTTCTAAATGATGGGGAGCTAATTTTATTTGACCTCTTAGTGGCTGCAAACATTCGGTAAACATCCATGTTTCATTACCATTTACAAGCGGTTCAAGCCAATACAATTGCGGCATAAACTCGTGATAAATGCTATAGGCTTTTTGATACATATTTATTTCAAGTCTATGATTTTCTTTCAGCGGCAGTTTATATATTTTAAGCACGATGGGATAGAACTCCTTCCCATCTGAAAGAACCATCTTCCAAATACTTGTCTTTTCGCGTGTGTTTTTGAGGCATTCGATACTTTCTTCCACTAAATTAACCTTTTTGCCAAGTATATTTCCTAGCTTCTTTTCCCAATCAAATTGTTTCCAACATTTAATGATCTCTTCTAAACTATTCAAATAAAAAATTCCCTCCCGCTTTTATCATTTCTTACTTTCTCCCCCATAAATTTCGCATATGGGAAACAAAACTTCGAACAAATGGAAGCGGGTCATTCCAAGCAAAAAGAGCCTCAACCTTTTTTCCAGATAAGCTCTTTATCCACTCCATTAACGTCATTTCACCATTTCTTTGTTTTTGGCGAAAGGAAAGAAAATCACGGACAAAGTAAACCCATTTGACCCCTTCTTTCTGCTCTGTCACTGGTGATGGATTTTGCTCGGTAAGCGATAAATAGTACAAGTAGGCCAAATTAACCCCACAAGCAATCGATAACGCCTGAGTTAAACCTATTCTTGCATTGATTTCGATAAATTTCAGTTTCCCATCTCTTGGGTCCCGTTTAAATTCGGCAATCGCCAAGCCTTTGAATTGAATATCTTTTAGAAAGGTTGTGGCGAGTTGAATGACTTCTTCGTCCCTAATACTTAAGGCAAGAGCTGTGGATCCAAAGTGAGGGGGAAATTGATGTAATTTTTGATTCATCCACAAGCCAATTAAATTCATCTTTTCGTCAAAAAAGGTTTTGACGGAATAAATACAATCCTCATCCCCAGGGATGACTTCCTGGATCATTAGTTCACCGAATGGCCGATAAAAGAGGTACTCTTCTCTCAATTGGGAAGGCTGTTCTACTACAATAGCTTTCTTATAAAGGCGATGATCGATATTTGTTCGGAAATGAGAAGAATAAACTGGTTTTAATATGCAAGGGAAGGTAATTTCATGGATGATTTGCTCAAACTGTTCTTCGTTATTTATCGCGTATGTTTTGGGGCATGGCACATTTGATTCCAGGGCCAATTCATACGTTAATCTTTTATCTAATACGGCTTCGACCAATGTGTGTTTAGGTAATATAAACCGATAGTAATGTGAAAGGACAAATCTGTTTTTTGAAATAAACTGAACAAAGTCATCAGACCCCGCATATAGAACGGCCTTTTGTCCGAACTTTTGTGCCAGTCTGGTAAGAAATAGAATTAATGCAGGCCCCTCACTGACTGGATTGGGACAAATTCCGCAGGTGGCAAACCGAGTTTTTCCAATTTCATATTTTCCTCTCGTATCATATGCATATACCTTTATCCCTTTTTTCGCTAAACTCCGCACAATACCTATTCCCGTTGCACTTAGATCAAGTACAACGGCAGGAACATCATGTCGCATACACTTTTCCTCCTTTCATACTAATGATTGATAGATTTCTTCAATCTTTTTGGTCATGCTACTTACGGTTAAATGTTGTTGAGCAAACGCCTGTGCATTGTCCGCAAATTCATTCCTTAGTGATTTTTTTCTCAAAAGAAGCGCGAGCTTTTCAGCAAGTTGTTTTGGATTAGCCGGTTCGACTATAAATCCTGAAAAGTTATCATTGATGATTTCGGGAATACCACCACAATTTGTCGTAAGAATTGCCTGATTCATAAACATTGCCTCGATTATTGAGATTGGCAACGTATCACTCGTGGTTGGATGCACAAAAATGTCTGATTCGCTTAACAATTTAGGAATGTCATCTCTGCTTCCTAAGAATGTTACGTTTTTTAATTTCAACTCACTAACCTGTTTCTTAAGCGTTTTTTTCATCTCACCATCACCTACAATCCGAACTTCTACATTTTTCAACTTGTCTTTAATAAGAGCCAGTGCTTTAAATAAGTACTTATGTCCTTTACGGGGACGAAGGCGTGAGACACAGGTAATCACCGTTTTACTCTCGCTTTTCTTAACTTCCTTCTGAATATTCCATTCCCCAAAATCAATCCCGGTATATACAGTGGTCATTTTATATTCCTCCGCGCCTAAATCTTTTAGAATCGGGCGAAAGACATCACAAAGGATGATTAAATGATTGGAATTTTTGACCGCTTGACTATCAATCGCTGAAAAATAGATTTCCTCAACCGAACCCTTTTCCATCAGGTTAAACTTTAGTCTGTTTTGGGTCATAAATCCATGTGGTGTGAATAAAAGAGGTATTTGATTATACTGGTTTAGTATACTTATTACATTAGCAGTATAACGATCTTGTGCGTGAATAATGTCGTATTCCGCTAGATCAATATTCTTTAGCATCATATAAAAACTGTACATTTTGCTGATATTGTGCAGTATTTTTGGATTACAGCTGCCATAACGTTTGTTAAAAAATTGGGTGAATTCCTCGGAGTATTTATTGCGTAATGCCTCCATTTCATCGGCAGGAAAATGGTTTGGTGCTATTACATTGACACTATGTCCTAAATTTTCCAAACCGTCTTTAAGTGAGGTGATATAGTTTTGCAAACCACCGATAAATGGATAATCCCAAAACGTTGTAATTAATATCTTCATTTTTTTGTTTTCGATCGGTTCTACATGAATATGCCGGCTTTGCTTCCATTCAATCAATCGTCCTTCGTCAAATGGTTGATTGACCCCAAAAAATTGATCCATGGCAGAGATTAGGTGAGGAAAAAGGTTCGGTATAAAATGTTGGTCATTTTGGTTTTCATCCATCATTTCCAGACCCTCCTAATGATCTCAAAAGCTTCCGCGTATTCAACCCCAACCGTCATTCCCCTGACCCGCGCTAAATATTTCACCCCATCATAAGAACGAGGATGTGGAAATGGTCTCATTTCTACATCATAATGCTGAAGTGATTTAAGCTTGTCATCGATGGTATTTGTAATATCTACAAAATAATTGGGTTTAAACTCCTTATCATTCGTATGCTGACTCCATTCACTCGAAGAAACCGTTTCAAAACAAAGAATCTCTACCGGTTTTTTTCCGGGTAACGGACGAGCGGCTGTTAACACTGCCTGAAACAAAATTTGGTGGTCCCTGTTGGTGTCACCATAATGATGGGTGAAAATCATTACAGGATTATACTTGTCTAAAAGGTCTTCGATCGATTTATTGATTTCAACAAGCGGAATCGTTTCCATTAATAGATTAGGGAATTCCAAAAATAGTACCTCGTCAACTCCTAAGTGTTTGTTTGCTTGCAGCATTAATGGCTGGATCCGACTTTCTTCCTCCTTCCGTCCTTTAGCAGCAATAACTGTAATTACCTTATAGCCATGATTAATTAACTTTTTGATTGTTCCGCCGCTCCCAAGAATTTCATCATCAGGATGAGCGGCAATCACTAACACATTCTCACTCATTAAAGCACCTCAACTCCATTTAAAAATAGTATTCTTGTAATTATATGAATATAAATTAAAGTGGATATGGACAATCTGCTTAAAATGGAAAAATGGGTGAACCGAGATGGTATTTGTTGGATTCGGCCTGCATACACGGATAATTTTTTTACTAAAAAATAAAAAACATATGCTGTTCGCATATGTTTACAGTTGCTGGATTAATTTTTCTTCAAACTCCTCAACTGGTATTCAATGTTACCGACTACCCATCCTCCTCCGTTCAGTTCGATAATTGTCTTTTTTTCCTTCTAAGAAATGAACTTTGTTGTTTAAAATCTTGTTAACTTTTTCATGATTGCTGTTTTTCGTTCCTTATCTATAATTCTAGTTAAATCAAGTGCATACTCATGACCTTTATTTTTCGATTTTAAGATTTCTCTGATTGCATTTTTCACACTTTCTTCAGTATCAGTAACCATAATTACCTTCTTCAGCATGCCTTCCCACCTTTTACCCTTTACTGGAATTCATTTATCAATTATTAATAAAGTTGATGCATCGAATGTTTCTTTTAGACGCAAATTTCGCATAGATTCAAGTAAAAAAATCACAGTAGTAAAAATTTTTATCCTAGTTTGAACTTTTTGTGGCATTTCATCATTATACCCCCAAAAAGTTTGAATTTATTTTAAGATAGTCATAGAAATCTTAAAAAACGAGGGATATACTTTTGAAATCACTGCAGCAGCTACAAGATACTTTTTTAATTGATGCCTACCACGAAGCCATCCGCCTAGAACTTTGCACTGACTTTATTCATTTATTACTAACTGAAATTAGTCATAGAAAATTAAATCATGAAACTATTAACTAAGCCTTTAAACCATTCGAATTCGGATGGTTTTTTTAAATACTTTTTTGGTGCCTGACACCACCGGTTTTTTTACTATTTTGAATCTTCCAACTCCCCTGGAACCTTTTTATTCTTTTTACGTCAAATTATCGGAAGTATATGTAGGAAGTACATACAATCTATGCTCTCTACTATATTTGTTGTGGAACATTTGTTTAACATTATGGAACTAGATTTAAAGTCGACAAACAAGTGCCATTTGCTTCTACTGATTTTCCTTTACAAAGGGATATGACTTAACACAAAAAGGGTGTCAGGCACTGAATGTTGTGCTTGAGACCCTTTATTAACTACAGCAGCTATTGTTTATGGCTTGAATAGAGCATGATCCCATCTGCAATGTTCGTGAGTAGATTGGTAAGATAGCCCGCCGTATCTGACATGTTTTTGTCCTCGGTTGGATTGCTCATAAATCCCATTTCAATTAATGTGCTGGGCACTTGGGACCAATTAAAGCCTGATAGGTCGCCTCGATATGAAATACCATTTACTTTTACCGCCGGATTTTTTTGAGTCTCATTAAGAATTAGCTGTGAAGCTTGTAAACTATCTCGAAAAATAGCTTTCGTAAATTTATCATCCTCCGATGGAGTTAAGATAGAAAGGCCATTTACACTCCTGTTTGTAGAACCGTCCGCATGGATTCGTATAAATAAATCAGCCTGATTTTGATTGGCGATTTCCGCTCTTTCTTTGTTACTCATATCTACATCAGAGGTCGTGCGGGTATAAATGACTTTTACCCCTCTACTTTCAAGTAATTCACCTAAAATAAGCGAAGCCTCTAACGTTAATTTGTACTCCGGTTTCCCTGTGGCAACCCCTGAGGTTCCGCCGGTTACTTTAATCTTGGTTTCCGTTGCACCTGGTCCGACAGGTTCCTGACCCAAATTAGCGCGCTGTTGGTGACCGGGGTCAATTACCACTAAAAAGTCGGATTGAACATCTTCTTTTTCATCATCAACCTGAGGATTCACCGTTTTTGGGTCTTCTTTACTCATTTCTTCCTTAACCGATTCTTCGTTTTTGGCTGTTGCCTTGTTATCTTGGTTTGCTGATGCCTTTTCGGTTTTTTCAGCCTCAAGGTCTGTCGATGCTGTTTTTGTAGCTTTTTGGACCACCTTTACATTCTCCCTTATATTCCCATTTCCTTCCTTATCGGACTGAAAGAAGAAAAAGTAGACAGGTATAATTACCAGAAGAATCATGCATGTAATTCCAATCTTAGCTGTCTTTGACATTATTTCAGAAACTCCTCTCGGCTTTTAATCAAATTTACATTGTATGTTTCAATACTATTTATTGTATCATCATTGAAAATAATTCTTTATAATAAAAGATAGTTTAGAATTTCTACAAATCTTTGTGGAATCCTACTTTTACTTTCTTTTTCAGCAAAAAAAACAACCACCCCGCTAGGAGATGGCTACTTTTCCTCTGTATATTTTAATCCAGTATGGCTAATTTCCTAGATAAGTACTTTCTTCTTTCCTCGATATAATTTGTTATAACCGATACTTCCCTGTCAAATAGATCTATATCTTGTTTTTTATATGGGTCCTGAATAACAAACGGACGAATAAATTTTGTCAGTTTTTCAACCTTCGGAATCATATTGTCTACTGTAAAATGCTGTTCCATTATTTCCTCAAGAAGCATTCGGTATTGCTTTCGAAAGGTATCTACATATAAAAGTCGTGCGGTTAATGTATTAAATCCATCAATTGGAACATAATTAGGCTCCATCTTTTTTCCATTGACATCCCTGCCCCATGTTGCATCATAATCCCAGGGGATAATTTCAAAAAGACGCGTTTCTCCATTCCTGTAAAGGGCATAGTTATGAACGAAGCCATCATAATTTGATGTAAAAATAATACCAGCCATCCAGCGGAGATATTTATCGATATTAACAAATTTGTGAATTTCTTTTTCGAATTCACTTTTTGAGAACGTATTAATGTTAAAAATAAATTCCTGTAAGTAAAAATCTTCTTCCCTTCCTCCAACAATTCTTTCATAACCCAATTGGAGTGATTTTTTGGTTTCCTTGTCTAGATCACTCATCAGTGAAAAATTTGCATCCCCGTCAACTGCATAATAAATACTTCCGTTCGGTAAGTCCCTTCTTGTTAGGAAATTCTCATCAACACTTTCAATTTCCAAATAGACCCCTTCAGCTTTTCCATTTTGAATTAAAAATATATGACGCGATTGAGGCGATAATACGCCAAGATCAGCAAAAAAATCAAATGAAAGTTTGTTTCTAATCAATGAGGGATCCTTAAATTCGGCGTTCAAGTGTATATGTTTGGAACCTTTAAACTTTTTAGGTTTGTAGAAGGAAACCTGATAAGACTTTTTCGGAAAATCGCGAATGTGGGATCCTCGATAGGCAACATCAATTTCGAGCCGTTTCCCTTCAATCGTTAACTGGGCAGGAATCGGATCATCAATCCAAATGTCCCTTCTCAGCTCCCGCAGGTCGATAGGTCTAATAAAGAGTTTGTATTGCGGTAATAGTTCAGCCTCGTCCATTTTTTATTCCTCCTTCCTATATTCGTATGAAAATCAAAGGTTGGAGGTCCCTCATGGACAGCTTTTTTTTCGCTAGTAGGCTTTTTTCTCATTCAAATGTACCTGAACACACGTAATTTAGTAGAAGAAGAGTGAGTTACTTGGACAAATAGGTCAATTAGTGATCTTGCTCCCTTTTCAACCTTAAAGGAGGTGCTAAGTTACTATGAGCGATTTTTCAGCGGAAGATATTCAACAGGCAGCCGATGAAGTAAGACAAGGTGATTTCTGGGGCTTTATGTTTCGTGATCCTGGTCATGATCGTCGCACTACACGAAGAAGAACATCCCGAAGGAGAACTTCAAGACAGCAGATGACATCACGTAGGAACACATCTAGACGGAATACTTCTAGAAACCGTAATACTTCTAGAAACCGGAACACTTCTAGAAACCGGAACACTTCTAGAAACCGGAATACTTCTAGAAACCGGAATACTTCTAGAAACCGGAATACTTCTAGAAACCGGAACACTTCTAGAAACCGGAACACTTCTAGAAACCGGAACACTTCTAGAAACCGGAACACTTCTAGAAACCGGAACACTTCTAGAAACCGTAACACTTCTAGAAACCGTAACACTTCTAGAAACCGTAATACATCTCGACGTAATACTTCAAGAAGAAATACTTCAAGAAGAAATACTACAAGAAGAAATACTTCAAGAAGAAGAACTTCAAGACACTGCAAATGGACAGGATGGCGTAGAGATTCTCGTTCCAATACCATAATCAATCGTTGTTGGAAAGACGGCAACATGTGGAATTTGAGAGTCCGCAGACGCTAATAAAATCTTTTAAAAAACGAATGGGAAAGGAAACATAGTTTCCTTTCCCATCCTTATTTTGGAATAATATCTACTTTTTTTCAGGAATTGCACAGCTGCCATCTGCACAACTAACATCTTCTTCCGTAGAAAGATCTTGAAGTACTGGTGTCGGAGACTCTTCCTCCCAGACTTTTTGCAGCGCCCCCATAAATGTTTCTGTCGGTTGGGCACCGGAAATCGCATATTTTTGATTAATGACAAAGTAAGGTACACCGCGAACACCATACTGCTGCGCAAGGGATTCATCCTTGCGAACTTCACTCGCATACGCATTTTTATCATGAAGAACTTTCAATACTTCTTGGCGATTTAATCCTGCCGTTTCGGCAATGTCGGCCAATGTTTCAAACTCACCAATATGCTTCGAATCTGTAAAGTAGGCTTTCAATAGCTTTTCGGAGACAGCCGGTTCCTTCCCTTGAGTCTTTGCAAATTTAGCCAAGCGATGCGCATCAAACGTATTGGTCGGCTTCATCTCATCAAAATTGAAAGTCAACCCTACCGTGGCTGCCTGTTGCCCCACTCCTTGATTTGCTTCCTTCGCTTTATCTATAGTCATCCCATATTTCTGGGCTAATACTTCGTGGATGCTTAGATCAATCTTTTGGGGAGAGTTAGGGTCAAGTTCAAAGCTTTTGAATTCTACTTCTACTTGATCCTTATAAGGAAATTGGTCTAACGCCAATTCTAATCGGCGTTTTCCAATATAACAAAACGGACATACATAATCTGACCAAACTTCAATTTTCATATAGACACCTCGTTTTCTTTAGTTAATTTATATAGTATCACATGGTAAGTGAAAACTATTCAAAGTTGCTCATGATGAATTGGTTAGAATAATAGCTCACTAGGTAGCCATTATTTTATTGGGTTCAAGAAAGTAAAGTAATTCCTTGCTGACTGTTTCTTTGGTTATCTCCTCCCAGGCATGCTTATAGAAGGACAATTGACTGCGATAGAATACTTGGAGTTTTTCATAGTCTTCAACCTGTTTAGCACGGTCTGTTTTATAATCAACTATAGTCCAGGTGCCATTCTTTTTATAGATGAGATCAATCGTTCCTTTGACATAGAAGGGATGATTATCATCAGGATTTTTAGTGATTAATGAATAAAGAGCTTGCCCCTTTTCAACTTTTAACGTAAAGGGAACTTCTGTCAGCACTTCATCAACTGTCATTAACACATCCCAAATGGGTGAAGTTTGCAAGTTTTTCAGATAAGACCTTACTTCTTTTTCTCTATCATTTGAAAGATTATAGTTGTTTAAAGCGGCCTTTATATAATTCGAGAGGTCATGGCCATGCACAGCTTTTTCAAAGACATCATGAATCAGCGTTCCCCAATCCTTTCCGCCGCCCGATTCCCGTTCAATTGTAATCACCTCAGAATAATCCTTATCCTTGGTTGGTGACCAATGTTCAAACGTTTTTACTTTACTTTGTTCCAGCCAGACATTTTTACTAACCGTTCTAGCTTGGAATTCTGAAAAAGTAAGCTCCTCTGTTATTGAATGGACGACAAAGGGTTCTACCTCTGGAAGTTCTATCTCCTCGATATCATCCATTTCGAAAAGGATGTTCCAAGGGTTTTTCTTATTGCCAGTGTGGGAACTGATGATAAGGGCCTGTTCGGCACGGGTAGCCGCAACATATATGATCCGCAACTCCTCTTCGGTAAGATACATAAGTTCCTCCGCCTTATATGATTCCCACTCAAGTGGAATGGCAATTTCTTTATCTGAATAGCCGTTCTTTACGGTAAACGTAAAGTAGCCCTTTGAAATATGGTCCTCCCGTTTAATATGCTGTGATAAAAAGGATTCAGGACTGACGGATTTGGCTGGATGGGCTAAAAAGACAATCGGTGCTTCGAGTCCTTTTGCTTTATGAATATTCATAATCCGAACCGCATCTGCCTCTTCTTCCAAGTTTGCAACAACTGTTTTTTCAAAAATTAGCTCCGTCAACACTTCCAACACTTGTTTATAGGTGGTCTTCCCCGCTGCCTCTTGTTTACGAAGGGCTTCAAGCATTTGAAGCAGACTTTTATATGTTCGTTTGTTGCGGCCATTTTTCAAAAGTAATGGATAGAAACCTACTTCTTCAATGATTCGTTCCATTGCTGCGGTTGGTGAAAGTGAGCGAATAAGCTTTTGGAAACCCTGTAATTTTTCCAATGCTAACCTAAATTTATCACTTACCTCTGGAGAAATTTCAGGAGGGATATTGGCGTAAATGGAAAATCTGCCACCGGCTTGTCTCCATTGATATAGTTCTTGATCACTCATTCCGAAGAAAATCCCCCGTAACACGGCAATGAAGCCCACTTCATCGGTAGTATCCAAGAATGACTTTAAGAGGATCCATAAATCTTGGAACTCCCTAGTTTCACCTAGGATTACTTCCCCACTAATTCTAACAGGAATGCCCATGTCCTCGATCGTTTTCGCATAGACAGCGACGCCATCAGTATACCTCGTCAGCACCATGAAATCCTTTGCTTGGTGCCCTTGCCCGATAAGATGTTGAATCGAACGAGCGATGTTTTCCGCATCGATTAAGATGACTTCTTCCTTCTTTTTATAATCGGAAGGGACGGATAAACGCTTGATACCCGTAAAACCAGCGCCAGTGTCCTCATGATAGGCGATTAACGGGCGATAGGCTGCTTGGTAATCAGATTCCACTTCTGGTAAGTACTTCTGAAACACCTTATTTAATTCTTTTGTCACCGTGTCAAGTGACCGGAAATTGGTCGTCAATTGCAACACTTCGCCGCCATGTTCCTCAATTAACTGTTTAACGCGGTTATATGTATCAATATCGGCGCGCCGAAAACGGTAAATGGCTTGTTTAGGATCACCAACCACAAAAAGCGAACCTGCTTTCGGTTTGCATCTGGTCCATGTTTTTTCATAAATATCTTCACTCGTTAAATAAAACATGATTTCAGCCTGAATCGGGTCGGTGTCCTGAAACTCATCGACGAGTAGATAGCGGTATTTTGCTTGGAAATAGGCGCGAACATCTGGATTACCTTTTAGCAACATTGATGTATGAATCATTAAATCTTGAAAGTTTAGCAGGGATCGCTCTCTTTTTAAATGTTGATAAGCCTGGACTGCTTCTTTTAGAAAACTAATAATTTTCGGATGACAATATTCTTTCCATGCTTGAATAAGCGGTTTAATCGATACTTCAAACACTGCTGTGATTTTCTCTTCATAAAATTTTGCATCTTCTTTAGATGGCCAGCGATTATACGTTGGTTTTAAATTCTTATCAAATAATTCTAAAATGCTGATGATATCCTTTTCCTTCGCAGGATTGATGAACTTTTCTTTTTGGACTGCGGTTAAAATCGCCTTCTGTAAGCTGTCATATCCCTTCGGAGGCTCCTCCTCTGGAACAGATCTTTTTGCTTCTTTGATGAGGAGCATGAAGGATTGATACTCCGCACGCAGCTCCGGTTTCGGTCGCGTTTCCGTCACCCATTCCACATCAGAATATTCCTTTAACCCCTTTAACCAAGGGAATAGGTTGTCAACCGATATACCTAATTCTTCAATGATTTCAAAATGATGAGCTTCTTCGTCCATTAAGGTTTGTAAATAACGCTGCCATGCTTCTTCTAAAATGTCGATGTCATCGGGTTCCTCAAGCTCTGTAAAGGTTAAATCTAAATTTGCTTCAATAGGGCGCTCACGCAGAAGTTTGGCACAAAAGGCATGAACCGTTCCTAAAAAGCAGCGCTCTATATTTTTCAGAGCTTCCCCGAGACGAAATTCGATATTAAGATCCTTTTCATTCTTCCACACTTCTTCTAATCGCGCTTGAAAACGGAACTTTAGCTCATCGGCCGCCTTTCGTGTAAAAGTGATCGCGACGATTTCCTGAATTTGCGCGGTTCCTGTATAAATGAGGTTGACCATTCGATCGACTAAACTTGTCGTTTTACCGGAGCCGGCACCCGCTTCTACTAAAAAATTCGTCCTGAGCTGTGATTTAATTTTATCCCGGGCTGCTTGATCGAGAATTTCCTTAGTCATAGGCTCTAACCCCCTTTAGCTTTTGATTCGACTGCTTCATTTCCAGGGTTTCTTTATCATAATAATGGCGGCGGCAAACGAGCTTAAATTCACAAAATTTACAATCATTCACATCATCGGTCATTTCGAAATGGCCATGTTCCACAGCATCTATTAGTTTTTCTAAAATATCTAAGCCATTGGTTCGGAGCATCCTATCCTGCTTCCTCGTAAACCTTTGCGCCAATCCTTTTTGGGTCGGAAAATAATACGAACTCTCCTCGACTGCGCCCTCGCCAAGATTCAAATGCTGTTCGATGGCCATGGCGTAAATCATGTGCTGGAGCTGCCGTCCGCCTTTAAAGGCTGCATTCTTAGAATAACCGTACGTGCTCCCTGTTTTATAGTCGATGATATGGTATTTACCGTCCTTGGATTGATCGACACGGTCAATGATCCCGGAAATTCTTACATCTCCTGATGGAAGAGTAATTATTGCTGGATCCTTTTCACCAATCCCAAATGAATATTCGAAATGAAGCGGTTGGTAATTCTCGCTATAAAGCTCTTCTTCTTTTAGAAAAATCTCACAGCAAGCTAAGATATCCGTCCGCTCACGTTGATAGACTCTTTCATTTGGAGGCGGCAAAACCTCTTTTTGCTCATCGATTAAACCTTGTGCCATTCCTAAAATGAGCTCCAAATGATTTGCATAGGACGGCTTGGCATGATCTTGTATTAACCTTATGTAAAACTGTTCAAAAATACTGTGAAGCAAGCTTCCCCGGGTAGCGGCATCGAGCCATTTGTTTGCATCGTACGAAACATTCTCTACGGGCCTAACTTTTAGAATTTCTTTTAAAAAATAGGAATACGGGCACTTAGCGAGAGTTTCAAGCTTACCTGCACTCAAACGTTTATCCTGATTTCTGCGAGGATCATACTCTTCGGCATCAATCTGAATCAGCCCATCAAATTCCGTGTAATTTCTAGTATTTCGTGCGGTTTCCGCAGTGATCCCCAGTTTAATATTGTTAAAATGGTTTAAAATCCCTTCATTTAGCCGCTGCGCACGATCATTGGTTAATTTTTCATTCCAATAGTCTTTATCTTCAAAAATTTCATTGGCGATGATTGCTGAAGGCAGTGACTTTAATCCTTTAAAATCTGCATCTTTATTGCCGGTGATTAAGCGGTAGCATTGCAAAACAACAAAAGCTGGGTTAACCACCCGATTATTATTCATATCAAAATTACAGTAACTGACCCTGACATGACCGGTTGAATTTGCCAGAGCCTGTAACATTGTATACAAGTTTTCTTGACCCATTTCACGTAGTAATGGCAAACCGTTCCCTAACTGAATTCGCTCTGTATCGAGCAAGAGCGGATCTTCGCTTGCATTACCCGGAAACTTCTTGTTATCAAGGCCAGCGAAAAAGACATTTGGTCGGCTATTGTATGTTCCACTCTTATAAGTTGAAACATGGAGATGACCTGGCCTTGGACGAGATTGATTAATTTGCACAGTTAACAGAAGGTCTTTTACCTTTTCAAATAAATCGTAGCTTGATAACGATTCATCTGCATAAGGGAGAATTCTCTCGATTTCGTCCAATAGGGCAGACTTGGCCATTTCATCAAGAGATGAACTTGTTTTACAGTTATTTTTAAGAAGATAGGTGATTCCGGTTAATGTTTTTTTATAATTCATGGTTTGATTTAACGGAGGCAGCTTTTTATAAAGGTCAGCATACCACTGCCTCAACCACGAAATTTCCTTTAACCTGGTTTCATAAATAGATGTTTCTTCTGCTTGTAAAAGTTTATCGCCTATACGTTCGATTTCAAGGTCGAGATGCGTTAGGTACCGTTCTTGTGACCAGCCAATCTGTAAATCCCGAAGCAATCGTGAAATTTTGGCTTTAGAAGGAGCACTTTCGGCAAATTCAATTAATCCTTCATTCAGCAAATCAAGAAAGGTTTGTACACTATAGTTAGACTGAATCCAACTTATTAATCCGGAAACCAAACGTCCCGGGCGGCTAAATGAAACAGGCAGTCCTTCACCAAAAGTAATGGGTAGATCTAACTTTTGGGACAGGTGGTAAAACACGGTTATGTAGGCATCAGCGTTTGTATAGTAAACAACACTCTCATCTAATGATGTATTGGTCTCTTTGATTTTTTCTAAGATTTGTTTAACTTCCATTTCTTCTGTCTTCGCAGTAAAAAGCTCCAAGTTCGGCTCCCCGATTACTTCATCCTGTTGATAGAGATAACTGAGCGGAGCCGGCTGTCCCCAAGAAACCGAACTGATGCCTGACCGTTCAGGAGGATTGATTCCCAATACCGGTGCAAGCGGCAGTTTATAAACGGACTCAGGGATGATTTTTCTTAGGAATTGGTCTTCCAGGTGTGATAGGTTTAGACCGGATTGTAAAATAAAAACTCCCTTATCCTCGATTTGGGTGGCTTCCAGTGCCTTATTTATTAATCCGGCCTTGTCGGTAAATTGATGAATATTTAAGGTATTTTCATATTCAGCAAGAATCTCGTAAATATCCTCCGCTTTGTCCGGGTTAATAAATGCATTCTTTTTCAAAGTATCCTTTGTATAGCCGGCTAATCGTAAGGTTTGAATGGTTGTATATATCGCATGAGTAAAGGCAGGCGTTATTTCCATTCCCGCAAAGTAACGAAGCTTCTCTTGGTTTTTCAACTCTTTAAGAAGATTGTAGGTAAAATGAACACCCACTGTCTGATCTAAGATATTTTGCGGTTGATCTGAATTCAAGTCAACAACTGTTCGGGCCAGGTCATTCAAAGTTTTATACTTGAGATTAATGGCTTGATATCCTCCCTTAACAAAAGTTTCATTGATTTGTTCCCCGATGGAATGAGAATCAACAATCACAATTTTTTCTCTTAAGGGAAAATTAGTGCAGATTTGATTTAGTTCGTATATTAAGGATTTCATGGGATCCCTCCAAACTTTAAATAGAATCATAAAATATGGTTACCTATTCACTCTGTTCTAGTTTCCTATTTGTTATTCCTTCCACGTTATGAGAAAAAACATATTTTTTTCTAAGTTGGTAATAATAACCTCGATTAACTTTGAAAGGATGGGATGTTTGATGTCGTTAGAATGGTTTGACAGAGTATGTGGAGAACTGCAAGAACACCTGGAGTCTATTTGTGAAGAATATGATCAGGTCGGTCAAATGACAGTTGAAAGAGCCGCCAAACATCCAAGGATCGAGTTTTATGTCGATACCGCAGATGTTGATACCGAAGAATTAGAGCGAGATTACTTCTGCTCGCTGTTCTTTGATCCGCAAAACGAGGAATTTTACATCGATACCTTCGATGTTGACAGCGGACATACTGCGAAGGTCATCCTTTCAGACATAGAAGACATTATCGAGGAAGTTCACGCCAGCCTTCATGATTACATGAACGGCGACGATCACTATACAGATGATGGCGTCTATCTTCAGACTACTGAGGTCTCTGATGAAGAGGATGATGAGGTCGAAACTGTTTATGTGGAAGATGAAGAGGATGAAGAGTTTTACGAGGCAGCACAAGTTAATAGTGACGACATCTTTGAGGAAATTGATGTGGATTGGTCGACTCCAGAGGTAACAGCCTTCAAACATGAAGACGAAGTCGAAGTAACCTATCAATTTGGATTGGTGCAAGCTACTGGGGACGGTGTTCTCAAGCGGGTCAACCGAATTTGGACTACGGACGATGAATTAATCAAGGATGAGTCCCATTTCATTTTTAGTAAAGAAGAAGCAACCACCATTATCGCTATGATTGCCTCTCATATGGACCAATTAAGTGAATTTGAATTTTAATCAAAATTAGCCATTACAGCAACGAGCACACCAATCGGTGTGCTCGTTCTTTTTAAGATATTTCTTTGGGGTAATTGTTATTTTTCATTACCCATGCTAGGAAGCCCTGCCAGGTAGCCTACATATCCGGGATTTTGCGAACTGTTCATAAGATATGTATGACCATCAAGATTTTCTACCATCTGTAATCCTGTTGATTCACCACCACCCGGTACTGAGAGGATACGGGATAATTTCTTGGTATCCACATTATAACTCCAAGTGAAATTGTTCTCATGTAAGCCGGAGTCTTCCGCAATAAACATCGTTCTCATACTCTGTGAGTAAACAACATTGTCAGGATTGGCGATTTTATCAACGTTTGCTTTATTTCCATCCGCATCCGGAGCAGCCAAATCTTCACCCATTAATAATCCGTTCATACTGACAGGAATATAATGACTGTTTATTTTTTGATTATCAATCGTTTTTCGATTGGCTTTGAAGGACACTTCATAAATTCCACCAGCACTAATTTTTGGCAATTGAATATGGTCAGCAGGCACACCCTGCTCAGGCAACATGGTTGCTTCCTGGTAGGAGATCGCTAAGTACGCCTTATTGTCTTTTTCGTTAAAATCAAGACCTTCCATTTTATTGAATTCGACGGTAGCACCTAGGTAGGCTGCATAACGATGTGTTTCCAAGAACGCAGCAGCTGTTTCCATTCCGGGTTTCACTTTAATCCATTCTACTTTTTTACCATTTGCGGCTGTTCTAATTGGTGTATATCCTTCTGACTTTCCTTTAACGGCATCATCTGTCACTTCAAAAATATCGCTGAATGTGGTTGTATTAGCCAATTTCTCAATTTCAGCATCGGACCCATGTCCAAGCCTCATCCACTCGAGATTGGCTGAACCGCCATTATCTGTTCCCGTCTGAATCCATTTGGCCGCATAGAGTGTACCCGCTGATAAGTCTTTTTCTTTGTCCGCTACATACATGAATAATCCACCAGGATTACTGTCTACACCATAAATAACGGTTTTATTGTCGGGCATTACTTGAACCCTTTCAAATGCCATCCGCCCCATGCTGTAATGTTTAACTACACTTGTTGATCCATCAGCACTGACCGTTACTTCTGGTACATGCCCATAATAATAAGGATTTCCTACTAAACTTTGATTATTATAATAGTTTTTCATAAATTTAGTTACGGATGAGGATGCAGGATTTGCTTCATGAGCTCTTGCATCCGGTTCAGTTTCTTCTGAACCCAGGTGGGTGTTCCATGGGGTCAATAACCCGGCGCATGGCTTCCAAATCCCATGAACAGCAGAAAAGTCAATTGGTTTGGCATCGATGACGGTTAATTTACCTGTTTTCGGATCCATTTTTACTGTGCTTAAACTCATCGTTCCCGGGTTGTCTGCACCGTTTTCATTCTTCGGCATTGATTCGTAGTGACTAATTAAATAGTAAGTATTCTCTGGAAGATCTGGAACTTCCATAAGACTATTCATGTCAGGTGCAGATGAGACATATGGAGTACCGTCTGACTTTTTTAATATTTCTCCATAAGCATTGGTTGTCACACCAATAGTTTTGCCATTAATGACATCACCAGGTCTGTAAAGTGTCTCGTAATTAAGAGGAAGTGTTTTTTTGGTACCGTCCATGTAAGTGACTTTAGCAGATGCCTTCGAATACATAAGGTTATTTTTTTCCAGTTCTGTTTTTGGTGCATCCATCCCAATAAATTCTACTGATTTTATTTTGGTCGTATCTTTTGGTGAAGCCAAAACAGCCTGTAATGAGGATAGGGTAAATGTAGCTGCTAGCACTGGAACCATAATCTTTTTCATGTAATCTCTCACTCCTATTTAATGTCGTTATTTACTCTTTCACTCTATAGGAGAATTATTGAGAACTAGTTAAGGAAAAGTTAGACTTATGTAAATTTTCCGATTTTAATAAGTCGTTGTCTAGGAAAACTACAATTTTTCTTATTATTTAAGTTATGACTTACTCCACCGTGTAGTCAATCTGAATAAGGTCCCAGGCAGTAATCATGCCCAGCGGCGCCTCGTCTGCATTTCCATGTTCGGTAATAATGACACCTTCTATTTTCCGCTTCTTTTTATGTGCTTTTTCAAAGATATTCTCCACCTCAAAAATATTAATATCTTTAGCGACGATTTCAATCGGATGTTCCTTCTCGTAGGTCATGATATCTGACACATGGATATCGGAAAGATTCACAGAACTGTTTTCCATATTCTGCGCCATCCATTTCACAATCGAACTGGATGTGAGTAGGCCGACACACTTTTTGTTTTTATAGATTGGAAACTTTGAATAACCGTGTTCTTTAATGGCTGCTGTTACCTTTAAAATACTGTCGCGGTTATCAAAGTACACCACATTTTTCGTGGCAATTGACAGGGCATAATTAGGGCGACTGAACACATTGGCAATTTTTTCAATATGAGAAACAACTTTCGCATTGGGTTCAGCAATATAAAAGCCAATTTCCATTTTCTCATGCACAATCGCATTTCGCAGCCTGGCATATTGCTCTAGGTCCTTTTTATACGTTTCAATGATTTGATATTTTTTTGCCCCAACCTTTACGAGAACGACGAATCTTTCATCATTAATTTGGACGATATCCCTTAATGCATCGTGCACTTGGTTAAAAGCTACCTCAAACCGTTCAGATAATAACTGTCCTTGTTTTTTATTTATATTCATATTCATTTGTCTCTCCCATGGTATAACTCTTTTATCACTATATTTATAGTAAAATCAATACTTTAAATTTTCAAGAATTTAATTTCCCCAATTGTGTTTAATTAGTTCGATCCCCTCTTTATGGGTGTTCCTATTGATTGGCTAAAATAGTAATCAGCTGGTCCTCTATCATTTTTCCTTTTGAATCATCCACTAAGTTATTTAGTAGGATTGAAAAAATTAAGGTTTGTCCACCTCTTGATTTTACATAGCCTGATATTGAACTAACCGTAGAAATAGTCCCCGTTTTTGCGTAAACTTTTCCTCGAACCGAAGGATCCTTCATCCGATTTCTTAAAGTTCCACCGACCATCTTTTCACTTTCACCAGAGACAGGTAATGAGTGATAATAGCTCGGAAACCACTTTTCCTTTTGTACAGCAAATAACAGCTGTGTCAGCTGGTTGGCCGGTATCAGGTCGACATGGGAGACGCCTGAACCATCCCTAAGCACCAATGTTTTGGGGTTAACGCCGAATTTTGTAATCTTGGCATTTAAAACACTTAGTCCCTTTTCCCAGCTTCCTTCCCCTTTCTCGACTCGACCTATTTCCTTAATTAATATTTCAGCATGGACGTTATTGCTTAGTTTCATAAATGGAACTAGCAGCTCAGATAACGGCATCGATTGATGGGTCGATAAAATTCTTGCGGTGTCAGGCACCAATCCTGTTTTTAGTTTTCCGGTCACCTTTATCCCGTGCTCTGTTAAGGATTGTTTCAAAAGAGACAAGGCATATCGAGTGGGGTCCCAGACTCCAATCCATTCTTTTTCCGTTTTTGCCTTTATTGGGATGGTTCCTCCGATTGTTATGATGTTCCTCGCGTGTTCCCGCTCAATGGTGATATCCTTTTTCCCATCCTCAAGAACAGTTATAGCATCGTTGATTATTTTTAGATAATTCGTCTTCGGGGTTATTTTCACGATCGGTTTGTCGCCTTTTCTTGTTCCAGGCTGCACGAGGACCTTGATCGATCCTGCATCATAGGCTCTGGTCGGTGAGGCGGTGAGTGCGGAAATCTGTGCGCCGTAATGAGTTGTTTCGTCACTCCAAGGGAGGTCGAGTGAATAACGGACATTATCATACCAGGAATCATCACCGATAAGGTTTCCCTTAATTTTTTTGATGCCTCGCTTTTGAATGTCCTCAGCCATTTTATCAAAATCAGATTTCAGTATAGTTGGGTCACCCTTCCCTACTAAATACAGATTCCCATGGAGGGTTTTCTTTTTCAGTAAGCCATCCGTATGGATCTCCGTCGTGAAGGTGTGGTCTTCTCCGAGGATAGTAAGGGCGGCTGCCGCTGTTAATAGTTTCATATTGGAAGCAGGTCTTAAGCGGACATCACCTTGGTGGGCATAGATGATTTTTCCATCTGAAGCGGAACGGATGCTTATGCCTGCAATAGCTCCTTTTAACGCAGGTTCGTTATTTATTAGCTGATTTATCTGCTGAGCCATATTTTCCATAGCAGTTGCTTTTATAGAAGGAACAGATGCTGTGAGCACCGTAACGAAGATCAGAATGTAATAGTTAAGTCTATTAATCAAGCTTTGGTTCCAGCCTTTCCTTTTTCCTTAGAGTTTGTCCAAATTTTTTAATTGTTATGATTCATTTAATGGACCCTCATTTCTATTTGTGCATTTGGCTAATCGGAACTGATATTTTACTAAATAGCATTATTTGACGATAATGTGCATATTGTGGCAATTAAAAATTTACATTACTGAAAAGAACCATCCATGATAAAATCCGGACTGTTTTTAAGGTATTCTGGTACAATGGTAATTAAAAGAACAACGAATAGGGTTTAGAAACACTTTATTTTCATTTAATCAACAGCCTTTTGAGTATATTTAATATTTTTATTTTCCCCAGAGTGCCCCTTTACTAGCAAAAAAAACTTTTGGAACTAACGTGTCTTGTTTGTGGAAAAATGAAAAAAAGCTGCCAAAGCAGCGAAATAGTTAATGAGTTAACCTCAATCATAAGGATCTTTTCCACGTTTTCCCTTCGGATAACATTTTAATCTATTATGATGTTGATTCGAGCCTATCCATTTTTACATAGAGTTTGTCCAAAAAGAGCAATTAATATCATCTAGGTCATTTTATTGGACAACCGCACAAATTTCCGAATTATGTCTAATGACACGTAACTAGTCGAAAATGACACGTAAAATCCGAAAATGGCAGGTAAACTAGTAAAAATGGCACGTAAATTCCCAAAATGGCCCATAAACTGCTCCAAATAACATTTTAGTCAAAAACCACAGTAACTGCCAATACAACTCTAGTGTAATATTACACCATTCTCTTCACAACATTCGTATTTGCACTAAGATAAGCCCAATTCTGTGGTGCCGGGAGACTGATTTGCCAAAAAGTCGTCCCGGTTAATTGATACATATCAATTAACCTATACTTTTCTATAAAACTCCTAATATCTTCAAACCATACCACATGCTCTTCACTACCCTGCCAGTACCGAAACCAAGGTGCCATAGCCGTGATATCAAATTCAATGTTTTCAGGCAGTGATATCGCTTTATTTTGAGCCGTAAGAACCGATAAGGCTTGGGTTGCATTCGTCCCAACCACCTTGTCATACCCATATAACGCCATGGCGATTTGCAGTTTACGAGAATTAATTTGTGTCACCGAGTATTGAATCACTTGCTCCAGCCACGGAATCGGTGCAATCGGATCGGGTGGACCGCCTGGGTAGCCATAATCCATGGTCATCACTGCTACGATATCAGCCACGTTGCCAATCGACGCATAATCATAAGCACCAATGATTCGGTTCGTTGGAATATCAGCAGTTTTGGCGTGAACATTTACGTGTAAAATAAGCCCGCCTAAGCCGAGCTTTAATTCAGTTAGAAATAAATTGAAGTCATTTCGTCTTGCAGGTGGAATAAATTCAAAATCAATACTGACGCCGCCGAATCCTCTTTGCCTAGTTAAGTTAACCAAGCTCGCTACCAAATTGCGTCGATAGATTGGATTTTCCAGGACACGCCCTGCTAACTCCGCACTGAAATCATTTCCAACCAAATTTCGGACCATCAATAACGGGATAATCTTCATTTGTTTACTTCTTGCCACCAAGGCTGCATCCTCGCTTACATTAAACACATAACCTTCCTTAGTAAACGAATAAGCGACAATCGCTAAGTAGGTTAATTGGTTAGCTAGACTATTAATTGTGGCAAGGTTTGCACTTTTAGATGAAGGGACTAAAAACCCTAGTGTTTCGAGAGATACTCTGACTGGAGAGGGAACATTTATGATTTGGCCGATGGCGAGCAGATTGGGATCAATTCCTGGATTTGCAGCAAGAATAACCGAAGGATCGACTCCAAATTGTTGAGCCAGCTGCCAGATGTGATCACCTGCTTTAATTTGATAGTAGCGGAGTGGAGGCAAGATATCCGGAAGATAAAGTGCAAGGCCCGGGACGATGGAACTTGCTGAAGGTAACCCATTTAGTTCTACAATCGTTTGGATGGAAACCCCATACCTCGTGGATATCTTCCACAAATTTTCACCTGCAGTAACTACATGAATAGCCATTTTCTCACACTCCTTCTTTACTATTATATGGACTCATACTAGAAAGTTATTACACATGAAAAAACGAACTTGCCGCCAGGACAAGTTCGTATGACTTTTCTACCTATAGTCGTGGATCTATCGGATCCGATTCCAGTGCCAGTACCCCTAATACACATTCATGGTAGCGCTCTAAGGATTCTCTTCTAACAAAACGATTCACCGCTTCCACACCTAAGGCAAATTCCTTTAAGGCATTGCGCTGTTTCTTCCCTGCATTCCGCTGCTTAAGTCGGGCTAAATTTTCCGGTTGTAAATAATCAATGCCATAGATGATATGCAAATACTTTCGACCTCTTACTTTAATAGCCGGTTGGAGGATTTTACCTTTATGTCGGGCCACATAAGATTCAGGTTTGACAACAAAACCTTCATGTCCATCCTCCGTCATTTCTTCCCACCACTCAATCGCGGCTTTCATGGATTCCTCATCGTTTACCACCCGATATTCGGTTTCCACAAATAAATTTGACATATTGCTAAATTCTTTGTTTTTTTCCATATGCCATGTATGTGGTTGACTGAAAAAGGTTTCATTACTGTGGGCTATTGTGTGAAAAGGGGCAATTTGAATGCCTGCCAACCCTTCCGTTTCCCAGCAATACTTTTGATACACTTCATTGAACACTAGGGCATTATGAATCTTCTCATCCGTTTCCTCGAGCCAGCTTCCAACATCCTTACCGTTTGCAGCAGCTTTCATCAGTTGCTCTCGTAATTTGCTTCGGTCAAAGAGGGCCATCTCTCCCACGTGGGCATATTGATTCATTATTAATTCTTTTGCTTTTAGATTCCATGGAAGGATCTCGGCATCCATCAAGACAAAGTTCGTGTTGTACTTTTCAAAATAACTACTAAGGTCTTCATTTAACACTTGGAGAATTTGTTCCTCCAATTCTTTTTTGAAAAAGGCCCTGCCTGTCCGCGTGTAAATCGAACCTAATGTTTCTCTCCCAATATACTCTTTAGCGACTTGTTTATTTTTAAAAAGAAACAAAATGCCGCGGCTGCCCATATGCTTTTTCTCAACAATCATGGTGTCCACACCATTCGCTTGGTAGTAATCAAATGCATCTGATGGGTGCTCTAAATATCCAGGCAAGCTTGATGGTTTCGGAGTTGGACTCATCGTTGGCGGAAGATACACAATTTCCTCCAAGGGCAGGGTGTAATGAGAAAGATCATCCAAAGCTGATTTCGTGCTATCCGCATAAAGTGCAATTTCCCCATACTGTTCTGTTAATACAGAATATCCATCTAAGAATTTTGAGATATTTGGCGGTGCGAGCCTTTTACTTTCCAGTTCCTTCAATGGATTGTCGGGAACATTTGCATAATCCGCTTTTGCTTTGACAGAAACCAAATACCTTTCTGGAAAACGATATGCTGTTAAGCTCCCACCAAAAACAACTCCTTGGTCAATATTGAGGGTGTTATTAACCAATATTGGCTGTGTTCTTGGATCATGCCCCCAAAGAATAAGTTCACTGGATTGATGAGCAATGGACCAATCTTTTCGGATGGGTTTGCCTCTATCATCAATGCCATCCGTGTCTCCATACCGGCAGAAATCGGAGATGCGCGGCGATTGTTTACCGATATAATGGTCTTTGATTCCTGCATGGACTGCCACAGCGACATTGACACCGTTTTTCCGGATGACATAATGTGATTTTGCCTCTAACAGCAAGTCTCTAATTTGTTCCTTTAAACGCTCGGTCTCATCTTTACCAAATTTACTTTCATATTCATCAAATTCGGCCTTTACATTTTCATCACCATGAGCAAGCTTTACATTCTTGCCGTCAAGCCAGCGGGCGATTTTCCAACCATGGTTACTGTCAATCATATAGGCAAGTCCTGCTGTCACATGTTTTTGAAAAAATTGCAATGTCTCAATAGAACGAGGTCCCCGACTCATCACATCCCCAAGGGAAAGGATTTTCCGCCCTTCTGGATGGATAAAATAACCCTCCTCATTTTCATGATAGCCAAGCTCTGACAAAAGCTCGCTAAACTCTTCAAAGCAACCGTGAATATCGCCTATAATATCAAAGCCATTGTCCACATCAATTAGTAATGGATTTTCAAGTCTGCTCACATTTAATACTTGCAATTCTTCTTCACCGAAAATGTAACAGCGCCGAAAACCTTCCTTTTTGATAGAGCGTAGCATCTTCTTGAAATGTTGGTATTGCAGCTTGATACGGTTTTTACCTCTTGGGAAATCTCTCGCTAAATCACGTCTGAGCAATTCAGTTTCTGCCAAATTCAGCACGATCGCAATAGCCGGAACATGATACCTTTTAGCCATTTGAAGATATTTTTCTCGCTCATAATCTCGTAAATGAGTCGCATCGATAAACGTTAATTTATTGAGCCGACAACGTTTAGCAATGATATAATCCATCGCTTCAAACGCTTCTTTTGAAATTTGTTGGTATTCATAAAAAAGAGAATCTGCTTCATTTTTAGGTCGCCGATTCCAATCAATAAATTCAACATCACTAACTAAAGCACGAAACTGATTGGAACTTACCACTTCCGTTGAAAAAATCTGTTGTTCCTGAATCAGTTGATTTAGTAAAGTCGTTTTACCTGAATTGGACGGACCTACAAGCAAAATGATACCCGCATGAGGCAAGGTTATTTTCGTCATCATCCCTCCTCCCTTCTGAAAATGACCATTTGAGTAGGATGCCCGTATAGCTGGTTTTCTTCACCGATGCCTAGATAACTTACTTGGTATGGATAAAGTTTTGACCAAGCATCCACTTTTTGACAAAGCTCTGCCCTTGTCCATTCAAAGCGGTGATCATGGTGTCTCATTGCTACATCCATTTCATAGACAACATTGTATTCTTTATTAGGAGTGGTCACGATCAACACTTTGGGGCGATAGTCTTTAAAAATCGTTTCGAATACACTTGCTAACCTATATTCATCAATATGTTCAATCACTTCACATAAAACCATGACATCCTTGTTTAACAGCCGTTCATCATAATAAAATAACGATCCTGCAAAAGATTTGGGTTCTACGAATCCACGTTTTTCTTTTGCTTGTTCGAAACGTTCCATTGCCTTTAATCGTGCCTTATTGGATGGCTCGACAGAAAGAATCTCTTGCACCCCTTCAATAAATCCCAACTGAACAGACAACTTCCCTTCACCGGCACCGAAGTCGACAATGGTTCTTTTTTTGGGAAGAGCCTTGACATAATTAATAATGGCCTCATAGCGAAGGTCATTTAAACGAATCCTCGGTGGTTCATGCTTCTCCCCAGCTTTCGTCTCTTTTTCATAAAATCTTGACTGCGAAATCATCTTTGGAAACCGTAAAGAACGTTTTAAAATGAACGCCTTTTGAGGGTGCTCTTCGAGCCAGCCTTCCCCGTAGCGGTCCAGCTTTTCCAATTCTCTTTCATCAATAAAATAATGCTTATAGTTATCAATAACGGGAATTAAAATCGAAATATGTTTAAGTGCATTCTGAACCGTTTGTTTCCCTATTAGGGTGATAAATCGGGCAGAGCTTCTTTCGCGAATGAAACTTTCCCCGGATTCAATCTTAATGGTGTAACCCATTGGAGCAAATAACGCTTCAAGCTCCGGATTGCTCAAATCAGTGGCAATCGGCCCAAAGGTTAGTTCCAGTTCAAAAGGGTGCTCCACCCATGAAGCATAATCCTCTGCAGGCTTCCCGTTAAGAGCAGTCCCCAATGCCTTACGAATCGAGGAAACAAAAATACTGCTTGCAGCAAACTCGCGGTCATTTATGTAATGAGTAATATCAAATGAATCAGGTGAGTTTTTTATTAAATCAATGGGATCTGTTTTTACATAAATCAAAAACTGGACTTCCTCGCTTGAAAAAGTAGGATAAACGAGGCGGACGGTCAGTCCTTTCTCGCCACGTTCATAGAGATTATTTGGATTTTTGGCTATAAGATAAGAAACGGCTTCCGCACCTGGGCCTCTAACAGTTAAGGATAACTGCATTTTTTCACTTCACTTTCAAATGACAATATATTTTAGCTTTATTTTACCATATTTACATTATTTTTCTTTCAGTTTAATAAGTAACCCGGGTTCCTCAAATTAGAACACTGGGTCACTTTTAATATTCATCATTCCTATATCTTCTAGTCTTCGCCGCATAACAAGCTTCACACGTCGGAAACGAATGATCCCATGGCAGTTTTTTTCCGCACGTTTTGCACTTTTTAACAAATTTATTTATATCCGTTTTTAACCGGTCCTGCACTTTATCGCTAACCTCTTCACGGAGACGTTCCCAATAGATGGCTGTCGTTCGCTCTCCCAGTCGATATAAAAATAACAGATGAAGCCCGATTGCTTTGTAGCTGAGTTCTAATTCTTCCAAACTTCGTTCCTTAACAATTGGCTCGGGGAGCTCTCTCCCATGGATAATCGCATACATTTTTTCTTCCCATTGCTTCGTCAAAACCGGCTCATTTTTCGAAAAAGGCAGATGTAAAAATCCATAAAGGTCCATTAATGAAAGTCTTGCTTCGATTTCGGTGCCCGCAATCATTTGATAAAGAGACTTTTCCTCTGCTAAGGAAGCCTTTTTTGTCCCGGTTGGACTTTCAAATTTTCCCCATAACTCAAAAAAAGTACCTAGATCGTGATAATAGCGTTGAAAGCGTTCAAAAACAGAATTCGTTGGCGCAATTGCAAACGTATGAACTGGCTCATCTTCCTGTAACAATAAGTTTCTCATTTTTCTGATATCACTAGTAAAGGCCACTTTGCCAATATTATAAATTCCCTTTCGACCGGCCCGGCCAGCAATTTGCTTCACTTCTTGGGAGGTCAAAAGACGCCGTCTTGTCCCATCGAACTTATCATTTTCCAAAAAAACAATCCGGCGAATCGGTAGGTTAAGGCCCATTCCTATCGCATCCGTAGCAACGATCACTTTTGTTTTTCCCGAATTGAATTGTTGAATCTGCTTTTTTCTTGTTTCTGGCGGCATAGCCCCGTAGATCATACTGACGGTATGACCATCATTTTGCAATCGTGAGGCGGTTTCAAGAACACGCCTGCGCGAAAAACAAATCAGCGCATCACCTTTTTTAATATGTTTAATATGAAACTCCTTCGTTTCTACCTCAAGTGGGGTATCTCGGCTGTATTCATGAATTTCAATATCTGATCCGCCTAATAGCTGCAGTAGCATCGTTTTTGAATTTCTACTGCCAATAATATGTACTTCTTCTGCATTGGCTTTCGTGATTGCCTTATACCATGAAAACCCACGGTCTTTGTCGGTAATCATTTGAGCCTCATCGATGACGATTACTTCATAAAACTCCTTTTCGTGAAACATTTCAACAGTGCAGGAGATATGATTTGCCCCTGGAATGACTTTTTCCTCTTCACCGGTTTTTAAAGAACAGGGCATCCCCTCGGCATTTAACTTATCAAAAACCTCCAGTGCTAACAGTCGAAGCGGTGCTAAATATAAGCCGCTATAGGCATCTTTCATCCGTTCAAGGGCATGATGGGTTTTCCCCGTATTCGTTTCTCCAATATGGAGGACATAACGAACCTGACGTTTTAATGAAGGGTCGTATTCCGTTGCAAAGATGTCCTTCATCATCTGCTCTTCTTCTGCTTTTTTCCGCTCGAGTTCTTTTTGCACTTCTTTTTCTTTTTGCTCACGCGCTTGTAAGTCTTTTTCAAAAATTTCCTTGTGTACTTTTTCAACAAAAGGAACTTCAGCCAAGCTGATTAAATCGGACAGGTATTCCGCTTGAATATCCTCGATAAAATAACCCTCGATATCGTAAAGAAGCTGTGCAATGCTGCCTTTTACGAAGGAAGCAGATAGTTTCTCATGAAAGGTATCATAAAAGTCTTCCTTCAGGTTTGCTGGAAGCTGCTCTAATATTTTTTCTGGAATAAGCTCAGACAAATAGTCAGCAATCAAGCTTTCATAAACAAAGAAATAGGTTTGATATTCATAAAAACTTCTGCCCCAATTCATAGTTTTATGGATATCCCCTGTCAGTTCTTCAAAAAAAGTGGCCACAGTTGTATAGGCTGAGGGATTGAAATGGCCTTCATTAACTAATTTTTCTTCCAATGCAAAGGTATCAACCGATTGAAACTTCACATTATTTTGGAGATCAGCCACTAGCTGTTTTGCTACAAAGTAACGAACAAATAAATAGAATAATTCATATTGTTCTTCCAAAATCCCCACGGCGCTATCTTCAATTTCACTTCGAATCGAATGCCTCTGTTCTTCCAGTTGTTTTAGTTCTTCTTGCTTTATAAAATTGACCTTCGCATCTTGATAGTGGCTCTTCCACTCATCTTCTTTCCCTGCAAATGTTTCATTAATCCAGCCCATCGTATCAAAAGGTTGATACATGCGCATTTCATCTCTAAATAACTTGTTAATCAACTTGCGGTCAATCCCCTGAACCTCAAAACCTTTTTCACTTAAAAATTGCTTTTTTTCATTTCGAGGTACATCATTAGTCGACTTATTCAGCCAAACATTAATCCAAATTTGCTCAACATAATGGCTTCGGTCAACTAGGTATTGCTCAAAGGTTGTTGTTGTGTCCTTTGTTTCAAGGTAATGGTTAATATCTTCATATATTTTCATCTTTGTATGTTCAATCGCTTGAGGGTATATAGCATTTAATTTGTTCAATGATTTCCCTCCATTTCTATAAATTGGTTTTCCTGAGTCCATTCTAACACAAAAATAAAAACCGAACAAATATTCGGTCTTTAAAGTTGATGCTGGTTGCAATATTGATCAACCAGGTCTTCTATCTGATCAAGTTCAGGAAACTTTCCTGCAAACTGGAATTTAATTTCTTCAATGAAGCTATCGTGATGATAGACATGAATAGCCCCATTTTGTTGAATGACACTAAATTCTGGTACAAATCGATAACCGCTGCGTTCAATAGCCCCCATTAATAATTCCCCTTTAAATAATTTTTTATAGTATTTGCATTAACTGTACGACTATCCAAATCCAAGCATAATAAAAGGGATGGTGCTAGCTGCACACATCCCTCTTCCTTATTTTATGCGGTTGTAAACACTTCTTGTTTATTTTGTTCGTGACGAATTGTTGCTTGTGCCGCAGCCAAACGCGCAAGCGGTACACGGTACGGTGAACAGCTGACATAATCCAAGCCCGTTTTGTAACAGAAATCAATCGAGCTCTTTTCACCGCCATGCTCTCCACAAATACCTGTTTTAAGTGAAGGCTTTGTGCCTCGGCCAAGCTTTACACCTGTTTCTACAAGCTTTCCTACACCGTCCTGATCAAGGACAGCAAATGGATTTTCTGGAAGTACTTTATTTTCGATGTAAGCTTGTAGGAATTTTCCTTCTGCATCATCACGGCTATATCCAAAGGTTGTTTGTGTTAAATCATTGGTACCAAACGAGAAGAAATCAGCTTCCTCGGCGATTTTATCCGCAGTTAACGCAGCACGTGGAATCTCAATCATCGTCCCAATTGTATACTTGAAGTTCTTTCCTGTTTCTTCTTGAACGAGTAATGCCGCATCGATCACCAATTTACGCATATCCTTTAACTCATTCACATGTCCAACTAAAGGAATCATAATTTCGGGCTGCACTTCGGTCCCTTTATCAGCAAGCTTTGCCGCAGCGTAGAAAATGGCTTTTGCTTGCATTTCATAAATTTCCGGATAAATCATCCCTAGACGGCAGCCACGATGGCCAAGCATTGGGTTAAATTCATCTAATTGACGAACCTTTTTCAGCAATTGCTCTTTTTTCTTCAATTCTGGTGATTGTGGATCTAAGATTTGAAGCTTAGTTACTTCCACTAACAGTTCCTCTTTATCCGGTAAAAATTCATGTAATGGCGGGTCTAGTAAACGAATTGTAACAGGTAGTCCTTGCATTTCTTCGAAAATGCCTTCGAAATCCCCTTGCTGCATTGGTAAAAGCTCATTCAATGCTTCCATTCTTTCATTATAATTCTCTGCAAGAATCATTTTTTGCACGGTTGGAATCCGTTTTAAATCCATAAACATATGTTCAGTCCTGCATAGTCCGATTCCACCTGCACCAAAATCAAATGCTTTTTTTGCATCTTCAGGGGTATCAGCATTGGCACGAACCCCTATTTTACGCTCTTGGTCTGCCCAGGCCAGCAACAACTGGAACTCATCCGATAGTTCAGGGTCAATCATCGGAATTTCCCCTAGCATGATTTCACCAGTAGAGCCATCAATTGTAATGATATCACCATAATTAACAAGAGTATCTCCAATTTTAAATTGTTTCGCTTTTAAATCAATCTTTAATGCTTCACATCCACAAATACAGGCTTTCCCCATCCCACGCGCAACAACGGCAGCGTGGCTCGTCATGCCGCCACGGCTTGTTAAAATCGCTTGGGATGCAACAATTCCGTGGATATCGTCCGGAGTTGTTTCCGGGCGAACAAGGATGACTTTTTTACCATCATTGTTTAATTGCTCCGCTTCATCGGCATCGAAGACGACTTGACCTGTCGCTGCGCCCGGTGATGCTGGCAAACCTTTTGCTAAAACTCTTTTCGCAAATTTGTCGTCAATCCGGCGGTGTAGGAGTTGATTTAGTGAATCAGGATCGACACGCATCAGTGCTGACTTTTTATCTATGATTCCTTCCTCAACCATTTCGACCGCAATACGGATAGCCGCTTGAGCCGTTCTTTTGCCATGACGAGTCTGCAGGATAAAAAGCTTGCCTCGTTCAACCGTGAACTCGATGTCTTGCATTTCTTCATAATGCTGCTCTAAACGCTTGCACGTATCAGTAAATTGCTTATAAACACCTGGCATTTCGTCTTTTAACGTCGCGATTGGTTGTGGTGTACGAATCCCTGCTACCACATCTTCCCCTTGGGCATTGATTAAGTATTCACCGTAAAGAACATGCTCACCTGTTGATGGATTTCTGGTGAAGGCTACACCCGTGCCTGAATCATTCCCCATGTTGCCAAACACCATACTTTGGATATTAACAGCCGTTCCTAAATGATCGGCAATTTTATTAAGGCGGCGGTAAACAATTGCACGCTGATTATTCCAAGAATTAAAGACGGCATGGATGGCAAGGAAAAGCTGCTCTTTTGGATCCTGAGGGAAATCTTTTCTTGTATGTTTTTTGACGATTCCTTTGTAGCCGATGATTACTTCCTTCCAGTCTTCCGCACTCATTTCGGGATCAGAAGAATAGCCCTTCTCCTCACGAATTTCTTCTAATAATTGTTCGAAATAGTAAATATCTATATTAAGGACCACATTACTAAACATTTGAATGAAGCGGCGGTAAGAATCATAAGCAAACCGTGGATTATTGGTTAATTCAGCCATCCCGATCACAGTTTCATCATTCATTCCAAGATTTAAAATTGTGTCCATCATTCCGGGCATGGAGAAAACAGAACCGGACCGAACAGAGACGAGCAAAGGATTTTTTGGGTCGCCAAGCTTTTTGCCCATTTTCTCTTCAAGACGAGCAAGAGCTTCTAAGGTCTGGACTTCAACAATGGTTGGAATGGTTTTGCTAGCTTCATAGAATGCATTGCATGCCTGAGTTGAAATGGTAAAACCATAAGGAACCGGAAGACCAATACGCGTCATTTCCGCTAGATTTGCCCCTTTCCCTCCAAGTAAACCTTTCATATTGCCATTTCCTTCATGAAATAAATATACCAATTTCTCCATAATTAAAAGCTCCTCTCTTTTTTTAACACGTCTAAAATTAAGCCGGCTGTTTCTTCAACTGCCTTATTCGATACATCAATGATAGGACAGCCTAGGCGCTTCATCACTTTTTCAGCATGGTCAAGTTCCTCAAGAATTCTCCCAAAGCTTGCGTAGCTGGCCTGTGAGGCTAAACCTAAAGCCTTCAGACGTTCCTTACGAATTTCATTTAATTTATCCGGTGAGATGATTAACCCGATACAATTTTTACGTGGTATTTCGAATAATTCATCGGGCGGCGGTACCTCTGGAACCAAAGGAACATTGGCTACTTTAAACCGTTTATGTGCTAAGTACATGGATAATGGAGTCTTCGATGTACGTGAGACACCGACTAAGACTATATCTGCTTTTACGATTCCTCTCGGGTCACGACCATCATCATATTTTACGGCAAATTCAATCGCTTCAATTTTTCGGAAGTATTCTTCATCCATTTTCCTCATCAATCCAGGTCGATGGTGAGGCTGTTTATTAAAGCTTGTTTCAAACGCACTCATTAATGGACTTAGTAAATCGACTGCTAAAATGTTCTCTTCATTCGCACGCCGATCTAAGTAGTCTTTTAATGAAGGAATAACAATCGTATAGGCTATAATCGAACGGCCTTTTTTCGCCAATAAAATAACATCTTCAATATCTTCAAAGTCATCCACATAGGAATTCCGGCGGATTTCTACCTGCCCGCCATTAAATTGTGTTGCCACTGCTTTTACTACAAACTCAGCAGTTTCACCTACTGAGTCAGATACAACATAAACAACTTCCTTCTGTACCAAAATGGCAGCCACGCTCCTTAGGGTGATTTGTTTTCCATGATTTCTAAATATGCTCGCGTTATTGTTGTTTTGGTGATTCGTCCTACCAGCAAATATGTACTTTTTTGCTCCTCAACTTCTTTTACAACTGGTAAGGAGTCTATATGATTATGAATCATCTTTTTGGCTGCTTCGAGCAAGGTCTCATCCGGATTTATCGTAATAATATTTGGCATTCTCGTCATAATGACACTAACAGGCAATTCACTTAGATTTTGATTTCCTAGTGATGCTCTGAGCAAATCCTTTCGAGAAACAACCCCAGCAAGATGTCCATTTGTATCAACCGCATAAAGTGTGCCCACATCCTCTAAAAACAGCTGAACGATCGCATCATAGACCGAGGCTGATTTCCCAACAACGATCGGATGGGCTTTATAATCCGCTACTTTTTGGTGGATAAACCTTTTAGCCTGTTGTTTTGTTTCAAAGCTTTCATTAAAAAAATAACCCACGCGAGGTCTTGCATCTAAGTTACCTGACATTGTTAAAATGGCAAGGTCCGGTCTAAGTGCAGCTCTGGTTAATGATAGTTTCTCAGCGATGTCTTTCCCTGTAATAGGACCGTTTTGTTTAACAATTTGGAGGATTTCATCCTGACGCTTAGATAATTTAATAATTACCACCCCCTTGTTTATATTAAATATGTTACATTCTTTAGGTTTATTATAAATGTGTTATACTCATTTGTATATAGTATATTACATTAAGACGAAAACCGAAACAATAAGTTTTATTTTTTTATGACAAATTATTAAACTATTTGAATTGATTTACATAATAGAAAAATATGAAAGGTTAAAAGTTAATCTTGTTTATGTAATAGCAAAGGTCGGTCGGCTAAATACTCCATAGTCGACCATCCTCTCCTTTTTTTGCTGAGTTATATCGCTTAGAATTTCTAAGAAAATAAAAAAAGACACAAAAAAATCCCAAGTATATACTTGGGATTACTTTTGTGTCTTTATGACAGGGGCAGTAGGAATTGAACCCACACTGAAGGTTTTGGAGACCTTAGTTCTACCTTTAAACTATGCCCCTAAAGTGGTGGAGGGGGACGGATTCGAACCGCCGAACCCGGAGGGAGCGGATTTACAGTCCGCCGCGTTTAGCCACTTCGCTACCCCTCCACATATAAAAAATAAATAAAACTGGAGGAGGAAGAGGGATTCGAACCCCCGCGCGGTGTTACCCGCCTGTCGGTTTTCAAGACCGATCCCTTCAGCCAAACTTGGGTATTCCTCCAAAGAAAAAGATAATCATCTAATAGTATTTTGGTAGCGGCGAAGGGAGTCGAACCCCCGACCTTTCGGGTATGAACCGAGCGCTCTAGCCAGCTGAGCTACACCGCCAAATATACAAATGAACTGGAAGTTATTTTGCTATCGCAAAAAACTATGGTGGAGCCTAGCGGGATCGAACCGCTGACCTCCTGCGTGCAAAGCAGGCGCTCTCCCAGCTGAGCTAAGGCCCCATACATTTATTAATGAAGAATGGTCGGGAAGACAGGATTCGAACCTGCGACCCCTTGGTCCCAAACCAAGTGCTCTACCAAGCTGAGCTACTTCCCGTTAAAGTGCGCCCTGAGAGATTCGAACTCCCGACCTTTTGATTCGTAGTCAAACACTCTATCCAGCTGAGCTAAGGGCGCATATAAAATTTAATTAACTTAATGGTGCCGAGGACCGGAATCGAACCGGTACGGTAGTCACCTACCGCAGGATTTTAAGTCCTGTGCGTCTGCCAGTTCCGCCACCCCGGCTTAAGATAATTGGAGCGGAAGACGGGATTCGAACCCGCGACCCCCACCTTGGCAAGGTGATGTTCTACCACTGAACTACTTCCGCATATATCGTAAGTTATTTTAACCTTGGTGCGGGTGAAGGGAGTCGAACCCCCACGCCTTGCGGCGCCAGATCCTAAGTCTGGTGCGTCTGCCAATTCCGCCACACCCGCATGTTTATTCTAAAAATCAAAGTAGTGCCGGCGAGAGGACTTGAACCCCCAACCTACTGATTACAAGTCAGTTGCTCTACCAATTGAGCTACCCCGGCATATAGTTTGGAAACATATTAAGTTTGAAATATTATTAGGTAAATATGGTGGAGGATGACGGGCTCGAACCGCCGACCCTCTGCTTGTAAGGCAGATGCTCTCCCAGCTGAGCTAATCCTCCATATATACCGTCTGGCAACGTCCTACTCTCACAGGGACGCGTGTCCCAACTACCATCGGCGCTGAGAAGCTTAACTTCCGTGTTCGGTATGGGAACGGGTGTGACCTTCTCGCCATTGTTGCCAGACTATTTTGTTGAGGAATCATTCCCTCAAAACTAGATAATGCAGAAGAAGTTGTAAAAACGAGTTATCATTGTCCAGCTCCAGCGTCCAACGACTAGTGTCCTTCGGTCTTTTCCCTACGATAAGTCAACATCGAATCGCTATCGCTCTTCGTGTTTCCTTTATCTCAGTCAAAGCCCTCCAGGCCATACGTCGCTAAGCGGACGCTTCCGCTTTTCGATTTTGGTTAAGTCCTCGAACGATTAGTATCAGTCAGCTCCACATGTTACCACGCTTCCACCTCTGACCTATCAACCTGATCATCTTTCAGGGTTCTTACTAGCTTGCGCTATGGGAAATCTCATCTTG
>JAANMP010000045.1 GCA_011250595.1 Bacillus sp. MM2020_1 | reverse complement strand
AAAATCAATTTTAATGATCAGATGTTATGGTTTTGTTGGGACTGAGAAATATTTTTCTACCTATTACTCAATACGTAGAAAAATTGATCACAACCCAAATGATTCTTCTGAAAAAAGAGTCATAAAAAATTAATAACATTAAATCAAGTAGTATAAAAAAACTATTTGAGATCAAATTGATAATGGTGCTCACAACCTAATAAGGAAAATGTAAAAGAAAAGATTTACAGGATATTATCTTCTCCAAAAATTACATTGCCAAGAAGCTGAAGTTCCAAATGATGGAATAAAAAAAGAGTCTCAATCGGTGTCAAACCGAGGATTTGTTTCTTAAAGGAATTTGAATTCCAATAACATGCGAATTAATTCCTTCAACGGAACAAACACTCATTGGCAGATGGATTAAAGTTTCCATTTAGATTGAAAAGACAGCTAAAAGGAAATGTTATTAGAACATCTATCAGCTGATGTCATGGTTGGGTCTCCTAAGGTGTTAATAAAATTAAGGAGTTACTTCATATTATTTGAGGTAGCTTCTTTTTCATTAATGGAGTAAATAATTAAGAAGCATTATATTATAAAATGAACTAATAATTCGGTATAATAAAGTTAAGGAATTTTTTTGAAAGGGGCAAGATAATGTCAGGAATACAAGAATTGAATTTAATCGAACAGCAAGAAGCCATTATGGCGAAATTTCAACATCGAAAATTAACAAAGAGAAAGATTTTTCAACGCATTTTATTAATAACACTTGGTGCTGCCTTGATGGCTGTCGGATTAGAGATATTCCTCGTCCCCAATAACGTTATTGATGGCGGGATAACTGGCATATCCATTATGCTCTCGTATATTACAGGTTGGAAATTGGGAATGTTCCTCTTTATTCTTAATATACCTTTTTTCTTTATTGGTTATAAACAAATAGGGAAAACCTTCGCATTATCCACTCTTTATGGAATCATTATTCTTTCAATTGGAACCACACTTTTACATCCCGTACCGGCTTTTACCCAGGATATTCTGCTTGCAACTGTATTCGGGGGAGTAGTGCTTGGTGTAGGGGTGGGTTTAGTCATTCGTTATGGCGGGTCATTAGATGGTACTGAAATTTTAGCGATTCTATTTAATAACAAACTTCCTTTTTCCGTCGGTGAAATTATTATGTTCTTTAATCTTTTCATTCTTGGGTGTGCCGGCTTTGTATTCTCATGGGATCGCGCCATGTATTCACTTATTGCGTATTTTGTTGCTTATAAAACAATTGATATTACGATAACCGGCCTTGATGAATCTAAATCCGTTTGGATCATTAGTGACAATGCTAAGCAGATTGGGGATGCTATTATGAATCGTCTGGGGCGGGGTGTCACATATATCAATGGTGAGGGAGCATATTCAGGTGATGATAAAAAAGTCATCTTTTGTGTTATCAATCGTCTTGAAGAAGCAAAATTGAAGGAAATTGTCACTGAAAGTGATGACAGTGCCTTTTTAGCAGTTGCGGATATCGCAGAAGTTCGTGGTGGGAGATTTAAGAAAAAGGACATTCATTAGAAGCCTGGAAAGAGAAGGCTTCTTTTTTGCGGGATTATGTCATAATAGAAGAATTAAGTGAGAATTTGACAAATTGTCGTTAAAGGGCTATTCGTGGGAAAATCGATAAGAATAAGTGCGGGATTCTTGTATGTATATGTCGGTTATTGCTGAAATTCCCGATTTGAATGATGTTGTTTTTGTCGTACCTTGCGCTTGCCTCGGAAATATTTTTGCGAAAAATGAATTATTTCCAAAAAAGATGGCAGGATTACTCTGCCACCCTTTGATATTATAGATTATTCAGAACAAAAGTTCAAACACTTCATTCAGTTCGTGAGCCCTTTTTTCATCTTTTTCTTCTTTTGCGTACTTAATTTCCTCTGGAAGCATTTTATTCAAAAAATTAATTTCTTTTTGGTCCAACTGACGGACAAACTCTCCTTCGGAAGAATACTGACCTTCCATTAATTTTCGATAAATTTTCTTTCCATCGGAATGGTCGTCTGTGTAATTTGATAAAGTTTCTCTAAGGTAACCCAATGTATGATCCATGATTTTCACCCTTCCTTTCACCTCATATTTTTCATCGAGATGATATTTATATACGTGCGGAAGGATTAGAAATAATTAAACCTTTTTCATGAGTTTAAACTTTTGAACAAGTAATAATTCGATGACTTAAAATTCCTTGATACTTTAAGACCATATTCCCATGTTCATTTAAAATTTGGAACAGTTCAGGTTCAAAGTTTTTTGAAAAATTGAATTCAGTAGTGTTATTCTCTTGACTAGTTGCTATGTTTTCCACTTTTATCACAATTTCTTGGAATCCTGTCTGCTCGAATAAACTTTTCCAATCCTTCTCCATTAATAAAGAATCCAATGCGTAAAATTTCATTATTTCCATTTCTTCAGAAGGACTTAGTTTGGTATTTATGGTCATCTCATTCGCAATCAAACGTCCACCTTTTTTTAGTACTCTAAAAAATTCTCTTAGTGCAATTGGTTTATTAACAAAAGCTAATACGGATTCAGATAATATAAAATCAAAGCTATTGTCTGGAAAGGGAAGTTTTTCAACGGATCCTTGGATTAATTGAATGGGTAAATATAAAGATCGAAAGCGTTTTCTTGCCTTTTTTATCATGATTGGATTGATTTCAAGTCCTACTACCTTGGCCTTATATTGTTGATATAAAAATGCGGCTGTTTGTCCAGTCCCGCAGCCAGCATCTAAAATTTGGGTTTTGTTAGTAATGTTTTCACCAGAAAGAATATTTTTTGTTAAAGGGATACCACCTGGATGGGCTCCACCCACGCCAAATTTGGCCAAAAAGTCAAAATAAGTTAACCCCCCCATAAATAAAGACACCACCTCATTTATCTTTTTTCATACTATGATAAATAGTGGAGAGAGGTTCTTTATAAAATGAAAACTACCAGCAAATAACAAATTTGTTTAGTTTCTATCTAATACTTTTATGTCATTCCGCACAAATTAAATAAATGGAAGGGTAGTTATATTCCTTTCCATTTCAATTTGAAGGAGTGCTTCGGATGAAAAAAATAAAAGTTAAACCGTTTCTCAATACGTTTGCGAGAAAACGAAAAAGTAGGGGAGCTATGTGGGCATCTCTCTTAGGCATAGGTATAAGTGCTGCCGTTTTTGGAGTGACAAAGGGAAAACGTAAGGACCTTGCACTTCCTTTTCAAAACGTGGTAAAGAACTTTGCACCTAAAACAAATCTAAATCTGATGGATAATGCTGCAATAACAGAGTTTTCAGAGGAACTTTTAATGAGTGCACTGAATAAAAAACGGTAAGAAGAAAGTCCGCACATTGATGCGGACTTTTTTAATATGGGAGATATGGAACCTTTCGTGGCAGGTAATTTATATTTTCAGACGAATAAACTTTAATGATTAACAGATGTCCTAAAGTTCTTGCCCTGATTAATATTGGTTGATTGTAGTTATTTTTAAATTCAAAATCAGGACCATACCAACTGACTGTTGCGTCTCTTCCAGGAGGAATATAGGGAACCTTTCTTGTATGAGAAAAACGCTCGACAATCTTGACCCCGGCATTGTCAACGGCATTGTATAATGTGGAAGATACCTGGCAAATTCCTCCGCCAATATCTTCAGAGAACTCACCCCTTACAATCACTGGAGCACGCAGATACCCCTTTGCAACGGTTCGTTTACCAACCACTTTATTAAAAGAAAATGTTTCTCCAGGGAAAACTACATGATTGTTAATTGCCTTTGTTGCTAACTGAATATTGTTAGATCTTTTTTTGTTTTGTGGATTAAAAGAAGTAACATAGCGCCCGATTCTCATGCTGCGAATATCACTCAGCAATTCACTATCAACCGGTGGATAGACTTTAAGGATGGGTATTTCCATTTTTGCGTTTTGCGGGCTAAAAAAGTATGAATAGAATTGTTCCGTAAAAGCCTGACGATGGATTCGAGAGCCTGTTCGTTCTGGAATGATCATCCCATTCGGGTCCAAACTTGCATTTTCTGGGGCTATAGAAATTTGATTATCTAATTTGTCCAAAAAACTACGGTACTTACTTGTATTAATGAGCGGCAAGCCCGTTTGAGGGAAAGTAAATTCCTCTCGATTAATAATAGTCACGGTCTGACCATCCTTTGTAATAATTAAATGATCTGTAGCTGTTGTACTCGGCTGGGTTAATAGGAAATACCCCATTAATAATGAAAAAATCATAATCAGCAAACCCCCTGACTATAATATTGGTAAAAGTTTGCTAATTCATGTAAGTACAATACAAATTCAAATGAATTGGAAAAAATATAGTTTTTTCCAATCCGGGCTTTACAAAATTAGAAAATCATATTATTATCATTATTGATAATGATAATAAAAATTTAGGAGCAATTATTGATATGACAAAGGAATCAGCAGTAGACGTTATTTTACACCCCGTTCGTATGAGGATTATCCAGTTTTTAATTAATCAGAGGCTTACTGCCCAACAATTAAAAGAATTGCTGCCCGATATCCCGCAAGCCTCTTTGTATCGTAACTTAAAAAAATTGGTTGAAACGGGGGTTATCCATATAGTTGATGAAATTCCTAATCGAGGTACGATTGAAAAAGTATATTCTATAGAAAATCCGAGTAAAGCATCTATTGGGCCTGAAGACCTTAACAAGCTTTCAAAGGATGACCATTTAGGTCTTTTTATCAAATTTATGGCCAACTTAATGGGGGAATATGAACGATATTTAAATCAGGATCACATTGACTTAGTTGCAGATGGAGTTATCTTCCGTCAAGCATCCATGTACCTTTCTGAAGTCGAGTATGCCGATTTAATAAAGGAGCTTGCAGCTGTTTATTCAAAAGTAATAAACAATAAGCCCCAAAAGGGCAGACGTAGAAGGACAATAGCTACGATCATTATTCCAGAGCAATTGGTAGAAGAACAATAGGGGGAATAGAGATGACATTTAGGGAGAAGGAAGTTACGATTCAAAGCAAAGGAGCATTAAAGGGGACATTAAGCATACCGGAAAACCGTGAAGAAAAAGCACCGGCCATATTGATCATTTCTGGGTCCGGCAAATTAGACCGGAACGGAAAAGTAAATAATAAGATTGATTTAAAGCTTTACGGTCAAATTGCTGAATTTTTAACCACGTTAGGATTTATTAATCTTAGATATGATAAGCGTGGGGTAGCGGCAAGTGAAGGGGATTTTTTATCAACAGGGTTATGGGACTTAGTAGATGATGCCCAATCTGCTGTCCGATTTTTAAAAGGCCTTCCTGAAGTGGATCCGGAAAAAGTCATTATCCTTGGACATAGTGAAGGCTGCACGATTGGAACAGCAGTTGCTGTCAGAGAAGAACTTGGAGGATTAGTTTTGCTTTCCGGTGCAGTTGAAAGATTAAGTGAAGCTACAAAGCGGCAAAGAGATATTGCAAAAGAGGACATTATCCACGCCAAGGGTTTTCAAGGTCAGTTACTACGTTTATTAGGTGTCCAAAACAAAGTGGAAAAGCAGGCACAAAAATATATTGATAAAGTTATGAACTCTTCTAAAGATGTGATAAAAGTTAGTTTAATCAAAACCAATGCAAAGTGGATGCGGGAGCATTTCAGCTATGATGTAAGGGAAGATTTAGCCAAAGTTATCTGCCCTGTCCTTGCAATAACAGGGGAGCGAGATATTCAAGCCAATCCTGAGGTTCTAAAAGATCTCCCTTTATATGTAAAAGGTGATGCCGAGTTTCATGTAGTGGAAAATATGGGTCATTCCTGTAAGTATATTTCACACACTTCGACAATGTTAACGGTAAAAAAGGATATTATTGCTGAATCAAAATTACCTATTCATCCGGAATTAGAAAAGTTACTCGAAAATTGGCTGCAAGGACACTTTGTAAGCAATTCTCAAAAAGAGTCTGTTATCAGCTAAAAAGTTGGATTCCATCGGAGCTATACTAAAATTGGCCAACCAAATGATGGCCAATTTTTTTTAATTTTACTGAAAAAAATGTAGAAATATAGTATATTAATAGATGATAACAATAGAATAGAAAAGTGCTAGCTGTTTGATAGCGGACAAATAGGAGTGTTTATCTTGGCTGAAAACGAAAGAATTCAATTAAATGTGAGAATTACGAAGGAAACATCCCTGCTTCTGGATGAAATCGTTGAGTATTACCAGCAAGGATTGAAACTAGGAAGAATTTATAAAGGAGATGTACTTACAGATATTATCGAAAAATCGCATGAAGTAATGAACAAACAGAAGAGATCATTTACGAAAAGGTTTTAATAAACCAAGGTCAGGAGATGTCTTTAGCGGATGAGGAATTAGGATGACCTTTCTTGGCCTATTCTTTTTGGTAGAATATTTAGAATTTAATTTGAATATTTAATAAATACAGGTATAATTATATTCATAACATACCAACTGGTTAGTATGAGAAGGGAGTGGAAAAGTTGGATTTTTCATATTCTCAAAAAGTGAAAGAGTTGCAGGGAAGATTAACAGCCTTTATTGAAGCAAATGTTTATCCGAATGAGCGAATTTATGAGCAGCAATTAAACGAACAAGAAAGCCGTTGGAGTGCCGTTCCACCGATTATGGAGGAACTAAAACAAAAAGCAAAAGTGGAAGGGCTCTGGAACTTATTTCTGCCGGAAAGTGAATTTGGTGCCGGATTAACCAATCAGGAATATGCTCCTTTATGTGAAATTATGGGACGGTCTTTAATCGGTCCAGAGGTATTTAATTGCGGTGCTCCTGACACAGGTAATATGGAAGTCATCGTACGTTATGGAACAGACAGGCATAAAGAGCAATGGCTAATGCCGTTGTTAGCAGGAGAAATTCGATCGTGCTTTTCGATGACAGAGCCGGCTGTGGCTTCTGCTGACGCGACGAATATTGAGGCCAGAATTGAGAGAGATGGCGACGAGTATGTCATAAATGGCCGGAAGTGGTGGTCATCAGGTGCTGGTGATCCACGCTGTAAGATTGCGATTGTTATGGGAAAAACAGATCCATCGGCCAACCGTCATGAGCAACAATCAATGATTCTTGTCCCATTAGATTCACCAGGTGTGAAAATTGAACGGATGCTTCCTGTCTTCGGCTATGATCATGCCCCGCATGGACACGGAGAAATCACCTATGAAAATGTCCGTGTACCAGTTGGAAATATCCTCTGGGGAGAAGGAAAAGGGTTCGCCATCGCTCAAGGCAGACTAGGTCCGGGAAGAATACATCATTGTATGAGATTAATTGGCGCAGCTGAACGGGCGCTTGAAGAATTATGTAAGCGTGTTCAGAACCGGACCGCTTTCGGGAAACCGTTAGCAAGGCAAGGGGTTATTGGTGAATGGATTGCAGATTCAAGAATTGAAATAGAACAAGCAAGACTGCTTACGTTAAAAGCTGCCTATATGATGGACACTGTTGGCAATAAAGAAGCGAAGGCAGAGATTGCGATGATTAAAGTGGTCGCCCCGTCAATGGCCTTACGTGTCCTTGACCGCGCCATTCAAGCCCTTGGTGCAGCGGGAGTCTCAAATGATTTTACCCTTGCTGCTCAATGGGCGAACGCAAGAACATTAAGATTAGCGGATGGTCCCGATGAAGTCCATCGAGCTCAGGTGGCCAAACTTGAATTGAGAAAATATCAATAGATTTTTAGACATGAAGAAGGGTTGGAAGGTTTATGAGATTACTAGGAAAAACAGCGATAATTACAGGCGGCGGAGGTGGTATTGGCCGCTCAACTGCGATCCGATTTGCCCAAGAAGGAGCAAAGGTCGCTGTAGCAGATATCGATTCCGCTATTGGCGAAGAAACCGTTTCTTTAATAAAAGAAGAGGGGGGTGAAGCAATATTTGTCAAAACCGATGTAACTGATTCTGAACAAATTAAAGCATTAATTAACACCACCACCAGCACTTTCGGCGCTTTACATATCTTATTCAACAACGCAGGTGTCGGGAATTCTGAAGTATGTAGTATTGATTTATCTGAAGAAGAATGGGATCGGGTCATTGACATTAATTTAAAGGGAGTCTTCCTTGGAATAAAATACGCAGTCCCTGAATTAATTAAAGCAGGGGGCGGAGCAATCATTAACACATCTAGCCTGCTAGGCTTAAAAGGACAGAAATATGTGTCTGCTTATAATGCCTCTAAGGCTGGAGTTGTCATGCTGACACAAAATGCATCCCTTGAATATGGGAAATACAATATAAGAGTCAATGCCATTGCACCTGGTGTAATTGACACTCCGATCATTGACCATTGGAAGCAGGATGAGCGGAAATGGCCGATTATATCACGTGCAAACGCGCTAAGAAGAATTGGAACTCCAGTTGAAGTTGCAAATGCGGTGTTATTTTTAGCTTCTGATGAAGCCTCGTTTATTACTGGTACCACACTATCAGTTGATGGCGGCGGGCTAGCTTTTTAGTCGCTTGAATAATCCTTTCTTTTAATCAAATCAGTGAAAATACCTTGTGGAGGGGAACACATGAGTGAAAAGAAAGCCTGGTTAACTCGCTACCCGGAATCAATTGCCAAAGAACTTGATATTCCAAATAAACCCTTAGGACATATTCTTAAAGAAACGGTCGAGAAATATCCGACCCATAATGCTTTGTCTTTTTTTGGAAGAAAGGTTAGTTATCAGGAATTAAACGGACTTGCCCTTGCATTCACTTCAGCCCTTCAGCAAAATCAAGTTCAAAAAGGGGACAGAGTAGCAATTATGCTGCCGAATTGTCCACAGTATGTAATTTCTTATTATGGAATTCTCACGGCCGGAGCCATCGTTACTCAGGTGAATCCAATGTTGGTTGAACGGGAAATTGAATATATTCTCAAAGATTCAGGAGCAGAAACTATGGTTGTCTTAGATGCTTTTTATCCACGAGTTAAAAGTGTTCAAGCACAATCGAATTTGAAAAATATCATAGTTGTCAGCTTGCAGCCATCCGGAAATGACTTTTCTCCTGACAGAAGCTTTGAGACCTTCCTTACTGAAGGGAATGGGAATGTCCTTCCTATTGCTATGGATCCTGAGAACGATATTGCTGTCCTTCAATACACGGGAGGAACGACAGGGCGGTCCAAGGGTGCGATGTTAACACACCGCAATGTTTTGGCAAATGTCCTTCAGTCCCACGAATTTTTCAAACATGAATTGGAGGTTGGAAAAGAACGTTGTTTAACGGTCATTCCCCTTTTTCATGTGTTTGGGATGACTTCTTGCATGAATCTATCGATATATATTGCAGCGGAATCAATCCTGTTGCCAAGGTTTGAATTAGAAGAAGTTTTAACCACTATTAAAACGGAACAGCCGACCTTCTTCCCGGGTGTGCCTACCATGTATGTAGCGATTACGAATCATCCACATGCGGAAGATTATGGAATTAATAGTATTAAGTCCTGCAATAGCGGGAGTGCACCAATGCCTGTTGAGTTGCTGCGTGAGTTTGAAGGGAAAACGGGTGCGAAAATTTTAGAGGGGTATGGATTATCAGAGGCATCACCAACCACACATTGTAACCCGCCATTTGCCGACAGGAAAACAGGCAGTGTTGGGATAGGTATGCCTTCAACTGAATATAAAATCGTGGATTTGGCAACCGGTACGGTGGAGGTGCTGGCAGGTGAGTTGGGAGAAGTGATTATTAAGGGTCCGCAAGTAATGAAAGGGTACTGGAACATGCCTGAAGAAACGGCTAATACCCTCCGTGATGGCTGGCTTTACACAGGTGATATCGCAAAGGTTGACGAGGATGGTTATTTATACATCGTTGACCGGAAGAAGGATTTGATTATTGCCAGTGGATTTAATATCTATCCTCGAGATATTGAAGAAGTACTTTACGAACACCCAGCTGTTCAAGAGGCGGTGTGTATTGGTGTTCCTGATCCCTACAGGGGAGAAGATGTGAAAGCCGTCATTGTATTAAAAGCCGGAAAGACGGCAACAGAGGAAGAAATGATTCGATATTGCAAAGAAAATATGGCAGCGTATAAAGTTCCGCGGCATGTTGAATTCCGCGAACAACTTCCGAAAACAAATGTTGGAAAAATACTTCGCCGTGCCCTGAGGGACGAAGTGAAAAATAAATAAAGACCATTAGAAATTTGTACGAATTCTGAACAATAATTAAGTTAGAATATATCCTCGTTTGTGCTTAAAGGGGCATTATAGATTATGATATAATTCTCAATAGAGATTTTTACAGAATGCGAGGACATAATGTGAAGGAAAAAATTACTGCACAAAGCATCCGTCTATTTGAAAAAAAGGGATTTACCGAAACTTCCATTCAAGATGTTGTTGATTCGCTAGGTGTGACCAAGGGTACATTCTACTATTACTTTTCAAGTAAGGAAGAATTGCTAATGGATATCCACCTCGGATATATAGATGGTTTACTTTTATACCAGGAGCAAATATTAAAAGATGTTTCGAAGTCTTGTAAAGAAAAATTATTTGAGATTGTTACGATGTTAATCACAAGTATATCCAGTCAAGGAGCGGCTGCAAAAATTTTCTTTAGAGAAATTAATAATTTGAGTTCTGAGCATGTTGAACTAATTGTGCAAAAAAGAGACCAGTTCCGTCTCAATATAGAAGAATTGATTCGGACCGGGGTAGAAAATGGTGAGTTCCGTCCCGAGTTAGATGTTTTAATCATAACAATGGCGATTCTAGGAATTACCAACTGGAGCTATCAATGGTTTAATCCGAGCGGAAGGGTAACTGACCGGGAAGTAGCAGAAATTTTTGTCGAAATGATTTTAAAGGGAATCCAAGTCAATTGAAGAAAAGTTGAGAGAGGGTTTTGTGGAAATTACTCTCTTTTTTTTCAATGAGAATACCAACCGGTTAGTATTGGTTTTGGGAGTATGAAAATTCCAAATTGCAAGGAGGAATCTCCAGATGAGTAAAGATACAATCCCTGTCCGAAAAGGAGAGGAATTGAACCTTCCTGCCCTTGAAAAGTTTTTACAAGATCACATTGAAAACTTGCCGGGTGGTCCACTTGAAATCTTACAATTTTTTGCGGGGCATTCGAATTTAACTTATCAAATCAAAAAGGGGAGTTGGGAAGCTGTCCTTAGACGGCCTCCTCTTGGTCCTGTCGCACCGAAAGCTCACGATATGGAAAGAGAATATAAAATTCTATCCGATCTGCATCCTATATTTCCTGTTGCCCCGAAGCCTCTCCTATTTTCTAATAATGAGACGATCGTTGGCAGTCCTTTTTTCCTGATGGAAAGAAAAAAAGGCCTTGTAATCGACACATCCTTCCCTGATGGAATGACAGTAACTGACGATGTCTGTCGGAACCTTTCGGAGGTAATGGTTAATCGACTTGTTGAATTACATGCTATTGACTATAGAGAGACGGGTCTTGCTGAAATAAGCAAGCCGGATGGGTTTATGGAAAGGCAGGTCCATGGGTGGATTGGGAGATATGAAAGGGTAAAAACCGATGAAATCGATGGTCTTGAACAGTTAAAGCGTTGGCTGGCAGACCATACGCCGAAAAGACACGAAGCGACTATCATTCATTATGACTATAAGTTTAATAACGCCATGTTTAATGAGGATTTAACGGATATGGTTGGACTGTTTGATTGGGAAATGACCACTGTTGGCGACCCACTTGCAGACCTTGGTGTCGCCATGAGTTATTGGAATCAAAGCGATGATTCGGAGCTTTTGATTAATGGTTTAGGAAAGGCCCCGATCACAGCTGTCCATGAAGGATTTTTGTCGAGGAATGAATTTATTGAGCTTTATGCGAAAAAAAGCGGCCGCGATGTTTCTAATTTAAACTTTTATTTAACATTTGCCTATTTTAAACTTGCGGTTATTGGTCAACAAATTTATTACCGCTATAAAAAAGGGCAAACCACGGACTCACGTTTTGCTAATTTTAATTACTTCGTAAAAAATTTAATTCTGCATGCTGCGAATGTTGCAGATGAACGGGTCTAAAGGGGAGCTGGGTGGGAATGACAAAGATTCACCTTCTCATGAAGAAAGAAGACATCCGAGAAGAGAAACTAACAGATGGAAATAAACTCGCAGTTGTTTTAGACATCCTGCTAGCCACGACCACGATTGTATCGGCATTAACGGATGGCGCAAAAGAAGTGGTTCCGGTTTTGCACAGCAAGGATGCGATCGAACAAACGAAAATGTACCAACAGGGTGAATATGTCCTGGCTGGGGAATTAGATGCTAAACCAATTGATGGGTTTGTTTATCCAAGTCCAACGTTAATCAGAGAATCCATCAACGGAAAAATATTAATACTGTCAACAACAAATGGTACGGTTGCATTGAGAAAATCGTCCTCGGCAAAAAAGGTCTATATTGCATCAATGCTCAATAACCCGGCCATCGCCGCTGCCATTCAAAAAGCGGCAAAGGACGACACTGTTCTAATCATTTGTTCAGGAAATTCGGGTGAAACTAGTTTAGAAGATTTTTATGGAGCAGGTCATTTAATTGACTGTCTGATGAATAATAGTGAATATGAATTAACGGATGCAGCGAAAACGGCCCTATATTTCTACAGGAGTCGAGAGGATGCCTACGAAGTTTTACTAGATTCCTATGTTGGAAAACTGCTTGATAAATATGATCAACAGCCAGACTTAAGGTTAGCTGCATCCAAAGGTATAACATCGATTGTCCCTATTTTAAAGGACGGAAGAGTTGTGGTCGAAACAATCTACTCTCTATAGAAGGTGGTGGCATTGATGAGGTTTGCACAAACGATTGCATTAATTACAGGAGCAGGCAGTGGAATAGGCAGGGCGGCAGCACTTCGGCTTTCCGGTGAGGGTGCAAAGGTAATCTTAGTAGGCAGAACGAAACAAAAGCTCGAAGAAACGGCAGACGAGATTAATAAAAAAAGTAGAATTCCATTAGCTGAAATCTTCGCTGCAGATTGCACTGATGCTGAGGATGTCGCAGAATTAGCAGAATATGTAGAGCGTTATTACGGCGATTTACACGTTTTAATCAATAATGCCGGGGGATCTAGGAACTCAAGACTATTGGATATGTCCGAACAAGAATGGGATGATGTGCAAGATGTTAATTTGAAAAGTGTGTTCTTGGTTTCAAAAGCGCTTGGAAAAATCATGGTTGATGGTGCCCAGCGACAGGTGCATAACAGGGCAATTGTCAATATTGCTTCCTTATCAGGTCATCAGGCGGGTGCCGAAATACCACATTACAGTGCAGCGAAAGCAGGAGTGATTAATTTGACGAGGTCACTTGCCTTAGAATTAGCACCCTATGAGATTCGTGTCAACTCCGTATCCCCCGGTTTTATCGAGACACCTTTAACCGAGCAAGGCTTAAAAAATGATCGTTTTGTGAGAGCCATCCAAAAAAACACAGCATTACAAAGAGTAGGAAATCCTGAGGAAATTGCTAGTGTCATAGCATTTGCTGCTTCAAGTGATGCCTCTTATATGACTGGTTCGGATTTACTTGTTGATGGGGGCTGGCTGATAAAATAAATCTTTTTAAATGAAAGTTTTCCAACTTAAACCGAAAGGAAGATGAAAATGAGCCAAGGAGATTTAATAGTTGAAAAATTAGGCCCGGTCTTGTCATTAACATTAAACCGTCCGGAAAGTCTAAATGCGTTTAGCCCCGAGATGATTTTAGGGTTAAAGGATGCACTTACAAATGCCCAAAATGATGAAGACATCCAGGTGATAGTGTTATCAGGAGCTGGGCGCTCCTTTAGTGCAGGTGGTGACGTGAAAACAATGGGGCAGGCAGATTCTGTTCAAGTTTACGACCATATAGGGAAACTTAATGAACTCATTTTATTAATGAAAGAAACAGAAAAGCCGATCATTGCAGCTGTCCACGGGTTTGCAGCCGGGGCAGGGTTCAATTTAGCTCTTGCCTGTGATTTAATTGTAGCAGCAGAAGGAAGTAAGTTTGCCCTTAGTTTCTCACAGGTGGGGTTAATATCTGATGGCGGCGGCTCCTATTTACTTCCAAGACTAATTGGCCCGCATTTAGCAAAACAATTCTTCTTTACGGCAGAGCCGGTCCCTGCTGAGCGTCTCTATCAACTGGGGGTAATTAATTATCTAGTACCATTGGAAAAACTCCAGGAAGAAACAACAAAGTTTGCTTTAAAATTGGCTCATGGTCCCGGAAAAGCTTTTGGAAAACAAAAGAAATTAATTGATCAGTCATTTACCTCAACACTTGAGGATATCCTTGAGCAGGAACGGCTGATTCAGACATTAATGGTGCAAACGGCTGATCACAAAGAAGGTATTACCGCTTTTAAGGAAAAGAGAAAACCAGCATTTAAAGGCAAATAGGAGATGACAAATGATGAAAGCAGTTCGATTAACAGAGTATGGCGGACCAGAAGTATTAAATTTAGTGGAAATTGACAAGCCTGCCCCAACTGGCCATGAAGTATTAATTGAAATCAAAGCAATTGGTGTAAACTACGCAGATACCGCAAGGAGAGAAGGGCAGTACGTTGTCAAGACACCGCTGCCTTTTATTCCCGGTGCTGAAATAGCCGGAGTCGTAACTGCCGTGGGCGACCAGGTGACGAAAGTGAAACCTGGAACAAGAATTGTCACTTTAATCGAATCAGGAGGCTATGCGGAATATGCGTTAGCTGATGAGCGTGTGCTGATTCCAATTCCGGAGCATTTGGATTTCCATACGGCTGTCGCACTTCCGCTTCAAGGCTTAAGTGCGTACCATATTTTAAAAACAATGGGACGGTTAGAAAAAGGAGAAAGTGTCCTTGTGCATGCTGCTGCTGGTGGTGTGGGAACAATTGCTGTTCAACTCGCCAAATTACTGGGAGCAGGCAATGTAATCGCTACCGCAAGCTCGGATGAAAAATTGGCGTTAGCACGTGAAATGGGTGCAGATGTGCTCATTAACTATACGGAGCCGGACTGGGAACAGCAGGTTCTTGAGGCAACTGGCGGCAAAGGGGTAAACGTGGCGCTTGAAATGGTGGGCGGTGAGGTTTTTAATAAAACCGTCAAATGTCTTGCCACGTTTGGCCGCCTTGTTGTGTTTGGCGCAGCAAGTGGTGAACAGGCCCGCTTTTATCCGTCATCACTTATGGCCAGAAATCAATCAGTAATTGGCTTTTTCCTGCCACAGATTATGAGGAAACCTGAGTTACTTCAGCCAAGTTTAGTTGAGTTACTTACATACCTCGGTGCAGGGAAATTAAAGCTCACCATTGGCGGGGTATTCCCATTAGAGGATGCAGCAAAGGTCCACACCCTGCTTCAATCGCGAAAAACGCAAGGAAAATTAATTTTAGAGCCATAATAATAAATAAACGTATGACAGAGGTCTTGAAGTGATTCAAGCCTCTTTTTAATTGATTTTCTAGCCAAGTTGATTGGAGTGGAAGGCGCGAAGACTCCTGCGGGAGGACGGGGCAGAGTAATGCTTGGCGCTGGTCAGACCCTCTTATATATTAATAAACTATGAACAAACTATTAAATAGTAGGGAATAATTGTATTTATTGTTGATATGCCTAAAATTTGAGATAAACTTAATAAAAAGAACACTTTAAGTTGTAGTAGGAGTGGATCGATATTGAAGATATTAGTGATTGAAGATAATAAAAGTGTGTGTTCCATGATTGAAATGTTTTTTGCCAAAGAAGGTATTGATGGGGAGTTTGTCAATGATGGCCTTGTCGGATACAACCGTATAAAAGAAGGTACATGGGATGCTCTCATTATCGACTGGATGCTGCCTGGAATGGACGGGGTAACGATTTGTCGTAAAATCCGTCAAGAAAATTATACGGTTCCGATTATTATGTTAACAGCGAAAGACAGTGAGTCAGACCAGGTACTTGGGCTGGAAATGGGAGCGGATGATTATGTGACCAAGCCATTTAGTCCACTGACATTAATGGCGAGAATTAAGGCAGTAACGCGTCGCTTCCAAACCCAAGTTCCAAAAGAAAGTGACGATTCTCTCAAGACCGACCACTTTAAGGTAAGTAAAAATACCAGAGAAGTAATTGTCGATGGAACGTCGGTCACAAACTTAACACCAAAGGAGTTCGATTTACTTTATTATTTGGTTGAACATCCCCGCCAGGTGTTTTCAAGAGAACAGCTGCTTGAACGAGTGTGGGGTTATCAGTTTTACGGTGATGAGCGGACGGTCGATGTTCACATCAAACGACTGCGGAAAAAAGTAGAAACAAGCTCGCAGCAATTCTTCCATACGGTATGGGGGGTAGGGTATAAGTTTGATGAATCAGTCAAAGCAGATGAAGTTTAGGTATATTTACCAACAATTCTTTAGTCACATCAGTATTATTATTGTTGCCTTTTTAGTATTAAGTCTTTTATTTGCCCATTATGTAGAAAATCTGGTCTATGAGAACAAAGCAAACGAGCTCATTTCTTACGGGAAGTCCATCCTGTCAGATATTGAACAAACTCCGCAAGCGACGGAGTCAATTATTAATCGGTATAGTTCTGTGTTAGTGACTCGAAAAATGAGCTTTAGTATGTTTGATCAATATGGAAACCTTTACTCAGTAGGAAAACAAGGTCCGGCTATTCGAGGATTATCAGACAAGGATTGGGATCGGATTTCAAAGGGGCGAACCCTGGTAGTGAAAAGTGATTTTAAAAGGTTTGGCCAAGAAGGGGTTACCTTTGTTGTTTTACCGTATCTTGATAACGGGAACTTTATCGGAGGAATTCTGTTAACTTCTCCGATAAGCGGCTCAAGTGTAATGATTCACCGTGTCAATCAGTTTATTCTATATACCATCCTTATTGCACTGGCCGTGTCCTTTCTGCTTAGTTGGTTTTTATCGAGGATTCATGTTAACCGGATTAAACGTCTTCGAGAAGCAACCTCCCTTGTCTCTGCCGGGAATTATCATGTACACGTAGCTTCAGCTAATTTTGATGAAATCGGAGAATTAGCAAACGATTTTAATCATATGGTTGATAAAATTAATACCTCCATGGAGGAAATTGAAAGTCTTGAAAATAGACGAAGACAATTTTTGTCTGATGTTTCTCATGAAATGCGGACACCATTAACGACAATTAGCGGCGTCATCGAGGGTTTGAAAAATGACATGATTCCGGAAGAAGATAAAGAACGTGGGATTAATTTAGTGAGCCAAGAAGCAAAAAGACTGATTCGCCTCGTCAATGAAAACTTGGATTACGACAAAATTCGCTCCAATCAGATTCAATTATATAGAGAAGATTTTCAGCTCCTGGAGTTATTAGAAATTATTCAGGAACAATTAATGCCGCAAGCAGAGGATAAAAAAGTTCAAATTGTGATTGATGCTTCACCGGATGTTATGGTCAATGCTGACTATGACCGTCTGATTCAAATATTAATAAACATTACCAAAAATAGCATTCAGTTTACCTCGGACGGGACCATTTGGCTGCGCGGAAGAATGGAGGATCAGTCGACCATCATTGAAGTGGAAGACACGGGGATTGGCATCGATCCGGGTGAGTTAGAAAACATCTGGCGTCGTTTCTATAAAGCTGATCTTTCCAGGACCAGTAATCCCTACGGTGAATTTGGTTTAGGACTTTCGATTGTTAAGCAATTAGTTCTGCTTCATAATGGCGAAATTAATGTGTTCAGTGAAGCAGGTAAAGGGACCAAATTCGTGATTAAACTTTAATAGTTTATGAAAAGCTGCGGGCGGGTTGCCGGCAGCTTTTTTGTGCAAAAAAGATATAATTTCTTGGATATTTCCAAAAGCCGTTATAGTTTGTTAATAATTTCTTAAGATTTGTTAGTTAAAGTATAGACAAGATAGAAAATCTTTGAAGGAGATTGAGTGAGATGGAATTTAAAAATGAAAATGAAAATGAATTTGAAAAAAGTCAACAAAATTCATCTGAGAAAATCGGAAATACGATTAGAGAAGAACCAATTACAGATGTAATCAATGTCAATCATTCCGAAGAAAATAAATATGCAGTCGATGCAACTTACAAAGTTGAGGTGAACGATTTTATGGAGCGTGAGGAGCGAGAAGAAACTACAGATTTTAAACCCACGGAGGAAGTATTATTACCACCGGAAATGGAGCAATCGCGTACTTTCAGTCAGGTTGATCAAAAGAATAAGAAAAAACGGAGCGCAAAAGGATTTGTTTCTACACTTGCAGCAGGAGTAATTGGGTCTGTTTTGACATTAGCCATTCTTCCTTATACAGACTATATCAATGATCATTTCCCGAAAGTGGAGAATCAAGAGGCAAGCAGTTCTCAACAAGGTACACAGGTAACTGCAGTTGTGGCTCAACCAACAGCGGCATCATCTAATTCAATTGCGGATACGGTCGAAAAGGTATCAAAAGCCATTGTCGGGATCGTCAATTATCAACAACAACAGAATAATTTTTATGGAGATCCTAACTCTTCACAAAGTGTGGAAAGTGGATCAGGCTCTGGGGTTATTTTTCAAAAAAATAATGGCAAAGCCTATATTGTTACCAACAACCACGTGGTCGAAGGGGCCTCAAAACTTGAAGTATCTTTGTTTGACGGCGAAAAGGCAACCGCAGAAGTGGTTGGTACGGATGCCTTAACGGATCTCGCTGTATTAAAAATTGATGCCAAATACGTGACGGCTACAGCCGATTTTGGTGATTCATCTACACTCCGCCCGGGCGACCAGGTCTATGCAATTGGAAACCCGCTCGGACTTGATCTATCAAGAACAGTAACACAAGGGATTGTAAGTGCGACGAATCGAAGCATCGCAGTAACCACTTCAGCGGGAAATTGGGATACCAATGTTATTCAGACGGACGCTGCAATCAATCCAGGGAACAGCGGCGGTGCCCTAATTAACCCACAAGGGCAAGTGATTGGCATTAATAGTTTAAAAATCTCTGAGAGTGGTGTCGAAGGGTTAGGCTTTGCGATTCCAAGTAATGACCTGATTCCAATTGTGAATCAATTAATAAAAAGCGGGAAAATTGACCGTCCCTATCTTGGGGTAGGGCTTTCTGACCTTGATCAAGTTCCACAAATGTACTGGCAAAACTTGCCGAACACAACAAAGGGTGTCATGCTTACAACCATTGAGCCTAATTCTGCAGCAGCAAACGCTGGACTGCGAGTAAAGGATATTATTATCTCCATGAATGGAAAAGAAATTACTAGTTCTTCAGAACTTAAGAAATATTTATACACAAAAGTAAACAAGGGTGATGAAATAAAATTTGGAGTTTACCGTAACGGAAAACAAATGTCGGTCAATGTGAAACTTTCAGAATAACAAAAGGGAGAACTTAAAAAATGTCCTTATTAAAGCAACATAAAAAGACTGTACTAATAATATTAGTGCTATTAATTACGATGGGTATCTCGTTAAGTTTCACCCTAAAGAAGGATGAGACGGTCGCAAAGTTAAATGGTGAGGCAATCAGTAAAGACGAGTTATACAGTGAAATGGTCGCGCAGTACGGTACAGCCACTGTTGATAAAATAATAAGCGATAAAATTGTCGCTGCAGAAGCTAAAAAGCAAAAAGTTAGTGTGAAAGCTAGTGAACTGACTAATGAGATCGAAAAACTAAAAGCATCTTATGGAGGCGAAGATGCCTTTAATCAGGCACTTGAAAGCAACAACACTACATTGGCATTTCTAAAACAAGATTTAAAAAACTATTTGACGATTAAAAAATTGCTTGAGCCGGAAATTACAATTACCGATGAGGAAATGAAGACTTATTTTGATGAAAACAAGGATTCCTTTGCAAAGGCGGAGCAAATAAAAGCTAGTCATATTCTTGTTGCAGATGAAAAGACTGCGAATGAGGTCCTACAAAAGCTTAACGATGGCGGTGATTTTGCGAAGTTAGCCAAAGAATATTCTACCGATGATAGTACGAAGGATTCAGGTGGGGATCTTGGTTATTTTGCAAAAGGGACAATGGTTACAGAATTTGACGATGCGGCCTTTGGACTAGCCGTAAATCAAGTGAGTAAACCAGTAAAGACAAAGTATGGATATCATATTATTAAAGTTGTGGCTAAAAAGGAAGCACAAGTAGCAAATTATAATGATAGTAAAGCTAAAATTAAAGCGACTTTACTTGATCAGAAAATTGAATCTGAGTATACAACCTGGCTAGAGGCTAAGAAGAAGAACTATAAAATCGAGAATACCCTAGAAGAAGCTTAACCCTACAATCAAGAGGTGAACAACAAGATGAATCGGGTCGGGAAATATGCAGCAACGGATACAGTCGATGATCTTGAGTTGATGAATATGGTCTTTGAACTTCCTGAAAAGGACAAAATGATAATGTGGTCAGAAGGCTATATTGATCTTGTGATTGAGAAATTACCTGACTATGCCAGAGATGTTTTGGTGAATCGCAAGGAAAAGTGGGAAGATACGAAGGCCTATTATGAGAAGAAGATTGAAGAAATCATTGGACAGGAAGAGTTTAAAATGAAACAAAAGGGCGATCGAAAGGATTTCGCCCTTTTTGTCAAGGGGCGGTATCCAGAATATCAATCCTTACTCTTCTTAATCTACGATGGGAATTTAAAGGAAGATGATTTTCGAAAGTTTGTCTTCCGTAGAAGGCAGGGTTCTCGTAAAAAGTACCTTCATTAAAGCGGGTTGGCGGAATAAATGGCTAAGTTAGCGGAATAACTTGGAAGTTTGGCGGAATAATCTTTCGGGTTAGCGGAATTCACCCAAGTGTTCGCGGAATAAACAACCTATTAGGCGGAATCAAATTCCCAACCTTTAGATTTATCAGAAAAAACGGGCTTGCAATCGTTATCAGAAAAATTTACAATAAAAATAACTTGATTAGAAACGGAGGTGGAGAAGAGATGAAACGTTCTATTTTTGCACGGTTATTATGGTTGGAAGCTCTTAATATTTATCGTGCAATTTTTCATGGTGTAGTTTTCAAAGGGGGGAGTCTGCCCTTTTTTCAAAACAACAAAATGAATATAGAACGATAACACATCTCTTTACCCACCAAAATAGGTAGGAAGAGAGTGCATCTTGACGCACTCTTTTTTCATGCCCTTTTTTAAAAGCTGCGGGTCGAAAAGATGCCCGCGGCTTTTTTATTTATAGGTTATGTAAAAATTTACTGTTGATTTTGGCACTCTGTTGATTGGAGTGGAAGGAGCGAAGACTCCTGCGGGAGTACGGGGCCGAGGAGGCTCCCCGCAACGCCCGCGGAAAGCGAAGCTCCTGGAACGGAAATCAACAGACAAGTTTAACACAGCCTATTTAAAAAGAGAGTGTTCATCTTTAATTTATATGAATAAGGAGAATGAACATGATAATTTGCAGCGTTAATCATATAGCCAAATCATTTGGAGGAAATATAATTTTTAAAGACTTATCCCTTGAAGTTCAGGAAGGAAGCCGGATTGGTCTTGTCGGACGCAACGGCGGCGGCAAAACAACATTATTAAAATTACTCGCCAATCAGGAAACGGTCGATGAAGGGGTTATTCATTGGAAAAAGGGTCTCAAAATCGGTTATCTAGCTCAGATTCCTGATTTTAAAGAGCTGACAAGTAAGGAAGTGTTAAAAACTGCTTTTGAGAAATTAACAGCAACAGAAACCAAGCTACAGCAATTAGAGGTTGAAATGGGGCAGGAAATTGCTCCTGGTGATCTCCAAAGATTAATGGATCAATACGGGAAACTACAAGATGAGTTTATTTTAAATGGCGGATACGAAATGGATGCCCAATTGGAACGGATTGCAAACGGGTTAAATATTACCGACCTGCTTGAAAAAACCTTCTCATCATTAAGCGGAGGGGAGAAAACAAAAGTTGGACTGGGTTTGAGTTTATTGAAAAATCCAGAACTTTTGTTGCTTGATGAACCGACAAATCATTTAGATATGAAGGCGATTGAATGGCTAGGGGCCTTCCTTAAGGAATACACGGGAACAATTATCCTCATCTCCCATGACCGATACTTTTTAGATGAGGTTGTCACAAAGGTGCTGGAAATGGAAGATGGAGAAATTGAACTCTACCATACGAATTTCAGCGGTTATGTGAAAGAGAAAGAAGAGCGATTGTTAAGAGAATTTCAGGAGTATCAAGAACAACAGAAGAAAATAAAAAAGATGAAAGAGGCGATTAAGCGTCTCCGTGAGTGGGCAAACCGTTCCAACCCACCAAGTGCAGCCCTTCATAAACGAGCGACAAATATGCAAAGGGCACTGGAACGGATTGAAAAACTGGAGCGTCCCAAGATAGACGTCAAAAAAATGGCGATTGATTTCGAAGCCGCTGACCGTAGCGGCAAAGATGTGATCATAATGGAAGACGTTACGAAGAGTTTTGGGAGCAGGACCCTGATTGACCACGTGAACCTGCTTGTTCAATATAAGGACCGTACCGCCATTGTCGGGGAGAATGGCACTGGTAAATCTACGCTGTTAAAAATGATTCTAAAGGAAATGGAACCGGATAAAGGTGTGGTCAAGGTTGGAAGTAATGTGAAAGTTGGTTATCTGTCACAACATGTCTTTACGGAAATCGGCGATCAGCAACTGATTGACGTATTTCGGTCTGAAGTGGTCGTTAATGAAGGAGAAGCGCGTCATATTTTAGCTCGGTTTTTATTCTACGGCCCGGCCGTATTCCGTAAGGTAAGTCAACTGAGCGGTGGAGAAAGAATGAGACTTAGACTGGCCCAGTTGATGTATCAGGATATTAATCTTTTGGTCCTGGATGAACCGACTAATCATCTCGATATTGATTCCTGTGAGGTGTTAGAGGAAGCACTGGAACAGTTTAACGGAACGATTTTAGCTGTGTCCCATGACCGCTATTTCCTCAATAAATTATTTAAGAAAATCTACTGGCTTCAGGATGGGACTGTTCGCTTTTTCGATGGAAACTATGATTGGGCGAAGCGTAAACTGGAAGAAACAATCACGATAAAACAACCACTGGAAAAGCCGGAGCTAAGCAAAACTTCTTTGCCAAAAGTATCAAGGGTGGAAAAGGATGAGGCGGGCGTACTTGAAGAAAAAATTGAGGAAATTGAGGCAGAAATTCAAAATCTAAAACAAAAACTTGGAGTAGAAAGCGAGCTTGAGTTACTGCAAAAAATATATCATGAATTGGAGTTGCGGGAAAGCAGCCGCGACCGTCTCTATCAACAACTAGAGGAAATCATCTAAAAAGGAAAGAATGTCATATTGTTTTAATGCTTTTTAAGGAATAATGGAGCCGACAGTTTTGCGGCTCTTTTTGATTAAATTTTTCCTATTCGGAAGTCGAACTTTTCCTTATAATAAAAGATGTTTGGTAAACAAAGGGTGGGTTCATTTATGATTGATAAGTTTTCATTAAGACAAGTTTTGCTGCTTTTGCTCATCACCTTAACAGGGGTGGTTTGGTCAGTTATCTTTCATCACCCCCTCGTGGTTGGATTTTTTCCAGGCTATCTCCTGCTTATTTGGTTAGCAAAAAGGAAAAATCTATCGATAAAAAAGATCCTGCATATTAGTATATTGGGTGTTAACAAGACAAGAATCGTGATTCTAATTCTATTCCTAGTTAGTTTTTTACTGCCGTCTTGGTACTTATCAGGTACCATTCAACAAATGGTGAAGATTGCTCTGCATTTTATTACACCACATCATTTTCTTGTCTTATCGTTTCTAAGTGCAATGGTATTTTCGATGCTGCTTGGCACCACGGTCGGCACATTAAGCTCGATTGGCTTACCAATTATCAGTACGGCTATCGTCCTGCACCTTCCGGTTGAAATAGTGGCTGGTGCCTTGGTTTCAGGAGCGTTTGTAGGGGACAGGACTTCACCATTTTCAAGTGCTCATCAACTTTTGTCACATACGGTGGAATTGCCAATAAAAAGACAATGGAAGGCGATGTTTTTTACTTCCATGACGGCTATTATTCTATGCTTTTGCTTTTATGGGGTTGCGGACTATCTGGTCTCACAAACAGCTGCTGCTAAGCAGCATCAAGTAAGTTGGAATGAACTATCAGTTGTACGATTTATCCCGCCGCTCATCTTAATAATGTTTGTTCTATTAAGAATTAGCATTGTTTATGCCTTTTTAACTAGCATAATATCAGCTGCAGTCATTGCACTTTTCAGCGGAACATCTTTACCCCAACTCGTATTCTCTTTATGGCATGGCATCGAGGGTCTGGGCGGCGGGTTCCTTCATATGTATGAATTGCTCCTGTTTTTAGGCTTGGCAGGTGCGTATAATGGCCTGTTGGAAGAAATGAATGTCATTCAGCCTTATTTAGATAAGTGGTTACAATCATCTCGTTCACTAACTGGCGATACCTTTAAAACACTTCTTGCAACCTTTTTGATTACGTTAATAGCGGCCAATCAAACCTTGCCAATTATTCTTACCGGAAGGTCCTTCCTACCACATTGGTCTAGGAATTATGGAAAAGAGGAGTTAGCACGAGTCATGGGGGATACAACCATGCTATTTCCAGGAGTAGTGCCGTGGAGTGTCCTTGCCATCATGTGCAGTACAATCGTCGGTATTCCAATCATCGAATATCTGCCCTTTGCACTTTTTTTATGGATTTTACCCATTTTAACGATGTTGGTATCCTTGGTAAAACAGACTCGAAAGTCCAAAGAAAAACAAACAGCAATTGTTTAAAAGGAGTCCTTTGTGACTCCTTTTCTGCGATCTAAAATGAATCCTTTCGAATGAAGTTCCATTTTCTATCATATATGTGGTAATAAAGAATTGGGACAAGGGATGAATCAAATGATAAAAAAATTGCTGATAATTGGGTTTGGGAGTACCATGATTGGGATTGGTATAAATGGGTTTATTCTTCCTTTGAATATTATTAATGGAGGGTTTTTAGGCATCAGCTTATTGCTAAAATATATATTTGGTTTTAAAACGGGAATTACTTTTATTTTTCTTAATATCCCTGTGTATATGTTCGCATTTAAATCAGATCCTGGTTATTTTATCAACGGTGTAATTGGAGCAATCTGTACAGGACTCATGATAGAATTGTTGGTTCCATTAAATGGAATGTTCCATTTGCCGATTATAAGTAGCGTGATTATTGGGGCGATGATTATTGGCAGTGGGGTTGGGGTTATGCTCCGACATCATATTAGTCCTGGAGGTATGGACTTGCTTGCATTAATCATTGCCAAATGGTCAAAAGTGAATGTTGGTGTCATTATGTTTGCGATGGACGCCGTCATCATTATTACTGGCCTCTTTCTGCTTCAAGATGTGAAGCTTTTTTATTCATTGATCATCGTAGCGATTGTGGGACTATTAGCGAGTCTGATTACCTCTTTTCGTAAAGAGCAAATTTACATAGATTAGGTTAATTATACTTTCCTCCCAATACGTTCATGGATTTTTCACTCTTTTTTCAGAAAAGCTTGCTATGATAAAAGCAAAAGGAATTTTTTTGAAAAAGGGGTGGAGCGTGTGAATATATTACTGGCTGAGGATGATGTCCGACTTGGGAAATTAGTGGCCCACTTACTTCAAAAGGAATTTCACCGCGTTGATTGGGTAAAGAGTGGGAAGGAAGCTTATGACAATGCCTGCCTTCTTACTTACGATGTCATTATTTTGGATTGGATGATGCCGGGACAAGATGGTTTAACCGTTTGTAAAAGGCTGCGTCAAAAAGGAATCCAGAGTGGAATATTATTTGTAACCGCGAAGGATGCCAATCAAGATATCATCTCAGGTCTTGATTCAGGTGCCGATGATTATATTGTTAAACCGTTTGAATTGAATGAGTTATTAGCACGGATAAGAGCGATCAGCCGCAGAAAAGAAAAACCACTAGAAGAAGTAATCACTCTCGCTGATTTAACTCTTAACCTAAATACGCATGTCTTAAAAAGAAACGATTCCATTATTGAATTAACAAAAAAAGAATACCATCTTTTAGAACTATTATTTCGAAACCATAATCAAGTACTGACAAGAGAGCTATTGTTTGAAAAACTGTGGGGCTATGATACAGAAGTCTCTGATAATGCCTTGGATGCATTGGTAAAATTAGTTCGAAAAAAGATAGATTTGCCGGGGATCCCATCGTTAATTCAAAATATTCGCGGAATCGGTTATAAAGTGAGACATTCCGATGTTTAGCCAAGTGAAAGCAAAGTTAACCTTACTCTATTCCTTATCGCTCCTTTGTGTACTTGTATCATTTATTGGCTTACTTTATTTATTAATCTCAGATGAAATAAATGAAAAAGAATTAGATGAAATAAATGTTTATTTTAATAAAGAAAAATCGGACTTTATCGAAGAGCTCTATGAAAAAAAACATCATGGGTTAGAGAATGATCCAAACCGAGCGATATTTTACTACGTATACAATCGACAGGCTGAACTGATTTATGGGGAGGAATCACTTCCATCCCTCTCTAGTTGGATAGAAGAAAATATGCTGACAAAAGGAAAGTCATTTACAGAAAGAGTGGATTGGAAACAGGAACATCTCCTCTTAGTTAAACAACCTCTGTCACTCAATGAAAACCCGTACGGTTTTGTTATTCTTGGGATGAATATTTCAAGCGAAAAGCACCTGATTCAAAATATCACATGGACTCTCATTGGCTTAACCTTACTTTTTAGCTTGTTATTTGCAGGCTTAGGCTATTATTTTGCAGGGCAAGCAATGAAACCAATAACAAATGCCTTTCATAAACAAGAAAAATTTGTTTCAGACGCTTCTCATGAAATAAGAACTCCGCTAAGTATTTTTTATAGCTCCGTTGATGTATTGATGAGGGAAGAAAAAGAAAATTTAAGTTCTTACGGACAAGAGGTTCTGGAAGATGTCAAAACAGAAGCATATCTCATGAGCAGTCTAATCAATAATCTATTATTTTTAGCAAGAAGTGATAATGACCAATTAAGCTTGGAGATGAAAGAGGTAAACCTATCCGGCTTATTAATGATCGTTTTTAAAAAATTCTCAAGGATAGCACCGGAAAGTATTCAATTTGAACAAAATATCAAAACGGATATCACTTTTATCTGTGATGAAGTAAGAGTTCAACAATTACTATATATATTGCTAGATAATGCCATAAGGTACACATCGGAAGGTAAGGTTATCCTATCTTTACATTCAGAGAATGGGGTAAAAATATTAACTGTTAGTGATACAGGCTGCGGGATCTCATCCAAAGACCTGCCTTTTATTTTCGATCGGTTTTATCGTGCCGATTTGTCACGGGAAAAAGGTGGGGCAGGTTTGGGTCTTTCGATTGCTCAATCCATTGTTAAGGCCCATGGCGGAGAAATTTATGCAGTCAGTAATGAAGGAGAGGGAACAGTGTTTACGGTGATTTTTAAGGACAAAAGATAAACGCCAGCTTACAGAGCTGACGTTTATTAACATTTAAGATTTTTGCGGCTGGAGCTTTGATGTTTCGCAGCATTATCGGTGATCCGAATAAACAATAGGACGATAATTAGAAAGCTCGAAAAAGAGTAAATAAATAACGCCCACGGTTCACTTGAATCCGTCCCAATTGCGAATCCATGAATAAGCATTAAAATCCAAGCAGGGAACACGGCAAAATGAATATTCTTCCACTTCCTAAACCCCAATTTCTTCATGAAAAAATCGGAGGATAGTGCGACAAGGAAAAACAAGTAAAATGATAGAGTTCCCAATGCGGAAAATAACGATTCGTTTTCGGCATAAAAAGGAATGAAAAGCTCATCTAGTGAGTAGGGAACAAATTGATCCTGCCAAATTAAGATGATATGAAAGATGATCGTAAGCAATCCGTACCAGCTGCTTTTCTGGTGTAACGAAAGGAGCATTGCTTTCTTTTTCTTCAGTTTTGACAATGATTGAACTAATCCAAGAGAAAGGGAAAGGGTTAGGAAATAGTACCCCAAGAATCCTGACGTGCGGATTAATGTCCAAGAAGAAAATAATTCGGTCACATCAATTCCTCCAATCTACCTGACATAACCTTCCCCTGATCATTTACAAGAAAATAAGTAAACGCTGAACTTATTTTTTTTAATTGGCTTTTTATATTTTTAACATCTTCGATGAGACAAAGTTTTGCGCCGACTTCTGCATCCAGGCAGTTTTCTGAAATGACTGTCGCTTGGATAATATGATTCTCGGCAGGAAAACCAGTCTTTCCATTCAAGATATGATGCTTCACTTCATTTCCTTTGGTCCAACTCCGAATTGAAGTTGCGATACTGCCATTTTTAATGCGAAATTGGGCGATTTCTATATTTTTTTGCAGTGGATGGGCGACACCAATTTTCCATTCCTTTAATCCATCAGACCAAACCGTCATGTCACCACCTCCATCTACCATCCCTGCTGAAGCCCCACCAATATGCTTCAACCATTTTGCAGCTGCTTGAACGGTATATCCTTTCCCGATTCCTCCTAAATCAACCTTTCCTTCAGACGTCCGGATAACTGTAATCTGTTTTGGATCAAACAAAAATGGAGAGGTTTTGCTGTCAATCAACGGAGGAATTACCTCCTCCTTAACGAAGCCATTCATTGGGAAGGGAAAGGATAGTTGATAACCATGATATTGGATTTGCGATAGTAAATAGGGCGAAAACGAACTGTTTGTTTTCCGGCGATAATCGTCTGCTCTTTGTAGGACATCGTAAAGCGGCGGTGATAAATTCATTTTTTGCCCTATTTCTAAATTATTTAATTGCCCTAACTCATTGTCTCCTCCTTGAAATCGAGACCACTCCATTTCAACATACCTAACCCATCCTTCGATAACTTCTTTCCAATTCGACATCTTACATTTAGAAATAACAAAATAAAAGGTGGTATTCATAGCGTCAAAAGTAAATGTTTCAAACGTATCAGGATCTACTTGTTTGTCGATCACTTTGTTCAACACCTTTCGTTACAACATCATCCCCATAAATCGAATAATTTGACCAATCTAGTTGAACAAAATCCTTTTCCTCCTTGCTCATTGAATTTGTAATGATGGGTTGATCGGATGGCAAGTTCTGACCCTGTTGATTCGCGCCAACCTGACTAATTACAAATGCGGAAAACGCAGTACCTGTCACCCCGATAAGCCACTTTGATTTTTTAGATTTTGCCATAATGTTCACACTTCCTTTAAATTGATTGAAAGACCAGTGCCCTTTTAGTGTTATCGAAAGAAATTCGGTAGCCAAGTGCATTCGCAGCCACCGAAATAGGAAGGTAGATGGAATTCTCATAGGCGGTTGCTTGAGTTGGCATCGGTGTTTTAATCCTATTTTCAAACGCTGCGTTTGATCCTGCTCTAATGGCCAATTCTAGCTCTCCTTTTTGTAAGACTACTATCTTACTTTGCTGATAGAACTTGACTCGAGCACCTAAGAGTTCGGAAATACGATCAGCAGAAACAAGTAACTGTCCTTCCCCTGGGATAAAGAAGACGCTTGTTTCGTCACCTTCCACAAGAACAGTTAACTCAGCAGGCTCATTAATTGGCAAAGGATTGTTTGGGTTGTTCCTTGCCTCGCGAGACCAGACATTCCAATATTCTGATGGTTGTAGATTAGTGATTTGATTTTGTGGCGCGTGCCAGTTTTCATCATCATCGTCATTTGCTTCTTGATAATATTCAGATCTTTCATCATCATCGTCATCATGGTCGTGTCCTTCATCTGCTATCACGCGGGTTCCAATTGAAATTACCGTGATGAGGATAGCCAACATCATTATTAACTTTTTCCATTTTTTGTTCACCTTTTTGTCCTCCTTGTACCTTTTTTAAGCATTTTAGTCCACTAATCTGAAAAAAAACTGAAAACGGTAGGATATAATAAAAAACATAATAAATGGTATATTGGGTAAAGGTATGAAGGCTTACAGAAAAGGGGAATAGTTATGAATCCCATCAATGACCATCTAAAGGAAAACTTAAAAATCTTATTTGTTGGTTTTAATCCCAGCATCCGTTCGAGTGAACTTGGACATCATTATGCTAATCCCAACAATCGTTTTTGGCGGATCGTGTACGATTCAGGGTTAACACCACGAAAATATGATGCAACAGAAGACGCAAAACTTCTCGAATTAGGGTATGGCTTTACAAATATAGTTCAAAGGCCGACGAAGGCAGCCGATGAAATTACGAAAGAAGAGTACAAGCAGGGAAAAGAAATTTTAAAGAAAAAGGTGGAACAGTTAAAGCCAAAGGTAGTTTGCTTTGTTGGAAAGGGAGTTTACCAGCAATACAGTGGATTAAAAGTGATTCAGTGGGGAAGGCAAACAAAGAACGTTATACCCGGGGTGATTGATTTTGTTGCTCCCTCATCAAGTGGTCTGGTTCGAATGAAAATGGAGGAGATTGTTGACATCTATAAAGGGCTAATCCCAATACTTGCAGAATAAAAACATCGACGGTACATACACAGTTGCCGTCGATGTTTTATATTTTCTACCCGAACTTTTTTTGATAGTGGGATAGAGCGATGAGTGGGTAAATGTATCGATAACTGTGATAGTGAATGTAAAAAGCACCAGCCATTCCTTGACCCTTTGGATAAGCAGTGGTCCAATCTTCTTTTTCAAGTGAATCTAATAAATAGGTTATTCCTTTTCGAATTTGGGAAGAGGGCTCCTCTGAAGTGGATATCAGGGTATCGAGTGCCCAGCCCGTATGCGTTAAGGTACTTGCTTGTAATGGCACGTAGTTTTTTTTACTATCGCTATGGCATGACTCTCCCCAGCCGCCATCCTCATTTTGAATTGCATGTATCCATTTTACTGCCTTTTGAATGGCCGAATGACCAGCTGGAATCCCTGAAGCTAATAAACCGGTAATGGCGCCCCAAGTTCCGTATAAATAACAAATACCCCATCTTCCATACCAAGAACCGTCCTTCATTTGATTTCTCAACAGCCAGTTGACACCTCTTTGGATGGCCTTGTGGTCGCTTGATAAATTTGTATAATTCCCCAAAAATTCCAGGGTCCGTCCTGTAATATCTGCACAGGAGGGATCTGTCAGCAAAAATTCTCCTTTTTCAAGGGGGAGGAATTCGAATAGCTTTGTATCGGTGTTTTTTTCAAACGCCGCCCAGCCGCCATCGTCATTTTGCATCGACAAAAGCCACTCCAGACCTCGGTCCCAGTTATGTCTTTCATGCGAAACAATTCTAGAGATCGAGCGTAGTGAGGCAGTTGTATCATCGATATCAGGATTCATTGTATTTATCTCGGAAAACCCCCACCCTCCCGGCAAGGTCTTTGGATTATGGATGACCCAATCACCGAATTTATGCTGTTGTTGGTCTAGCAGATAACGATTGGCTTTCTTGACCATGGGATCGTCTGTTGAAACCCCAGCGCCCTGAAGGGAATATCCAATCAACGAAGTATTCCAGACATTTGCCGTTGTATACTGCATATGGGGGTATCCGTTGATTTCACATTTCATCGCAAACAATCCATTCAGGGCTTTTGTAATGATAGGATCCGTTTTCTTATACCCTAATGATAGTAGGGCAAAGATCATTAAAAAGGTACTGCTGAAGGAACTATAAAAGGTGCCATCCGGCTCAAGGTGGTCGAGTATATACTTTTTGGCCCGTTCAATTGCTAGCTGATGAAGCTGCTCAGGTAAGCCCATTAACCTTTTCACTCCATCCTCAATAAATGAAAATAAGGAGCGATATTCAGAAGAACGAAGCCAAGAATTATCCTGATTACGGTGTAAATGCAGTTCGGAAAGATTAGGGCTATTCTTTGTCTTAATAAAAAACTTCTTGTCGGCAAGAAGAATAATTGGAGTAAGATTGGCTCGGCCAAAGACGGAAAAAGAGTAGAAATTAATCGGAAAGTAGTGTGGCAAGAGTATGAATTCAATCGGGAGAGGGGAGAAATCCGGCCAAATATATTGACCCGTTAAAGAAAGCATCACTTTTGTAAATATACTAACTTCTTCTAAGCCCCCTTTGGATAAAATAAACTTTTTTGCTGCACGCAAGCGTTTGTCATCTTTCTTTGCATATCCCGAATACAACAAAGCGTAATAAGCTTCCACGGTCGCACTCAAGTTTCCATCGCCTTCATCATAATAAAGTTTCCATGCCCCGTTTTTTTCTTGCTTACTTAAGATCCTTGAAACCAAGCCTTGAATTAATTCTTCATCATTTAATTCCAATGTCCGCAATAAAATGATCATATAAGCATCGGTTGACAGCCCTGTTTCAAAGGGGTAATTCCAAGAACCGTCGGGAGATTGGTCTTTCCGTAGCCTTTCAATAATCCAATCGATGCCCTTTTTTGTATTAATCATAGTTAAGTGCTCATTCCTCTCCCGGAAAATTATTCTCATTCATACATATTCCAATGGTGGAAGGAGAATTACGAAAGGAGGCCATGTGCCATATTTTTTACGAGAAATCGCGAGAAGTCACCACTTGAATTGATTAGAGACGAATTAAAGAAGAAAAGCAAACAATCATATTTGCCGCCATTGATTACAAAAAGTGAAGGGGCACTTTTAGAACAAATAAAAATGGAGACAAAGGAACATAACTTAAATAATGTAACAAGAACAAAGGCCTACCTTGAATTTTACCTTCACCATCCGGAAATCCATTGGGCTTTTCTCGGGCATATGGTCTCACGGAATGGCGGTTGGAATATGACGGACCTTAAAGGCGAATTACTTACCCGCTTACTTTCAAAAAAAGAAAGAGATATCTTTTTTGCCTTTTTGGAGCGTGGGAATTGGTTGATCTTTCAAGATGTCTACCCGCAATTCTTGTTGTACAGGGAAAGCCTAAAGCAAAATAAACCGCTGTTTCATTTATGTTCGTATCTAAACATTTCAACCTTTATGGAAACGATTTGGAATCACTTTTGGAGCAATCAAGAAACCTACATCCTCGCCATCGCGCTGATTATTAATGAACAAAGTTATTTGGAAAAGCGAGTGGTCCAAAATCCTATTTACCAAAAAGGGGTGATAAATAAACTCGAATTTATCCTCCAGGATTTGCTTTCTTTTAACCATATCCTCTTTCCTTTTGGAAAAAAAAACCTTGCCGGACAAACACTTCATCAGTTTGAATCATTGAATGAACGGATTTTACTTGGAAAAAGATTATATGATGTCCTTTTTAAAAACAAGGAGCGTCTAAAACAAGTGTTGGAGTGGGCAATAACACAGCCGCATACGGGCTCAAGGAAGGATTACTGGCCACATATTTTTAATAACGTCAACGAAGGAATTCCCGGCTTTGCCTACCAAACGCGTTTAAAAGCCTGTCAGCTGAGGCCGCGAGCAAGAAGAATTTATAGTCCGGTCCTTGAAAATGCTTGGAAGAATATGAGTCAGTCGGAAGCCGAAAAAGGGGATTGGTTTGAAGATCATCGCGTTGTTGAATATTTAATGGATGACAATGAAAAAATTGACGGGGAGATTAGAAATGAATACTGTAAAACACTGGAAAGACTCGAACTCGCAGCGATCGCCAAAAAAGCGATATCGATTTTGGATTAACCCTTCACTTACCGCAGTTTTTTTAGCTACCTTGCTGGCTACGTATTTAGACCTTTTTTTGGTAGGGAAAGATATTTATCGATTCCCAATAAGGCCGATGAAGGATACTTTCTCCATCAATATTGCCTTTACACTTGGGGTTCTGCCTGTGTCGGTTTTCATCTTTCTTCAGGCGATGAACCAGGTTAATCGCTGGGGGAAAGTGGGCCTTATCTTATTTATTAGCCTTTTGATGCCTATTTTTGAAAAGTTTGCTGAAGTGATGGGGTGGTTTGAGCATACCGCGAACTGGAAACACCTCTATACGTTTATTGGATATCTATTATTTTTAACGTTGATTTATTTATTTTACACTTGGATGAAAAAACGAATAGGTTAACATACAAAAAGCCGAGACTCACATCTCGGCTTTTGCGATGTAACCTAAGTTACACCTTGCCCCTTCCGTCCGTACAGTGGTTAAGTGTCCCGCAACAAGCGAATGTTCGGAAGGGGTACTATTATAGTACCACAACCATAGGAGAAAAATAACCAATAGATGAAAAATGGGTTCCTAAACTTTCTTTTCTTCAATGAAAAGTGTATGATAAAAATGATTTTTACATAAAGGAGTGTTTTCTAATGGCTAAAAAAGGATACATAGTAATGGAAAATGGAGAGAAAATGGAGCTTGAATTCTACCCGAATGAAGCGCCTAATACAGTAGCTAACTTTGAGAAATTGGCTAATGAGGGCTTTTATGATGGAGTTATTTTTCACAGAGTAATCCCAGGCTTTGTATCACAAGGGGGAGATCCTACTGGCACAGGAATGGGTGGTAGTGGAACAACTATTAAATGTGAAACTCAAGGAAATCCTCATAAGCATGTAGCAGGTTCTTTATCAATGGCTCACGCAGGTAAAGATACAGGCTCATCTCAGTTCTTTATTGTTCATGAGCCACAGCCTCATTTAAATGGTGTTCATACTGTTTTTGGACAAGTTACTTCAGGTCTAGAAACTGCACTTAATATGAGAAATGGTGACAAAATGAAAGAAGTAAAAGTATTTGATGCTGAATAGGTAACTCAAGGAGGGCTATTACAGCTCTCTTTTTTTTGTCTAATTTATGATCGGATGGGGCAAATTAACCTCAAAAATCTATATTGGGGGTCATTTATGAAAAAATTTGTGTTTATCCTTGTTCCGTTAATAATATTTACTTTTCAACAACCGACTTCAGCCGAAAAAATGGAATCCAAAGAATTAAAGGCAGCGGTTATCATTGATGATTTCGGGGGTGGTACGGGTGGAGTACGGGACTTTCTCGAAGGGGACATACCGATTACTGCGGCAGTTATGCCGTTTACAGAACACACAAAAGAACATGCAAAATGGGCTCATAAATACGGGATCGAAGTGATGATTCATTTATCAATGGAACCGAAAAGAGGAAAAAGATCATGGCTCGGGCCAAGACCCATCACGAATGATCTTTCACCTGCAGAAGTAAGGCAAATTGTCGAGGATGCGATTAAAGATGTTCCGTATGCGGTAGGCATAAATAACCATATGGGCTCCCTGGCTGTTGAAAATGAACAAATAGTTCGTGCAATCGTTGAAGTTGCAAAGGAAAGAAGATTATTTATAATCGATAGTGCAACAAGTCCAAATACAAAATTTCCGAAAATAGCTGAAGAACTGGGCGTCCCCATTTTAAAAAGAGATGTGTTTTTAGACGATATATCCTCGTCAGCGCATGTTCGAAACCAAATGATAAGACTGGCTAAGATTACAGAAATTAAAGGCACGGGAATTGCAATAGGGCATGTCGGGGTAACTGGGAAGGTATGTTCGATTGGGGTCTTTCAAGCAATAGACGAATTCAATAAACGAAATATAAAAATAGTCCCAGCTTCTAAACTGTTTTCCGACAAGGTATCAGAAAAGTATTTTATCCCCTTCAAAAAAGGCAGCTAACTGCCTTTTTTCTTTGTGAAATTTTCATATTACTTTTACTCATCCGCTTTAACTGATAAAATGTCACCTATCAAATATAAGTAAATAAGCTTAAGCAAGGGAGAAGGAATAGATAAAATGAAATTAGTCTCTTGGAATGTCAATGGCCTTAGGGCATGCGTTAAAAAGGGGTTTTTGGAATACTTTCAAACAGTGGATGCAGATATTTTCTGTGTGCAAGAAACTAAGCTGCAAGAAGGGCAAATTAGTCTTGAGTTAGAAGGATATTATCAATACTGGAATTATGCGTTGAAGAAAGGCTATTCCGGTACCGCTGTATTTACTAAGAACAAGCCTCTATCTGTTCGATATGGCGTAGGAACAGACGAGAGTGAAGAGGAAGGACGAATTCTTACTTTAGAGTTTGACGATTTTTTCCTAGTCAATGTCTATACCCCTAATTCACAAAGAGATTTAGCGAGAATCAATTACCGTTTGGATTGGGAGGACCATATCCTTCAGCATTTGAAAGAATTAGATGACCTGAAACCTGTTATCTTATGCGGAGATTTGAATGTCGCCCATCAGGAAATTGACCTTCGGAATCCAAAATCTAATGTAGGAAATTCCGGGTTTACGGACGAAGAACGCGGGAAAATGACCTCATTACTTGCAGAGGGCTTCGTTGACAGCTATCGTCATTTTTATCCGGAACAGGTTGGTGCTTATAGTTGGTGGTCATACATGGCTAAAGTTCGGGAAAGGAATATAGGCTGGCGAATCGATTACTTTATTGTCTCCGAAAAATTGCGGGATCGCCTTATAAATGCAGATATTCATTGCAATGTGATGGGGAGTGATCATTGTCCGGTGGTACTTGAAATCAATTAATTTCAATCCATTAGTTTTTCTTATGACAAATTATAAAATACATGTCATTTTCTTTATAAAGAATTTCTATTATAGTAAATATAAAGAGGTATTCGGGGAGGAAATGATATGGATATCAAGAAGGATGTTCAAAAGCAGTTTGGAAAAAGTGCAGATTCCTATGTTAGTAGTCCAATCCACAAAAAAGGGAATGACTTATTAAAGCTTTTGGAAATGGCAACGATGACCGGAGAAGAGGTACTACTGGACGTTGCAACCGGGGGCGGACATACCGCCAATGCGTTTGCCAGTACTGTAAAAAAAGTAATTGCGATGGATTTAACGCCTGAAATGTTAAAAGCAGCAGAAAGATTCATTTTAGGTAATGGGCATCAAAATGTAGTGTTTAAATTAGGGGATGCCGAAAATATGCCTTTTTCTGATTGGAGTTTTGATATAGTTACCTGTCGGATTGCTCCTCACCATTTCCCTGATGTGGATACGTTTGTGAAAGAAGTCCACCGTGTCTTGAAGCCATCCGGTCAGTTTTTACTTGACGATAATGTCGTTCCGGAAGAAGATGACTATGATGTTTTTTATAATACGATCGAAAAACAGCGGGATTACAGTCATTTCCGAGCTTGGAAGAAGAGTGAATGGCTCAAGATGCTTGAAATGAATGGATTTGAAATTTCTGAAATGCATCGTTTTGATAAATCATTTCAGTTTGAGTCATGGTGTAACCGAATGAATTTACCTGAACGTGAAAAAGATAAATTAACTGAATACATCCTCAAGGCACCCCAAAAAGTAAAAGAAAAATTTAAGGTTTCCATTGTTGATGATCATGTGAACTCCTTCCAAGGGGAAGCAGTCCTTTTAAAGGCAGTAAAAAGGTAAAAAAACCCTTTGCATAAAGAGAGGATTGCTCTTTTTGCAAAGGGTTTTTTTGTGAATTAAACATCGTTTAAGGCCGTTCCGATTACATCAAATTCAGGTGATTTTTCCTCAAAAACTGATGGATTCAATTGCTCTTGTTCTACAGGAGTAACTAAACTACTTTCATCCTCTTTTTTCTGGAAGTACATACTCATATCTGGTCATCTCCTTTTTGCTAACACAATTACAGAAGTAGTTTTTCCCTTAAAAAGGAATCTAAACCTATTTTCAATCTTTTTCCTATAGATATGTAATTATATATGATTATTGCAAGTCCAAATAACCTCATTATAGTGCTATTCAATTTATAAAAAAATGAAAAGAAGGGGTTGACGAATGGTTGTTGGGGGAGTATGATATTCCTTGTCGCTGAAACGAAATAACGGAGTTGAAAAATTATTTCTGGTGAAGTTGACATCGAAAAAATGTTATGTTAAAATAATAAAAGTCGCTAATCACTTGATTGGCTGACGAAGTAGAATAATAGAATTGTTCTTTGAAAACTAAACAAACAAAATCGTGCAAACAAACAAAAATTATTAGTTTCAGTAATGAAACTAAGCCAACGTAACAAATGAGCTAATCAACTTTCTTGGAGAGTTTGATCCTGGCTCAGGACGAACGCTGGCGGCGTGCCTAATACATGCAAGTCGAGCGAACCACTTCGGTGGTTAGCGGCGGACG
>JAANMP010000044.1 GCA_011250595.1 Bacillus sp. MM2020_1 | reverse complement strand
GTTTCTTACTATATTATTATTGGTTATTCCGCTCAGTCCCCATCCACTCAAGAAACTTTTTGTCAAAGGATGTTACTTAATAATAAATCAACAGATATAGAAACAAAAAAAGACATACGACATCATTAACGATTTCGTGTGTCTTTTTAAGTGTTTTTTAATTGTTTATACTCCAAAAGTGAACACTAATAAATAGAAACTCCCTCTTTTATCGGAGGGAGTTTCTATCTTGTTAAAGTATTTAACCGATCTATTCTATTCCTGGAAACCACCCTGGCCTATTAATAATTACCTGCCAGAGGGGATCAGGTATTTCCAGTTCATGCTGATGATCCTTGTTTATTTTGGTGACAATTTCAGATTCTCTACCTTGTTCTACTTTTTGTACCCACTCAGGATCAATAATCAGTTCACGTCCCAATGCGATTAATGGGACTCCTGTTTCCAATGCTTCTAAGGCATCATTAGCTGAATAAATGGAACCGACACCGATAACTGGAACCCGGTCACCTACGCGCTCTTGAATGATTTCAAGTCGTGAACGTGTATCCTCCACTCCTCTTCTTGGCGTAGACCTGAAATCCTGCAATGAAACATGGAGATATTCAAGGTCTTTTTCTGCAAGTGCATCTATTAATACTAGTGTGTCAGCCATGGTGATACCAGGTGTTTCAGCTTCCTCAGGGGAAAAACGATAACCTATCAAGAAAGGCTCCTTCGCATATTTAGCTACCACTCTCTTGACTTCATCAACAAGCGCCAACGGAAAAGTAAGCCGTTTCTCAGGCGTCCCACCCCAGCGGTCATTCCGGCGATTAGAATGAGGGGAAAAGAATTGCTGAATCAGGTACCCATTGGCACCATGTAATTCAACACCGTCATAACCTGCTTCAATGGCACGACGTGTGGTCTCTCCAAAATCGCGAATAATCGATTCGATCTCTGTTTCAGTCAATGCCCGGGGAACGGGTTTTCCTTCACCTTCCAAAGGCACTGCACTAGCACTTACCACATCACCATCTACTAATTCAGGTGGAACCTGGCGCCCGCCATGGAAGATTTGCAAAATCGCTTTTGCCCCATTTTCTTTAATCGCTGATGCCACACGACGCAAACTTGGTATCATCTCATCTCGGTCTCCAGCAAATTCACCATGAAATCCTTTTCCATTCCTAGTCACATTGGTACATGCGGTTATGACCATTCCAACACCATTGGAACGTCGTTGATAGTACTTGACCTCCGCATCTGTGACGGTCCCGTCAGGATGGGATGACCAATTTGTCATCGGTGCCATGATAATACGATTTTTTAATTGGATCCCATTTCCTATCGTATATGACTCAAATAAGGGTGCATAGTTTTTATTTAACATGTCTATATTCCTCCGCCTAGTTCATTAGGTAAAGTAGGCAAAATTTTTCTCTGCCCACTGACAACTTCATTCTATAGTTTACCGTTTCAATCAAAGCAAATTCCTTCAGATTAAGAGTGCTTTAATATTAATTCTGTTAACGCATCTTTTGGTTGGAAGCCAATCACCTTATCTACTTCAACACCGTCTTTGTAAAGAATCAATGTTGGAATACTCATGACACCAAATGATTTGGTCGTTTCCGGGTTCTCATCAACATTCAGTTTGATAATCCCCACTTTATCACTCATTTCAGCATCGATTTCCTCCAACACAGGTGCAATCATTTTACAAGGGCCGCACCAAGGAGCCCAAAAATCTACCAAAACCAATCCTTCTTTGATTTCTGTAGCAAACGTTGTATCTGTTACGTGTGAAATAGCCATTATATATTCCTCCAATTCATTTTTATATTAAAAAAACTTTATTGTTCTCTCAGACGAATAGATGAAAATTACCTTTTTACATCAAAATTCTTCATTCTATTTCCACTAATTAGAAATTCATGTTTCATATTTTTCACTTTTGATATTTTTTTAATAGCTGCTAATTTCGTTGATAATTCCATGAACCAATGCTCATCATTTGATTGTAGAGCCAAATCGATTAATGGTAATAGCAGACTTTCATCATTAACTGTTAGATCAAGCAACTTTTCAGCCGATTTATGATGGAGCCAAATCGACTTGCCAATCGCTTTTTCATTATCACATTCGACCACGTTTACTTTTACAAGTTCTTGAATGGAGTCAACGGTTTCAACATATCCATGAATTAGTTCACCATCCCTGGACCTCCCCTGGACCCAATCTCCATATTCAAATTGATATTTATCGGCCATCGTCACTACACTCCTTAAATGTTATAAAAAAAGTTACAGTTTGGTTTTAATGAAAAAAGTTTATCATCCATATCGCAAAATACTGTAATAAATTAATATACAGTATTAAGAAAAGAAAAAACTAAATTATGGACAATGTTTAATTTTTTCTAGAACCGAACTGAGGGTAATATTCTCTAAATATTTTTCAAAATACAATTCAGCATCATTGAAAATTTGATCCATAACGACCTGTGTATTTGACGATATAATACATTTTTGCTCCGGGTCACCTGTGCACCAATTCGGTTTCAGGCTTCCGCGTGAAACGGTACGATAAATATCTGCCAATGATACCTCTTGAGAGTTACAGTCGAGAATATAGCCACCGCCAATCCCTTCTTTTGTCCTAACAAACCCATGATTGCGCAAACAGCTCATGATCTTGCGAATCCGCGCCGCATTGGTACAAACATTGGTAGCGATTGACTCACTGCTAGCCATATGATCTGGTAAATATGCTAGATAAACTAAACTATGGACGGCTATCGTAAAATCACTATTCACTTGGATGCTTCCTCCTCAAGAAGATTAATGTAATTTTATTATTTACAGTTTATAAAGTCAACAAAAAAGAACTCCATATTAATACTTTCCACTCTAACCCATAATTTAATTTAAACAAACTGTCATCCATCTAATCGTTTTCTTCACTATTATGAGTATCTTCTTTGGTTTTCCAATACCGCTAAACGAATCAGCTTCACCTTTATTTCTGTGCTTAATGAAAGCCATTCAGGTTTAAGAATTTTCATTATACATTCCCCCATTAGAGTATTGTTCGGCTTTAAGAAGTTTTTAAACAACCGATTTTGTAACAATATTCATCTGAGATGCTTTTGATTTTTCTTCTATTATTAACATTCCCGTTCCTTCAAAGTTTTTAACATTTTTCGTTCTCCATTTTATGTGAATTATCTACATTTTTCTCATTTACATGTAATAAATCTCCGAACTTGGGCTATTCAAATGTTTTAATTATGCTCGTACTTATTAAGATTACTTAGAGATAAAAATTCAAGTTGCGATTATTTATTTAAACGAAAGAAATGATGCTGAAGAAACCAAACAGTTGGTGGAGGAGGAAGGTAGAAGATGCCTTTTAATTGCTGGAGACATTGGTGATGAATCATTTTGTAAAAAAACTGTACACCAAACATTTAGACAGCCCAAGTACCTTGCTATTATATCTTTGCCTGTCCCCCAGTACATTTAAAGGTTAAGCTCGGGGGGCAGGCAGGCAGGCACTAAGTGAAAGGTTATAAAAATTTGCCAACCATTTTCACCGTAAAAAATAGGTTATTAGTTTTTCAATTATTTGAATCTCGTTTTGACACAGCTAATAAACTTAAAAATTCAAAGACTATGCTAGCTGCTGTTAATGCTGTAACTTCGGAAGGATCTAGAGCCGGGAGAACTTCTACCAAGTCAAAGCCGATAAAGTTTAATCCGGAGAGCTGGCGGAGCATGTGCTGTGCTTCAGCACTCGTGAACCCTGCGATTTCTGGAGTTCCAGTTCCAGGTGCATATACTGGATCTAGAAAATCAATATCAAATGTGAGAAAAACCTTCTCGTTACCAACTCTTTCACGAACGCGACTAATCGTTTCATTTAACCCGATAATCCGCATTTCGTCTGAAGTTATAACTTCAAAACCCAGTTCTCGTGCCTCATTGATATCATTTGGATCATAGACAGTACCGCGCATCCCTACCTGAATCGAGCGGGATGGGTTTATGATCCCTTCTTCCAAAGCACGGCGAAATGGGGTACCATGTGTATACTTTTTACCCCAATACTCATCCCATGTATCTCCGTGAGCATCAAAATGGATAAGTGATAATGGGCCGTGTACACTGGCAAGGGCCCGTAATTCAGGCAATGAAATGGAATGATCGCCTCCAAGTACAATTGGAACGGCCCCTTTTTTTGCCCATTCTTTGACATGTTCAGTGATGTATTGATGGCTTTGCAATGTGTTGCCGGGAATAACCATTACATCCCCACCGTCTACACCCTCCAAATAATCAAACGGACGAATCTGATGGAAAACATTGGCAGGCCGCAGTAGGACAGAACTGCGGCGAATAGCCTCAGGGCCAAAACGCGCTCCAGAACGGTAGCTCGCCGAAGTATCAAACGGAGCACCCAGAATGACAAAATCTTTTTGGTCTATTTCCTGTTGGTAAGGTAATCTCATAAAACTGCGGATTCCCGAAAATCTGGGCATCGAACTGGGGTTAGGAATTTCAAATTTCTTACTCAAAGTAATTCCCTCTTTTCAAATAAAATTTCCCCGTTTTTTGGGGTGCAGATTCAAACGATTCTATTAAAGTAATCGGTTCTGCAGAACTCTAGTGAAAAAAAAGGATAGAAGAGGACAACTATTCCCGCCTTCTACCCCTTTTAAAATAATTCATAGTCTACTTCATTACTTAACCAATTCTGTTTTGCTCTCTTCAAAAGGGATAGGTAGCTCGGACAGATCCTCCAATTTTCTTTTCATCAATACATAATAGAGTACGGATGGAACCACCAATCCTAAGATCCAAGCTATATCGGCGCCACCCATTGCTTTCGCACCAGCTCCTACATAGAAAGAGGTGTTCATAAATGGCACTTCGGCGATAATAGAAGCGAGAAACGATATAGCCGTTATTTTGTTTACTTTTCCATACTTTCCATTTAAATCAAAAATATCTTTAATACTATACTCTCCGTGACGCAGGACGTAAAAATCAATGAGGTTAATGGCTGTCCATGGAATTAAAAAGTAACTAATAAATAAGATAAAGTTGATAAAATTGGACAAGAAATTCCCCTGACCCAAAATAGCCAGAAAAGTTCCAACTGTTCCAATTCCAAGGATAAAGTACATCCTTACTTTAGGGGTTACTTTTATTTTTGAAAAAGGCTCAACAGTAGATATGGTTGACATAAAGGCGCCATATAAATTAAAAACATTGATGGAGAACTGACCTAGGATGATAACAGCAATTAAAAGAAAGGAAAAACTTCCAAACTGATTAGCGAGATTCGTGCCGGCATTACTTAGGAAATTTGGAATGGCTGTAGTCAATAAGACTCCTAAAACCATCATCCAAACCGTACCTAAAACAGTCCCTGCATACGTATACCAATAGGTTTTCGAGTAATTAGTATCAATTGGCAAATACCTTGAGTAGTCAGCGACATATGGTGCATAAGAGATCTGCCAGGTTGCTACCACACTAACACTTAACATAAAGATGGGTAGATTGAACCCAGCTGGAGACCAGCTTCCTGATGGAACGGGTAATTGGAAGACAATAATCGTAGCAGCTATGAATACAAAAAAGAACACCCATGTCAAATACTTTTGCATTTTATGAATCAAATCATGGCCAATTATTGTCACGATAAAGGTGATGATATTAAGGACAATGATACTTAAAGTTAAATTAAGGTTTAAGGCACTGCTCAATACTTGGGCACCTAACAAACCACTGCTTGCAAAAAAACCCAAGTACATGAAAATAACTAGAATTAAGGGAATCACGGCACCAATCACACCAAATTGTGCACGGCTTTGAATCATTTGCGGGATACCTAGTTTAGGTCCTTGAGCAGAATGTGAAGCCATAAAAATGGCTCCTATTAAATTACCAAGGATAATAGCTACAACACTCCAAAAAAGATTTAAGCCAAAAGTGACACATAGTGATCCTGTCACAAGTGTGGTAATATGCATATTTGCAGCAAACCAAACTGAAAACAATCCTCTTGGTTTTCCATGACGTTCATTGGCTGGAATATACTCAATACTTCTTGTCTCAATTTTCATAGATCTGCCCCCTGAAATATATGATTTTGGTGACTTATCTTAGGAGTGAACTTCTTCCTTATTCAACTTACGATCATCTATGTTCTCTTTTTCCTTTAAAACAAAGCTGAGTAAATCCAATGCAAGTCGTGCACCTACTTGGCCAGTCATTCCAGCTGGGTCATATGGCGGTGCTACTTCGACCAAATCAAAGCCAATTACTTTTCCTCTTTTAGCTATTCCTTCAAGCAATTCATTTACTTCATCGTAAATAAATCCTCCTGGTGAAGGGGTACCTGTTCCGGGTGCTACGGAAGGATCCAACCCATCAATATCAAGGGTAATATAGTATTTTTCTCCTTCCGGAAGTAGTTCAATCACGCTCTCTATTCCGATTTTCCTAATTTGGCGGGGTGATAATATCACACTGCCATAATCTCGTGCTGCATCTACATCTTCCTTCAAACTGCTGGAAATCCCTCGAATCCCAAATTGGAAAATTTTCTGAACATGGTCCATTTCAGATAATCGACGGATACAGCTTCCATGCCCATACCTTTGCCCAGAGCGATGATCCGCCCAATCCAAATGGGCATCGATTTGAATAACATGAAAAGGTCCTAACTCCTCTAAAGCTTTACCGACTGGAATGGTAATGGAGTGATCTCCGCCTAATACCACCGGCATTGCTCCTTTTGAAACAATCTTTCTAATCGCTTCTTCTGTGTTTTCATGACATTGCATCATATCTCCATGAACCATGTCCACATCGCCGCAATCGACTACCTTCCATCTCGGCCCCAAATACGTAATATCTTTTTCAATATCATAAGCACCATTTAATCCAAAACTGTATAGTGTCGATCCTTCACGAATCCCCCTTGGACCCATTCTTGCTCCAGATTTCCATTGCGTACCCATATCATTTGGAACACCAATAACAGCAACATCCGCATCTAGTTGATTAATATCTGGACAAACAGGATATTTCCCAAAAGTGCAGATACCAGTAAAAGGTAAATTCAAAAATTGCTTTTCATCTTGATTTGACATAAGATTGCCTCCTTTAGATTTCTATAAATATAGAGTGCAACTTTCATGCCAATTAATAAAGACAGTGTTTAAGAGGACAGTTTAGTCAAAAACGACTACCTTTCCTCCACATATTTTAGTATTTTCCGATTTGCAGTAGATTGGCTGATTCCCAATATTTCTGCAAGTTTAATGCTACTGGGATATTTCTGATACATTCGCACAATATATTCCTTTTCTAGTGTTTCAATGTAATCGTTTAACGGAATTTCTTTCGTTGACTGGGTGAAGGAATCCTTTTTTGTTTCCTCTTCGCGCAAATCAAGGTCTATTTCATTACCACTTGATGTGATTATCTTTTTTTCAATAAAGTTTCGTAATTCTCTGACATTTCCCTGCCAATTTTGCTGGCTAAGCCAAGCAGCCATAGTTGGGGTAAAATATGTATTTAATTGATATTTACGATTCAATTGTTCAGTAATCTCGTAAATTAATGGAATGATTTCTTCCTTTCGTTCCCTTAGCGGTGGAATTTCTACTTTTACGACATTGATTCGGTAATAAAGATCTTCTCTAAATTTCCTTTCTGCTATCATCTTTTCTAAGTTTTGATTTGTAGCACAAATAATTCTGCAATTCACCACAATATTTTTTGTTCCTCCAATTCTCATTAAGGTTTGATTTTGCAAAACTGACAATAATTTTACTTGAAGATTCAATGGCAGTTCACCAATTTCATCTAAAAAAAGAGTTCCCTTCCCTGCTACTTCAAAATACCCCTTCTTACCCCCTTTTTTAGACCCGGTAAAAGCTCCATCCTCATACCCAAAAAGCTCTGATTCAAATAAAGATTCAGGGATTGCACCACAGTTTACTTCAATGAAGGGTTCAGCCTTTCTTGATGACATTTGATGAATTTTATAAGCAATATGGTTTTTACCAACCCCCGACTCACCCTCGAGTAATAGCGTAACGTTTATATCGGCTACCTTTGATACAACCTCAAATACTTTTTCCATTTTTCCATTACTGATAAAGAATTGTTGAGTCGCCTGTATTCGTAATTTTTCATTTTCTTTTTGAAATTTTAATAATGCTCTAGCTACCTGCTCATTTTCTTTTCTTAAGGACTCAAATTCGGTTATATCCCTTGAAAAACTCGTTGCGCCTATTAATGTTCCAGATTGGTCATAAACCGGATATCCGGAGATGATTAGTTTTTTATTATGATTTGTTTCTTGAATTAGCGTTACTTCCTTGTTAGTTCTTAGCACGCTTGCAATGACAGAGGGAGAAAAAAGCCCTTGTTGTTCAAGTTCAAAAATATTATGATTAACTATTTGCTCACAAGGAATACCAAAAACTGTTTCAGTAGATTGACTTGCATATAAAACCATTCCCGTTGCATCCGCAATAAAGATCTCATCAAAAGAATGTTCTAAAATATGGTTTAAAAGAATCGAATCATCTATGAATTTATTCATTTTCATCACCTAGTCATTTTTGATTTAATCATAATCAAAAATGACTAATAATTCAAATTATTTTAAATATTATTATTTCAGTTATGTGAATTTTAATAATGATTTAATATATACAGGCTCCCATTTCATCACTAAGTATATTATATAAGGGTATTGGGCTACTTACTCTGCGTACAACCGATAGCGAAAGGAAGTTTGGAATGTATACTAACGCAACCCCACCACTTACTGATTACTCTAATGCTATTCCCCAGCCTTCAATGAATTACGGCTATGCCTATCCTGTTCAGGGACAATGTATGAATGTTCGTGGATGTGAAAATTTTATTATCATTATTGTGTTGTTTATATTATTGATCATTATCGGTGCAATTGCTTTCTGCTTTTAATTAAGGCAAAGCTATTATCAAGTTCTTCACTAATAACAGACAGATCTTGTTGAGTTAGGACAAAAGTTAGGGACATGGTATGATTCCATGTCCCTTTCATGTCAGCAACAGTGATCCAAAAACCTCTTTGACTTCTTTCTCTAACTCCCGAATAAGCTTAAATTCTTTTTTTCTCGGAGATAACACCTTAACTATGCTGGCATAATACCAATGTTGTTGGGGCTTCCCATGGTTGAAACGGTCCCATACCTCTTCACCTATCAGTTCGAGATCGGCCTTGATAGTTAGGACAATTTGTAAGGCTAGAGACTTTAGAAATAGCAAGGGTTTATACCCTTGCTCAGGAAGTCGTAAAGCCTGGAGGGAATATTGCCAACGTTGGGGTACACGGTAAAAGCGTAGAGCTACATTTAGAAAAACTATGGATTCAAAATATTACTTTAACAACAGGACTTGTAAGTACAAATTCAACTCCAATGTTATTAAAATCGGTTGCAGCCAACAAAATAGAACCTAAAAAACTATTTACGCACCGCTTCAAGCTAAATGACATTTTGGAAGCATACAATGTATTTGCAAATGCATCAAAGGAACAAGCGATAAAAGTTATGATCACTAATGATTAACATGGTTTAACAGAAAAAAGTGCCTGACACCATCCAATTTTACGGATGGTGCTTGACACTTTTTTCTATTTACTATTTAATTTTAAGCTTCATTCTGTAAGACCATGCCATCGCTCATTTTAATGATATGGTCAGCATAGGAAAGCATTTCCTCATCATGGGTGACCATTAGTGTAGTGATGTTTAATGTTTTAGTTAATTCTCGGATTAACCTCATCACATCTTTTGACCTTTTTGAATCTAAACTTGCAGTAGGTTCATCTGCAAACAGCACTTTAGGTTGATGAATAATGGCACGAGCAATGGCAACTCGCTGTTTTTCTCCCCCGGATAACGACGCTGGATAGGCATTTTTCCGATGATCCATTTCGACTAATTTTAGGATTTTATCTACTTCCTTCTTTTGTTCCCGTTTCTTTAGTTTAGACTCAGATACATCTAACATTAACAGGAGCTGCTCTTCTACTGTGAGAAAAGGAACGAGATGGGCAAATTGAAAGACGAAGCCAAATTGACTTGCACGTATTTTTCGAACTTGTTCCGAATTCATGCTAGTCATATTATTCCCATCGAATACAACTTGACCATTTGATGCGGATTGAAGTCCTGCAGCAATAGTAAGAAGAGTACTTTTACCGGAGCCAGAGGCACCCACTAAGGCTGTTACTTCTCCCTCTTCAAGACTAAGATTAATTCCTTTTAGTATTTCTTCCTTTATATCGCCATTCGTAAAGGTTTTTCTAACTTCATCGATTGAAAATATGGTCATATTAAACCTCTCCTTGTTGGATCGCTTGTAATGGTTCGACTTTTTTTATTTGCATACCAGAAAGCGTAGCGCCAATAAACCCAATAATTAAGAAGACAATGGATAATTGTACGGTCGTCTCAGGTGGTAAGTGAAAAGGCATTCCTTTAGGTGCGATCATATTAAAAACTTGACTAAGTGCAACTGACAGACCAATCGCAATAACGGTAATAAAAACCATCTGTATCCACATCATTTTGAACAACGCACTTGTTTTTAAACCAATTGCTTTTAGAATTCCGTAGAGACCCATTTTTTGAACGTTCATCATATAGAAAAAGATAGCAAACAACATACCGCTGATGACAACTAAAAACCAAACGATCATATTTAAGGACATCTGTTCAGCTTTATAACTTGAAATGGTATTAAGGAACTGTTTTTTCGAAAAGGACTCTAAGCCCGCTGCTACTTGTGGTGAATCCCCTCCCGGTACGAAAATCAATTGCATTTCATTAACTCGATACATTCCTTTATAATCGTCCATACTAATATAAGCGACAGGAGCATGGCTATATTTACTCTGTTCCACAAAACCTTTTACAATAAACTTTCCATTGTATTGATTATTCGTTAAGGCATCACCGATTTTTATTCCCTCATCTTCCAAGGAGCGATCGAGAACAATTTCCCCTTTTTTAACATTTTGAAAATACTTTGATTCGGTCGATGTCACAAAGGCAACACTACGTTGTTTCCCGGCACGATCATTTAAAAATCCCATTTGAATAGAAAATGCTGCAGCATCTTTCTGTTTTTGTAACAATTTATCTTGAGTACTGTTATCTATTCTAGAGAGATTGTACGTTTCTTCTGCATCTTTGGTCATATAGAATTGTCCGTTTGGTAAATCTTTAATTAATGCAGCATTGTCTTGTGATAATCCATTTGCCAAACCAGATATAATAAACGTTAATAAACTAACGAGAAAAACGATTGAACCCAAAATGACAAACCTCATTTTATTTTTCTTCATTTCTTTAAATGCAATGTTCATCTTTATTCCTCCACTCTCTCTCTTTTTGACATCCTTAGTATATAATCCTTTTATGAATGGAAGATGAACAGGTTATTACATTTAAAACTAAAAGTGCCAGGCACAATTGGGATGGTGCCTGGCACTTTTTTTAACTCTTAGTTACTCCACCTAATAAGAAGGAACTATCTACATCTGAGTTCTATTTAAAAAGGAACCGCGATTGGCGATTCCTAAGATTATTATTTATTTGCTGCATTTATGGTACTAAGTGAATTGTTAAGTGCTGTTTTACACTTGTTTACATCAGGATTCGATGAACGAACTGCTGCTAATACAACATCAATTGTTCCATCAATTTTCGTCCATGTAGCACCATCGATGTTTCGAAGCTTAGGTTCTTGTGTATCCCACTGATGCTCCAAATGATCAGCGCCTTTTTTTGCTGAAGCAACGTCATTTTTGTTTACAGTGTTCAATATATCATTTTCGATTTTTGCAAAATTGTTTAATTGACCTGCTAATGTAGTTTGCTCTGCAGCACCTTGTGATGCAATAGTATTACTGCGCCAGTTATAACCACCTATACCAACAAATAAGAAAATTACGAGTACAAGAATCGTTTGTGTTAGCACATGATTCTTATTGGCATTTCTTTGGTTTGTGCCCTCAATATCACTTTTAGCATTGGTATCAATTTTTGAAACGGCAAGGAAGACGATAATCGCTAAAATAGCGATAAGAAAAATCGCACTCGTAACGGTTGTCCCGAGTCCTAATCCGCCATTTACTTTTGATTGAGATAGATAATCTCCAATTGAAGCTCCAAGTGGGCGAGTTAAAATATACGCAATCCAGAAAGCTAATACTCCGTCAAGTTTCAAAAATTTATAAGCTAAGAACACAAGAGCAATAATAATAACAACGCCTATTCCTGTGTTAAGATAACCAAAACCAAGTTGTTCGGAATATAAATCGCCGACTGCTGTTCCAAGTGCAAAGGTGAAAAGGATCGTAAGCCAGTAGAAAACCTCTCTTTTTCTAGTAAAAATCGAGTGGATCGATAGTGTTTTTTCACTAAGAAACCATAATAGAAAAGTCAGTCCTAGTAGCACTGAGAAAACAGCTGTGCTAACCTCAAGTGGTACGCCCATATTATCTGTCAAGTTATCCGTTACCAATGTTCCAAATACGCTTATAAGAACAACTGTTACCCAGTAAGTCGCTGGAACATATTTGCTTGCTTTAAATTGAAAAAACAATGCAATAAAAAATGCAACTCCCATAATAATGGTAGTAAGAGTTAAACCAAGTCCAATGTTGAAATTGATGAAATCAGCAAATGTTTCACCAACAGTTGTACACAAAATTTTGATGATCCAAAAGAAAATCGTCACTTGTGGCACTTTGTTAAGTAAAATTTTCATATTATTTTGGTTTTCTGGCATATTTAATTTCCTTTCTTTAAAGTGGTTTCCCACAACTTAATTATTACGATGTTAGTCTCTACTTCTCTACTATATTAGAAATTGTAGGGCTATTTATTAAAAACCGATTAAAGTTAACTTAAGTGTCTATTAAGTTTAAGCGGCATTACCAAAAAAGGTTCCCCAGCAAAATTTAAGCTGGGGAACCTTTTTCTGGTTTCAGGGCGAACAATTTCTAATGGCATCCTATCTTCCCATTCCCTACCAAATTTCTCTTTTTACTATACTTCCAATCATAGCTATATTTAGGAATTTTAAAAGAGGAAGATCGTATTGCGATTTAAAAAAATGTAAGCTTTATATAACTTAATGTAAACTTTTCTTTACATGATGCATATAATACCTTACTCGATGTAAAATCGACCATACTGGAGGTGTATACCATGACCTATCAAGAAAAGAGAAGCATTGTATCGTTGATTAGCGCCATCCTCATTTTCGGATTTTATTGCTTGTACATGTACCCGCGCTACCCCGGTGGCGGGTTGGAGTCATTGGAAACCTTTCGCTATTGGGGTTCTTTCGTCCTCATCCTGACCTTATTTTCAATCGTCGCGCATATCATAATCAGCATTATATTTAACATCGTCTTTAGAATGACGACCAGAGAAAAGGAACCAAAATTTGCGGATGAATTGGATAAGTTAATTGACTTGAAAGCGGCCCGAAATTCTTTTTTTGTGTTTATCATCGGCTTTCTTCTAGCAATGGGATCGCTGATCATCTTTCAGCCGTCCCAGGTGATGTTCATTATCCTAATCATTTCTGGATTCATTTCTGATGTGACCGGCTCCGTTACAAAATTTTATCACTACCGGAAAGGAGTGTAACAGTGGGCAAAACGCTTGTCGGCAATCACATCCGTAAATTACGATTCAACCATGATGAAATGACTCAGCAGCAATTAGCTGACAAGGTGGGCGTAACAAGACAAACCATCATGGCTCTAGAAAAGGGAAACTACTCCCCATCGCTAGAACTAGCTTTTCGTATTGCTCACGCCTTTAACTTACCGTTGGAAGAGGTATTCTATTATGGGGACAACACAAAGCTGTAAGAACTTTGATTGTTTTGGTCTTGCAAATTGAATTTATTCAATGGAGGAGATAAAAATGAATTCAAACCAAAAAGCTGCAAAAATCGTGGGAGTACTGTTTATACTCGCAGCGGTTACGGCGATAGTAGGTCTAAATTTATACAATCCTATCCTAAACGGTCCCGATTACTTGATTAAAGGTTCCGAACACGCCAACCAAGTAATACTCGGAGCGCTTATGGAATTAATTCTTGTTGTTTCAGCGGTTGGGACTGCAACTACAATGTTTCCAATTTTAAGGAAATATAATGAGACAATAGCTCTTTGGCATGTTTGCTTCAGGTTTCTTGAAGCCATTATAATTACTGTTGGTGTAATCAGCGTACTGTCCCTATTGACCTTAAGCCGGGATTTTGTAGCATCAGGAGTCCCGGATTCCACCTCTTTTCAAGCTTCTGGTACTTTATTAATAGCAGTACATGACTGGACATTTATGCTTGGTCCTCTTTTCATGCTGGGTATCAACACGATGATGTACAGTTATATATTTTATAAATCCAAACTTGTACCCAGATTCATCTCCATCTTGGGTATGACAGGGGCAACTCTTGTTTTTATTTGTGCCTTGTTAGTAATGTTCGGTGTCATTCAACAAGTTTCTGTTTGGGGTGGTATTTTGGCGCTCCCAGTCGCAGCGAATGAAATGATTTTAGCAGTATGGCTCATTGTAAAAGGATTCAACGAATCTGCAAATCTAAAAGGAAAAAACTACCTGTCTCTTTGATTACAAAAATAGAGAGATTTTGCATATTTTCCTTCAGAAAAAAATATAGTTTCAATTACAGAAACAAAAAGTGTCAGGCACCATCCAATTATTGAAAGGCATCTGACACTTTTTTCTTAAAGGGTGAAAATATAGGTATTTTAGTCAATAAATCTTGCTACATTATTACCACACTTATTACATTTTCCTTCCAATACTATTCCAGTTGAAAATTCTTTGACTATATAGCTTTCAATCTTCACAACATCAATACAAGAACTGCACCAAACATTTTGTTCTAATTGTCTACGTATATTTTCAGGAATTGAAAGCCATTGTTTATTTGCAGAAAAAGAGATTACTTCTTGGTCTTCTCTTTTGGGCTTTCCTTCTACTTTCTCTAATATTTCGATAACTTCTTGAATTTTTGTCCTAACTTTTTTAAATTCAATCGTTTGCCACGCATCCAAGATTGTGATTAATTCTTTATTGCCTGAATCTGAAATTTTCTCTAATAAAAGATGTATCAAGCCGCGGTCCCGGTCTTTTAATGTTTCAACAAATTCATATCTTCTATTTTCGGCAGCATCAATAAGCTTTTTCAATAATTCATCTGCATAGGTCTCGCGCTCAATGTCCCAACCTTTATCGGTATAGACTAGCATAGGGAGTCTGCCATTATACTCAATGGCTAAATAATGATGAAGAATCAGCCAGTCTATTTTTGAAAGGATCTCATTTTGAGAAATACCCTTAAACGCCCCGTATACCGGGCTGTAGTCCAATTCTAGTTCTAATAACTTTTTATCTTTCGAGCCCGCAAGAATTTTAGCAAGCATAGCTCGGCCGCCACTCATGATTAAATCATCTGCACCCCGCAGAATGGTTTTAATTTCATTGTCTGGAATAGACTTAATACCGTTTGGATTAAGTTCATATTCCACCCGTTTCCCTTTTTTAACCATTGTCATCCCTCATTTATAAAAAACTCAACCTATTACAAGTATAGCACTTTAAAAATGGGCTTAAAAACATTTTACATGGGGCTTTATCTATTTCCGGGATTGCCTGTTTAGTCACAGGCCTCATTAGTATTGATACCATAAGATTGATATGGAGAGCAGCCCTGATTATTTTTATTACGGTTGAGTCTATTGAAATCTACAGACTTTTTAAACGGATTAAACACTATGGTCTTAAAAAAGCTATCTTTATTTATGATGTTACGCAGTGGAGTAGAGTTTTTACTTTTGCCATGTTTTATACTTTAACATCTCTTATTCATACCCATTTATTCATTGGATCCATTGTGATTGACACGATCTTAAACTTAGGCATTTGGGTAGTCATAATTCTTTTAATGTTTGAACTAATGCTTTGTTTTAGGATTTCATAAAAGCTACTAAACAATCATCCCGACAAATTAGTAAAGAAAACGAAGTAAGCTCTCCAATTTAATTGGGGAGCTTTTTAACTTCGGTCACTTTTACACATATCACCAATCAAAAAACACCAGCGACTCAACCGCACTGATGTTTTTTTGACATTTTATTTAAGTAATTTGCCTAAATAATACGGCATTTGGCGTCGCCACCAAATCCAATCATGGAAAACATCTTCGCCCCACTCATCAAACAATGCCGGAATTTGTTTTTCTTCAAAGGCTTCTTTTAATGTATTGTATGATGGAAGTCCATCCTGTTCCCAATCACCCAGCCCGGTACAAATAATGATATCTGCTGAACGATATCGATCAATAAACCAGCCATCATTTTGATTCCATATGTAATCACTCGGTGAGTTTTCGTATACAAGCGGATCATTTCCGTAATCCCCAAAAAAGAAACGCGCATCGTAAATACCGCTAAGTGCAACGGTTGTTTGGAAGACATCCGGATGTCTCAAGAAAAAGTTCAACGCATGATATGCCCCCATGCTACATCCTGTTGTCATCATTGGATCAAACCAACCTGTTTTATGTTTAATAAACGGAATAGCTTCTGAAATCACATAACGGTCATATGCCTCATGAGCTAATGCACGGTCATGCGCCGGTTTGGAGTCGTGCAGCCAGCTTTCGCTATCTATACTAGCCAATGTAAAAAATTGAACTTTTCCGGATTCAATAAAGTCATGACACACATCAATCATTCCAAAATCATAGTATTCAGTATGCGTCCCTCCAGATGAAGGAAAAACTACGATTGGCATGCCACTGTGTCCATATCTGTTCAACTGCATTTCACGTCCTAATTCTCCACTCCATTGGTTTAACTGTTCTACATTCATACAAAAATCTCCTTATCCGAATTTTTTCGTTCATGTACAAAACGGATAATCTTATCCACTTCTTCGTGAGAATCTGCATTAATCGCATAAAATTGATTTCCTTGGAGTTTTGCAAATGCATCTGGAATGCGCCGTTCAAACTTCACACGGTCGCCAAATCGTTCATAAATAGCATTCGTATCATGTTTGTACTCATTAGCATCACGCTGTGTTATACCGACACAAAACTGGTTTTCGGCATCGGACTCCTTAAATTCTCCTCCTGTCACAAGAGAAGCATACTGTGCAAATAAATCAATGGAGTACGCGAAATTGTACATATCAATCGTGTAGCCGCCAGCCAAGCGGTTATTGTATTCAAGTGCAACATAATCCCCATTTTCTAATTTAAAAAACTCAATATGGAAAAAGCGTTCTATCATGCCAAAAGCTTTCACAATCGCCTTTCCATAAGTTTCGAGCTTTGGATCAATTTCTTTTTGAATCACATAAGCTAAATCCAACTGACCATTAACGAGTTCCAGAGTTGGCACATTATATGTAAAGCTTGTTTGGAAAACAATATTCCCTTTCTGATCCACTAAACCATCAAATGTACAAAGCACGCCTCCTTCGACAAATGGTTCTAAGAAGTACACTTGTGCTTCTTCCCATTCTTCTTCAAAATGACGTACATCCTCTTCTGAACTTAATTTAAAGGTGGCAGCTGATCCAACTCCATTATCCGGTTTAGCGATAACTGGCAGTCCTAATTCATCAATGGCCTTAGATAACTCCTTTTTAGTCTTAACGATTCTTCCTTCTACAACAGGCACACCTGCTTTTTTAAACAGCTTCTTCATTTCAGATTTATATTTAACTTTTTTCAAGTCATTCGGTTTATTGCCGTACACGTTAAATTGCTCACGCAACTGCGCATCAAGTTCTAACCAGTATTCGTTATTGGATTCAATGCGGTCAATTGGACCATGTTTATAAAATAAAAATGCAACAGCACGTTTCACTTCATCTACATCTTCTAAATCATTCACACGATAATATTCAGTTAAAGAGTTTTGTAATTCGGAACCTAATTGGTCATATGGCTCTTCGCCAATTCCTAAAACAATGACACCTGCGTCTTTTAAACGATGAGCAAATGCCTGAAAATTACCTGGATAATATGGTGATATCAAAATATAATTCATATAAAAAGCTCCTTCCTCAGAGTCAAAAAATTCATTATTTTCACGACTAAGGTACAATTATTTCAATATATAATCAATCTTAACTTCCAAAAACATTCAAAAAAGGTGATAGATTCCTCTCATATCAAGTTCAGTCAAATATAATTATTCGTTTATTCAAGACCACTTTTCACTTAAGAAACGTAAACATTCTGGCAAGTGTTTTGCCCAAGCTTTTTCATTATGTTCTTCATCCGCAAAAATATTTAAACGGATGCTATCAATTGGAACAGAGCCTTTTATCAGTTGTTGATAATACTTAAGCGAGCAATCGATATATGCCTGCTTCATACTACCATACATCAATTGTCGATCGGCATCATCGCCTTCCTGAGTCCCCACTTGAATGTACACGCGTTGTTCAGGGTCCAACTCTTTTCTAGCAATATAACTGTCAAAGGATTTATTTGTAATCCAATTGGCTAAAGAAAAAATGCCTAAACCACCAATTTGATCTTTATATTCAATACCCATAAAAGCCGAAATATTTCCTCCAAGTGAACTGCCAATCACAGCTGTATGAAATTTATCCGATTTAGTTCGGTAATGTTTATCGATAAACGGCTTCACGATTGTCATGACAAACTCAGCAAACTCCTCGCCTCTTCCGCCTAGTTCAATATCTTCAGGAAGTGGGCTTTCAGTAATTTTCCAAGGCGTATATTCATTAATTCGATCTTGTCCAGCGTTATCTATCCCAACAACAATCATCTTCGGTAAATCGGGGTTTTGTTTAATTGCCGGAATAACTTTCCATGAATACCCGCTATAAGCTTCACTACTGTAGAAAACATTTTGTCCATCATGCATATAAACAACTGGATAATTTTTAGCCTCATCTTTATCATAATTTTTCGGCAATAAAACACGCACGCGCCGTCTTTCATTTTTATAAGACATATGTAATTGATGTGTTTCTAGTTTTAAATAAAAATAGGATTGATTCATTTTACCTCCCTCACTCCTTTGATATTATTAAATATACTGAATAAGTTTAATGTTCACAATAAAAAAATAATAAAAACCAGGCAAACTGTCCGGTCCCCCTCGGTTGACATCCCAGCTCCTGTTAAAATTAAAAGAACCCGCCATTTAGACGGATTCCTATTTTTGTGGTTTTCTATATTTTTTCCATTTCCTGTGATAAATTTTTGTAATCATCTTTCAAAGATCTCTTTAATAATTTTCCAGCTGATGTAGTCGGAAGATTAGTCCTAAACAGAACATACTTTGGAGTTTTATAACCAGACAATTTACAGTGGCAATACTCAATTATCTCTTCTTTTGTAAGAGTAGATTCGCTTTTTAAAACTACTGCCGCCGCAACAGCTTCCCCCCAACGTGGATCAGGGACGCCGAAAACAGCACATTGCAAAATTTCCGGATGAAGACTGAGGACGTTTTCAATCTCTTGACTGGAGACATTCTCACCTCCAGTTTTGACGATGTCTTTTTTCCTGTCGGCAAAATAATAGTTTCCTTCCCTGTCCCGAATCAGTACATCACCAGTATGATACCAGCCATTTCGAAATGCCATCGTATTTGCTTCTTCATTATTATAATATCCTTTGATCACCACTGGACCTCGGGCAATTTGTTCTCCCGGTTCACCATCAGGTACTTCGTTTCCAAATTCATCAACAAGTTTAATTTCACTACCAGTATGCGTTACTCTTCCAACATATCTTCCATCTCCATTTGGAACCTCATCCCATGACTTAAACCAGCTTCCCGTTAAAGGAGAGGCAGTGGTTTCACTGGAACCTTGTATGGTGAAAAAGTTCGCATAAGGTGCAAGTTGATTCCATCCATCTACCATACTTTTTGGAATCGTACTGGACCAAGTGATCAGTTTACGAAGAGAAGTGAAATCATAATCATTTGCACCATTAAGAATACCCAAATATAATGTTGGCGGCAAAGCTGTCAAGGTGACTTTATGTCTGTCGATTAACATTGCCATTTGTGAAGGGACAGGGATTTCTGTCATTACGATTGTTAACCCCACCATATGGCTATTCAACATGAACGTAAAGCCCGCCATATGAATTAATGGCAGAGAAAGAAGCAAATTATCCTCAGGTTGAAAAGCTCCCGCAGCCAAGTATGAATAATTAGTATGGAAAAAATTACGATGGGTTACCATTACACCTTTAGGTAATGACTCTGTACCACTAGTGTAAAATAACGCTGCTACATCTTCATCATCAATTTCTATTTCCAATTCATCGGAGCTACCTTTTACAAACTGGCTGAAATCTTCCCAACCATCCGGCACTTCAGTTGTACGGAAACATACAAATTTTTGAATGCACTCTAATTCATTGGCGATAGACTGAACAGCTTCTATATTTAAACCATCTACAAAAAACATCTTTGCTTTCGAAAAATGAATTAATTGGCTAATTTCATGGGGTTTTAACATAAAATTTAAGGGGGTAATCCAAGCTCCAATCTTTAAAAGAGCATAGGATAAAATAACCATTTCTGGACTATTACGTCCAATGACAGCAATCCGATCTCCCTTTTCTATCCCCATTTGAACGAATGAGTGTGCAGTTTGATTTACCTTTTCGTTCAACTCTTTATAGGTGTAAGAAATTTGATTTCCCTCTGAGCTATAATAGATTAACGCTTGTTTTGTTGGAAAACGATAACTAGTCCTTTTTAATCCGTCACCAATGATCCCTCTTTGTTTAAAATTCGTTAAAATTCCCATCATAGTCCTCCCTTAATGTTTAATGCTAATATCCCAGAAAGTTAGCTTGCCGTTTTTCTGCAAATGCCTTTCTTCCTTCTGAGAAATCTCTTGTTTGAAAAATAATCGATTGTCCGTAAGCCTCCATTTCTAACGCATCTTCTAAGGATAAATGTGCGGCTTGATGCATGAGGCGCTTTGCCATACCTAAAGCTTGGGTGGGTCCGGATGCTAGAGCATGTGCTAGTTCCCTTCCCTTTTCGATTGCTTGTCCATTTGGAACCACCTCATTAATGAGTCCATATTCAAAAGCAGTAAGTGCATTAATCTTTTTTCCAGTAAAAATTAACTCCGCAGCACGATGCATACCAATCTTTTGCGGTAAGAAATACAATCCTCCCATATCAGGGATTGCACCAACTTTGGCAAAAATCTCTGAAAAAGTAGCGTTTTCTTCTGCAACGATTAAATCACAGGCAAAAGATAGATTGCAGCCGGCACCGACTGCCGGACCGTGGACTGCGGCAACCACAGGTTTCTCCATATTATATAGACCTAGTATAGCTTCATGACCTTTTTGCATGAATTCTTTTACTTCAATCGGATTTGAGGGATTTATACCGAAATCCTTCAAGTCTCCACCTGCACAGAATCCTTTCCCATTCCCATATAGTAAAACGGCACGTACTGCTGGATTCAGCTTTGCCTCTCTTACTACTTCCGATAACCGGGTCATTAATTCAGAATTTAAGGCATTAAGCTGACTTGGACGATTTAATTCTATTTCTAGTACCCCATCATTCAACGATGTGTTTACCACAGACAAATCTAACCACTCCTTTAACCATTCGTTCCCCATTCTATTTTTTAATAGAATGAGGAATAAATTATTAGAATTTGCTTTAAACTTGATATAAAGTCACAACGCAGGCACCGCCAAGACCTAAGTTATGCTGTAAAGCAAGCTTTGCTCCTTCCACTTGACGGTCACCCGCTGTCCCACGTAAATGCCATACCAATTCAGTACATTGTGCCAAGCCGGTTGCACCAAGAGGGTGTCCTTTAGACATTAATCCGCCGGATGGATTGACGACATATTTACCACCATAAGTATTATCTTGATCATTGATAAGTTTCTCTGCTTCCCCTTCACCACAAAGGCCTAATGCTTCATAGGTAATGACCTCATTCGGTGTAAAGCAATCGTGAAGTTCCACCACATCGACATCTTCTGGATTAATACCCGCTTTTTCATAAACAAGTTTGGCTGCACGGGCTGTCATACTACGGCCGACCAAATGGAGATTGTCCTCATGGGTATCAGGTGTATCCGTTGTCATCGATTGAGCGATGATTTTCACACGATCCTTTATATTATTTTTTTTTGCAAAAGACTCACTACAAACAATGACCGCTGCTGCCCCACATGTTGGTGGGCATGCCATATATCTTGTTAGCCCTGGGTATATGACGGATGAATTCATTACTTCATCTAACTCCAGCCCTTTCGTAAACAAAGAATATGGATTATTAACTGCATGGTTTCTCGACTTTACCGCTACTTTCCCGAAAATATTAGGATTCGCACCGTATTTTTCAAGGTATTCTGTAGCTGCCGCACCGAATACTTTTAATGCCACAGGACCTTCCGGTAATTCAGGGTTTAATTGCTCAAACCGATTATAAATCCATTGGAATGGGGATGTTCGATCGTTCCAGTTTTCTCCTAATGCCCCTGGTTTCATTTCTTCAAAGCCAAAGGCGAGAACACATTCTGCCGATCCGGATTCCACTGCTTGACGCGCCATATAAAGAGCAGTTGACCCTGAAGAACAGTTATTATTTACATTAAAGATGGGAATACCTGTCATTCCTACTTTGTATAAAGCGGTTTGACCACAGGTGCTGTCACCATAAACATAGCTTGCATAAACCTGCTGGACATTGGAATATTCAATTCCTGCATCCCTTAATGCCCCAGTGATCGCTTTTGAGGCCATAATTTCATAAGGCTCATTTCTACCTGGCTTCTCAAATTTCACCATGCTAACCCCAATTACATTTGCCTGATTCATTATCTGGTACCCCTCCATTTTCCTCGGCTATCACTTTTCGTGGTTATACCATTTCAATGCTATTATCTTGGTGACATTCGAATTCCGCCATCTAAACGAATGACTTCTCCATTTAAATATTCATGCTCCATCATAAAGGTCGCCAGTTCCGCATATTCAGACGGTCGCCCTAAACGTTTCGGAAACTCAACACTATCCGCTAACTTTTGTATCACATTTTCAGGTAATGTATCGGCCATCGGTGTCATAAATAAGCCTGGAGCGATTGTGTTCACGCGTATACCCAGCGCTGATAAATCACGTGAAACTGGCAGCGTCATCCCAGCCACACCTGCTTTACTTGCTCCGTATGCTGCCTGTCCCATTTGTCCATCAAAGGCAGCGACCGAAGCAGTATTAATGATGACACCTCTTTCACCAGAGTCGGTGAGAGGTTCATTATTTTTCATTTCATTCGCCGCTAGTCTTAAGACATTAAATGTACCGATTAAATTAATCCCTATGACTCTATTAAAATCCTCTAGTGGTAAAACACCCTTTTTACTAATTGTTTTCCCTGGTGTCCCGACACCAGCACAGTTTACACATATGTGAATGGCTCCAAAGGCTTCAATCGTTTGGTTGATTCCCTTTTGAACGGATTCATCGTCTGCTACATTTACAAGCGCATACTGTACATTCTCACCTAATTGTTCGACTGCTTCCTTTGCTTTCGTTTCATTTAAATCAAATATAACAACCTTTGCCCCCTTCTCTATAAGTCTTGTGACTGTCGCTAACCCTAAACCTGAAGCTCCACCTGTTACCACTGCTACTTTGTCTGTTAAATTCATAATCTATCATCTCCTTAGTTTTTTACTTGTTTTCCAAAAATCCCTTTGTCTGCTAATTCTTCAATCGCTTGTGAATCAAATCCAGCCTCTTTCAAAATGTCCTTCGTATGTGTTCCTGTTTGAACGCCGGTAAAACGGTACTCAGCAGACTGCGTCGAAAACTTGATAGGAAAGGCAATTTGTTTCTGTGAACCGCCTTGTGATTTCGGTACTGAAACGACAAGGTTCCTTGACTGTATTTGTGGATGATTAACTGATTCTGAGAATTTCAACACAGGCTCGATACAGCCATCAAAATCATCTCCAAGAAGGGTTAACCACTCATCAAACGTTTTTTGTTTAATAACCTCTTTGAGAGTCTTTTTAAAAGCTTGTTGGTCCTCCGGTCGCTGACTGCTGCAAAGCTTTACTAGCTTACTATCCCCTATTAAATGACAAAGTCTTGTTTTGAATTGTGGTTCCAGACTGCCTACGGATAAATAACGGTGATCTAGGGTTTCATAATAGTCGTAGAAAGTCCCGCCATTTAACATTAATGATTCTGCCGCTGGCTCTACTCCATCGACTAAATATCCTGAGCCATACATGGCATTTAAGGAAAATACCGCATCCGTTATGCTTACATCGATGTACTGACCTTCTCCTGTTTTTTCACGCTGATATACCGCAGCTAATAAACCGATTATTGCCGGCATCGAGCCACCTGCAATATCCGCAACCTGGATTCCAGCAGGAACAGGGGCTTCATTTTTTCTCGAGGAATAGCTCGCAGCACCTGATAACGCTAAATAGTTAATATCATGTCCTGCCTTGTTCCGCAGTGGACCTGTTTGCCCATATCCTGTAATCGAACAATAAATTACTCTAGGATTGATTTCCTTCAACTTTTCATAGCCAATGCTTAATCTTTCCATGACCCCCGGGCGAAACTGTTCAACCACGATGTCATATTCCTGGACCAATTTGTAAACCACTTCTCTTGCTTCATGTTGCTTTAAATCTAAGGCTAAAGACCTCTTAGAGCGTTGCAGTTGTCCAAATAATGCTGACACCTCACCGTCCATCGGCTCAAGATGCTTCGTTAAATCCACACGATCAGGAGATTCCACTTTGATAACCTCCGCTCCCATATCTGCCAGCATCATTGTCGCAAACGGACCAGGCAAGAGTGTAGAAAAATCCAAGACCTTTAGGCCTTTTAAAATCCCCATATCTTTTCCTCCTACTCTTCTATTTTCCTAAAACATCCTTACTAATAATTTTTTTCATAATTTCTGACGTACCACCGTATATTCGTTGGACTCTTGCATCTGTAAACGCTCTTGAAATTGGATATTCTTCCATATAACCGTATCCGCCAAATAGCTGTAAGCAGCCATCCGCAATCCTGCTTTGAGCTTCCGTAGCCGATAATTTCGCAATACTTGCATCAGCAGTTGACAGTTGGTTTCTCTCTAACTGCGCTAGACATTGATTCACATAGGCTCGATTTACTTTTGCCTCCGTTGTCATTTCGGCAATTTTGTGGCGAATAACCTGGAGCTGGCTAAGAGGTTTTCCAAAGGCTTCTCGTTCATGCAGATATTTAACTGTGATCTCTAATGCCCCTTCCATTGCTCCGCATGCGCTAACAGCAAGAGTCGTTCTTTCTCGTGGTAATTCATGCATTAAAGTGATAAATCCATTATCAAGCTCACCCAATATTTGACGTGGATCCGCGCTAACCTCTTCTAGAAATAATTCAGAAGTATCTGCGGAATGCTGGCCTATTTTCTTTAGTTTTTTTCCTTTTGTTAAGCCTTTACTATCTGCATCAATGATAAAAAGTGTAGTTCCTTTAGATGCAGAAAGAGCTTGGTTCGTTTTGACTACAACAATAACAAAATCAAAATTCTGCCCATTTGAGATAAATGTTTTCGAGCCATTGATTACATATTCACCCGTAGATTTATTTTTGACTGCCGTTGTTTTTATACCTTGGAGGTCGCTCCCGGAACCAGGCTCAGTCATCGCAATGGCACCTACATAGTCCCCGGAAGCCATTTTCGGTAAATAGTAAGCTTTCTGTTCTTCTGAACCCGCATTAAGAATGTAATGGGCAACGATATTGGAATGGACGGCTAAGTTTCCAGAGACAGAACTGTAGCCGAGTCGGCTAAATTCATCTACAATACTAGCTGCAAAATGTAATGGTGCACCTAACCCACCATATTGCTCAGGAATATCCACACAAAGCAGACCTGCCTTCCCGAGCTTTTCCCATAATTCTCTTGGGAGAATTCCATCTACCTCCCATTTGGAATAGTTGTCTTCGATTTCTTTTTTTGCAAAGGCTTCAATTGTTTTTTTAAATAAGGTGATTTCTTCTTCAATTGCAAGTGACTGGTTCATCTTTTCTCCTCCATTTCCAAAACTCTATATCTATTTTCTGTGCAATTTCCGTGCCATGTTTTGTTTGCTGTTAGATAAAGTTCTATTTTTTAAATGTGTTAATAATAGTTTACGAAAAATTGTAAATTGCAAAATAATTAACGTAAATCTGTTAACGCTTACACTTTCTTTTGCTATAATGACATTGAAAAGGGGCTGATATACTTGCTAGTTTCAGATCTCATGACCACAAATTTTGTATGTTGCACCAAAAATCAGGCTTTAAAAGATTTACTTCCTATGTTTATAAAAACAAACTCCAATATCCTTCCGGTGGTGGATGATTCCAATAAATTAATAGGTGTTATAATCAAGAATAAGGTTTTTCATCTATTAACCACAAAACCATCCTTTGATACTACCATTGACCAAATCTATACACGTAATCCTGTCTTCCTTCGCCCTTTCGATGCTATTGATGAGACGAGGGAGTTGCTTTTAAAGCATAATATTGGACATGCCCCTGTCGTAGATGAAAATACAATTCCGATTGGTGTCATTTCAACAAAACAATTACTGTCATCTTATAGTTTTGTATATAGTCAATTAACATCTGTTCTCGAAATTGCCTATGATGCTATTCTTCTTGTAAATAAAAAAGCTGAAATCACCATGGTAAACCGAGGATTCACCGATTTATTTGGTTTACATAGCAAAGATGTAATCAATAAATCTACGACAGATTTGTTTCCTGAATTAGAAATTGAAAATGCAATTAATAGCGGGATTAGCATACACAATACACCTCAAATTATCGCCGGACAGCAATCTCTCATTTCCATTTTGCCTATAAAGGAAAATGGAAAAACCATCAGTGCTATCTGTAAAGTGACTTATCGCGGGTTAACCCATCTCCATGAAGCTTTAACAAAAGTGAAAAAGCTGGAAAAAAAATTATTTGACTATCAGAAAGAAATTAATGAAATGAAGGGAACCAAATATACGTTATTTGATATTGCCGGGGAGTCGGTATCCATTAGCAAAGTAAAGCATGAAGCGACTTTAGCCTCTAAAAGTATGTCTACCGTTTTGATTATTGGGGAAAGTGGAACGGGGAAGGAGTTATTTGCACAAGGGATCCATGCCACTTCTGCACAAACAGGGCCATTTGTTCAAGTGAATTGTGCGGCAATCCCGCCTGAATTACTTGAATCTGAATTTTTCGGGTATGCTGATGGCGCCTTTACCGGTGCCAAAAAAGGCGGGATGAAAGGGAAATTTGAACTTGCACAGAACGGGACAATTTTCTTGGATGAGATCGGTGATATGTCGCTTCCTCTTCAAACAAAAATTCTACGCGTTCTGCAGGAGAAAGAATTTCAGCCAATCGGCAGTTCTAAGACGATTCATTTAAATACAAAAATCATTGCAGCTACGAATCAGAATATTGAACAATTGGTTGCTGAAGGAAAATTCAGAGAAGACTTATACTATCGATTGAATATCATGCGGTTAAATATTCCTCCTTTAAGAGAAAGACTTGAAGATTTGCCGGAAATTATTCAAGCAATTATCCATCGTTTGAACCGTAGTGGATTTTACATAAGAGGAGTCACACATTCTGCTTTGACCAAACTAATGAAGCATTCTTGGCCAGGCAATGTACGCGAACTGCAAAATATTCTCGAAAGAGCAGCAAATTTAAAAACAGGGGATTATATTGAAGCAGACGATATACCAACCTTCGCGAAACATAAAGAGGAAATAACAGCTCCAAAGCAGTCAGCTTCAACCTATAAAAATAGGCTGGATTCTACGGAGAAAGATCTGATACTATCCGCCCTCAATGAAGCAAAAGGTAATAAAACAAAAGCATGTCAATTACTAGGAATTAGCAGACCATGGCTCTATGCGAAAATGAAAAAATATCAAATAAATTAACTAAATTAACCCGTACTACTGGATTCTCATACATCCACGTGAGGCTAATCCTAAAATTAGGTTAGCCTTAATTTGATTAATATCCTTTAAAATCTGGTGTCCTTTTTTCCACAAATGCTGATAATCCTTCTTGAAAATCATGTGACCGAGTATGATTTTTAAGCGCCAATAATTCTTGTCTTAATGCAATTTCTAGTGGCTGCTCTTGACCATCCGTAGCAAGCCTTTTCATTTCTCTTAAAACAAGAGGACTCTTTGCAGAAATTTTATCTGCTATTTCCTGTACTATTCTTTCCAAGTCGTCGGCTGCGACAACCTCATTTACCAATCCATATTCCTTCATTTCACTCGCAGTAATAAAATCTCCTGTAAATAACAAATACTTTGCCCGGTTCAACCCTATTTTACGCGGCAGCCTAACTGCCCCTCCCCCACCAGGAAGCACACCAAAATTCGCATGAGCATCACCAATCTTTACTTTTTCGGAGGCAATAATAATGTCTGCCGTCATCGCAATTTCTAAGCCTCCGGCGAGCGTAATCCCGTTTAGAGCAGCTATTAATGGTTTGGATAAATCGTTTAACTTTTCAAAAACACCCCCTGCCAAATCTAGAAAGCCCTTCTGTCCATCCGGCTTTTTTTCTAAATCTGCAAGCAACTCTTTTAAATCAGCTCCAGCACAAAACGCTTTCCCTTTGCCGGATAATACAATAACTCGAACTGATTCATCTTGCTCAACTTCCTGAAGAACTTCTACCAGTTCTAGCAATAATGTTTGGGAAATTGAGTTCATATCTTCTGGTCGATTCAGATAAATCCATGCTGTTTGATTTTTTCTTTCTTGTATAATCGTTTGATAAGCCACTAATATCCTCACCCTTCATTCTTATTATTTTGATATAAGTGCAGAGATTTCTGCTTTTTCTTCATAAATATGCATGTACTGTGGATCAATATTACGTAATGCAACTTTCGTGCCAACTTCCATCCATCTATCCTATCAACTTTTTCATATACACATATAAAAAAACTGTAAAGCATTCTTAACAATTAATGTTAAGAATGCTTTACAGTTTGTAAATTTAAAAATCCATATCTATGACTTCTTTAATAGTCCCTGTAACTCGATCACTTTCGAGCAATTGCCCTTCTTTAAAATCGTTCACATCATTAGCTTGTTCCACAGCGGGCTTTGTGTTACTTGGATTAGCAGGATCAACTGGACGAACAGTAAGATCATTTTTAAGTAAGTTAATCTCACTTAATAACTCGCTGCGAAGGGATTTTAACAACGTTTGGAATTGATCCTTATCTAACTTTTGCTCACCGAGTTTCGTTACAAAATCCCGTAACTCGTTTGTTTGAACGGACCCCACCTCAATACGACCAACATCGAAACGGGAGGCAAATTCTTGTTTAAGTAGGTTGATCTTACCTAAAAACTCTTCACGAAGTGTATCTATTGTCTCTTCTTTTTCAAATTTATCCATATCCTGCTCAACAAGCTTCGTTATATAATCCTCCAGTTCATTTGCTTGTGCTTTTTGCTCAAGAAATGAATACACCTTTGGAGAGATTTCCGAAGTTTTTAAAGTCAACCCTACATGTGCGTTTTTACTTCCTGGTTCCATATTCATTAATCTGAACACATCCGTTTGGAGATTAGCAGCCGTTAAAAAAAAGTTTGAGAGAGCGTAAAATGGTGCAAACATCTGTGCACCCAGATGCGAATCCATATTGTTTACTCCGAAAGCGGACTTATCACCAAGAAGATGATCTTTGTTGCTCATACGTTCTTCTCCCCTTCTTATGCGAAAACAGCGTTTGTTTCATGCCTGCTTAAAATTTCTAGTCCATACAAATTTAACTTTCTTGAATCAGGTAGGAATAGATGATTTTGCTCTCTAATTTCGACGCCATACCTTGTATCAATCGATTCCTCGATGAAGCGTTTAAGAATCCCTGCGATTCCACCTATATAAACATATTTATAGACCTTATCTTTAGGAGATGGGAAAGTGTTTTCAATTTTCGTTAATAAAATTTGCGTGTACTCCCTTAATGACTCATGGATTTGCTCAGTAAGATCTACTTTTTTACCGCTATTTCCATCCCGTTGCTCCATTTTTGTTTTCTCAATTGAATTAATAATGAATTCTTCTAGTGAGCGAACATCCTCGAAATACTCAAGTAACTTTTCACTTCTCAGTTTATCGATATGCTTTAAGTACGAAATGTCTGCAAAGCAGTTCAATGAATCCCTGCTCTTAGGAGCTTGAAGTCCCGCTTGGAGCAGGGCAAGATCAACCGTCCCTCCCCCTAAATCCACAATCAGGGTTTCATAGTTTTTAAATGAATCGGCTTCCTCACGATCCTGTAAATCAAAATCTTTTTTAATTGCCCAACGAGCAACTTCGCTTTCAATCCGGCATTTGCTTGTTTCGACGTGAATGGAAATAACTCTTTCTAATCCTGGAGTTAAAATCGCTACCTGGTGCTCCCCTTCAAATCGGCTTGCCATCTTATTTTGCATATCACTGAACTTATTCGTTTTCTTGAGTAACCAAATTGGAAGCATGGTTGAGAAATAATTAATGTTCACTCTGTTATCTTCTTTGCCGTTTCCTTTTAAAACATTGTAATAGGCAACTGAAGCCAGGAACATCACATAGGGGATCTCAGATTCTGTTTTATCATGAAGCTTGTTAATATGAATATTTCCTAACACATGTTTTTCCGCTGAATCGCCCACCAGATAATATTTCTCTACACAGTCTATCTTCGTTGAAATGAGCATATTTTGAAGAAGGAATTGGGAATCATTAAAAGTAGACGGATAGTGGCCGTCTGCCTTTTCCTTCGTTATTTCTACTACATTTGTAGGAACCTCAAAATAATAACCATCCACAAGGGTTTGAAAGATAGAATTACCAAAATCGACATTTTGACGCTTTATATCCATTATTTCTCCTCTTTTCATGCTTTTTCCTGATAATAAGTATATATTCTTTTCTACTATTTGTCTAAATATGTTAATAATTTAATAGATTTTGATAATTTAAAATTCCACATTTGTACCCTTCTTTCATCAAAAAAAAAAGACAGCTGAATAAACAGCTGTTCCTTATCTTAGTTAACATAATATAATTATAATAAAATTATTTAGGAGCACTAAAAAGAAACGAATGGTTGAAATCTGATACAATCGGAATGGAGTCACTGTTTCTTCCATAGAATTAATTGTTCATACTGTTTACAGATATTGCATTAGAATAAAATTACTATGTAGCTCCCTTTCATTAATATAAATCCTGACTGCTAAGTCTTTTGTTCGTAAAACAAAATCCTTCACACCGATAAATTCAGATTCAGCAATCAAATAGAATTATGTTCCCTTTTTTAGCACTTTAAACTTATTCTTTAGCTTATAGTCCTTCATTATTTTACCTAATTACTCATTAAAAATGAAACTGGATGAAATACTCAAATAAGGCGGTGAAACGTAATGAGAATAAATTTAACAGAGAATCAATTGGGGGAAATAAAACGAATCGTTCAAAAGGAACTATTCATAAAAGGAATAGAACCAACAGATGAATATCTATTTATCCATTGTTATTCGAAAATACAGAAAGAAACCGTCTATTATCATTTATTCATAGAAAATGATAGGTTAATCATCCGCTGCTACGCACGCGTGTTTGATAACTTGGGGCTAAGCGTGACGATCAGAAGCATAGCAAAAAATGTATTTGAATATCTAATAAAACAAACCGGATTAGATAACACAATATATATAGAAAACGGTGTAGAGTTATTTTGGATGTGACTTCTTGGGTATGGGTCGTTTACCTCCGTCTTCTTTAATAATATGGTAAAAGTTGTGAATTTCAAAGCACTCTTTTATGCGAACAGTGATGGTCACTGTTCGCTATGGACTCCGTTAACAAGCTGCTTCATTGCGTTTAACTCCGAGGAAAGCGCCAAAAACCATTCCTTATCCCCTGTTAATAATGCCAAGTCTAGGAGAAATTCAATTTGTGCCTTATTGGTTACATTTGAAACAGGCAGTTTTTTAACCTGTTGACTTATAATCGGTATGATTTTGCCAACCGTTTGGTTATTGTCACTTGTAACTACCTTTACCTTCAATACTCCTTCTATACTAGATAGAGCTTCAATATAACCGATTATTAATTCGCCATTCCATGATTCCGACTTAATCCAATCACCTGTTTTTAATTGAGTATTATTATTTGAGAACATGCTTTTTTCACCTTCTTGAATTATTTTAAGTTTCATCCTGCAGGATATGGATTTAACTGTAACTTTTTTCATTACATTTCACATATAGAAATCAAGAGCCATAAACCGGTTATTGCCGCTTATTTACAAGATTAACAACTTCTTTGATTGTATACTCCTTTAAATATTCTCCCATATGTTCCTCCACACCAAAGAAAATGCTACATAGAATTCTTTCCATATTCGCTCCAACAATACATTTTTCATTGGATTCTGGACACTTGGGCTTTAGTGCACCTTCTGAGGTTATCCTATAGATATCCCAAAGATTCACTTCACTTAGATCTAGCGCAAAAATAAATCCACCGCCTGTTCCCTCTTTTGATTTAATAAATCCATGTTTTTTTAACAAACTTAGCACTTTTCGTATACGTACCGGATGGACGCCAGCACTTTCAGAGATGGCCTCACTTGTTGACATTCGGTCCGTCTGTAACGCAAGAAAAGTTAAACTATGAATGGCAAGGGTAAAATCACTATTCATGAGCTTGCCTCCTAAGACAACTTTTCATCTATATTTACTAATACATTTATGGTCGGCATTTTTATAAAAATTAATAACGTACTGTATATTACAGATAAGTTAGCCAAGACTTCAGCTTATTGGTTCATGGTAAGCAGGTTTTATTTATATGCCCCATTGTTTTTTGACCTGTTCTTCTGCTATTCGTTTAATTTTTTCCCATGTTATATCTTTTTTCACAATCACGTTAGTATGGTAGTTTTGATTATTAAAATTTACTTTCACAAATACTTCAATCATCCGTTTTTCCTCCTTTTAAAAATTCCTGTATAGACCTGCCCCTTAATTTGCCTTTTTTTGTAATTCGGTGTACAAATATGATCGAATTCTACGGGGCAGAAAACTACGAATTTCGTCCTCGTTATAGCCAACCTGTAATCTTTTTTCGTCTAGGATAATTGGCCGGCGCACCATTTTGGGATGCTCGATTATTAATTTGTACAATTCATTAAGCGGAAGAGATTCAATATTTACGTTTAATTCTTGGAACGCCTTCGAATTCGTGGAAATAATTTCGCTAGTCCCTTCTTCTGTCATGCGAAGAATCGATTTAATTTCATCGACTGTGAGCGGATTAGATAAGATGTTTCTTTCCATATAGTCGATTTGATGTTCCTCAAGCCAAGCTTTTGCTTTTCGGCAAGAACCACAGCTTGGTGTGGTATAGAGAGTCACCATACTTCTACACACTCCTTACGTGTTTTTTGTTCTATTCACTTTTAAATGTAATAAAAAACATTACAGTTTCTATACTGTAAATTTAAACGTTACAGTTCATTTTGTCAATTGTAAAGTATTGGATTAAACGCTCGTCCATCAATTTTATGTTAATAATCTTAATATTCTGTTACAATAAATCACAGATAATTGTAGATCGATTGGACTTGAGGTGAATGAGAATGTATAGGATTCCATTATTTGAAAATGATGTACCAGTAGCTCACTTCTGCTCTTAGTGGAGTGAAGGTGACTACATCTCTCCGTAAGGGCAATTTCGACCTAACTAAAAGACGGAGGGAATATAAATTGAAAAACAACTTATTAGGTTCTATCTATTTAGCTTTAGCCTCCAGTATTTGGGGTGGAATGTACGTTGTTGTTAAAATTGTGGTATCGGTTATACCCCCACTGGAACTTGTCTGGATGCGTTACTTAGTAGCTATTGTCGCACTTCTCATTATCGGCTTCATTACACGACAAAAATGGCGAATCGATAAACGACATTTCTTAATAATCATAGCCATTGGAATCATTGGTAACGCCATTTCAATTTTTACTCAGGAAACGGGTACCATGCTGTCCTCTGCACAAATGGGAGCTATTATTACATCTTCAACACCAGCATTTATGGTTATTTTTGCTCGCTTACTCCTTAAAGAACGGTTGACGCTAAAAAAGGGACTCTCCGTTTGTTTAGCGACTATTGGGGTTTTTCTCATTGTTGGAGTCGGTCATGTAACCTTTTCCAGTACACTTGGTGGGATTTCACTAATTATTGCTGCTTTAACCTGGGCGCTCATGTCGGTACTCATAAAGCTTGTGCCGAGTGATTATTCACAAATTGTGGTAACGACCTATTCCATCTTGGTAGCCCTAATCGTGTTAACACCTTTTGTTTTGCCTCGGTTACACGCAATGAATACCTCTCAACTGACTCACCCGACCATTTGGGGAGGAGTCTTGTATTTGGGTATTGTCTCAACTGCAGGCGGATTTCTACTTTGGAATCGTGGATTACAAATGCTCAATGCCTCCAGTGGAGGGATATTTTTCTTCTTTCAACCCGTGGTTGGGACCTTACTCGGTTGGGTTATTCTAGGAGAGAATATAGGTGTAACGTTTTGGATGGGCTCCATCCTGATTCTTATTGGTGTTTTATTGGTTATTATGGAGAAAAAATAGTATTTAACAACCCCTTCAACTTTTTCTGAAGGGGTTTGCTTTTGTATCACTTGGTACCTGCCCACGAAACAGGTGAAGGACGAGGTCCGAACATGGGATCAAATAAGAGACGTAGGAATAGAGTAGCCCCAGCAGAAAGCTACTCTATTTTTATCACGGTATATATTTTTTAATAGACACTTACAGCTAACCTTTTGCAATAGAATTTCGTTTCACTTCTTTTAAATATCATAGTGGGACTAGTAATGGACAGTATCTTTCTATGTATTAAAAAAAGGATCTTTCAACTAATTACAGAGATTCTCTCTCTTATTGTTTTTTAATAGGCGTAACTACGGCAAATAAATTTTCATTTGGATCCGAGACATTGATCTCAACAATTTTATATCCATTCCCTCCATTTTTACAGTCGTTTTCCTTTGATGTTTTGAATTGAATGTTATTCATTGTTCTTACTTCCTTCCTAGAAAAATTTCTCACAGAAGTTACTATATGCTGAATGATACAAAAATGTGCATGATTTTTTTCATGATGCTTCTTTTTTCATTTATTTAAATTAGATTATTTTCTCCTTTCAAACGTAGGTGTCTCCATAACAAGAAAAAGCTGCCTTTTTATGACAGCCGTATCTTCAATAAAGTACCCTCGGATGAACAGGTAGTTGACTTCCGTTCATACCTATATTCAGATCATTTATATTTTTTGATTGCTTTCATTCTGCCATTGACTGGGTGAACCAGGCGGATAATAGTAAGGCGGCACTTTAAGCCACCCTCGTTTTTTCATTAGTGTTTTTATGGTTACTCCAAATGTCATGTATTCCTGTAAAAATTCAACCCATAATAAACCAACATCGGTACGTATCGACTCAATTATGGCGGTAGCACAAAATGAAATACCTAGATATATTTTTATACCAATGCTGTTTGCAAGTTCATCATCCGTCAACTTGACGCCCAACGGTACCATATTTGGATCGGAGATCGGCTTAGATTCACTTAAAGGTGGTAAAGGGACTCCTTCTAATCGCATAAATGCTGTCAGTCGTTCTTTCTGAGATTTGAACATTTTTACGGCGGCATGAAAAGCTTTCCTCAATTCGGGGTCAGTTGTACTATTAATCCCTGCTTCTGAATGGACTTGTTCCTCCGCCATTTCAGAAAGGAATGACCAGAAAGACATAACCTCACCAACATGTAAGGGTGGTTTGGGCTCATCGTCCATCAAAGATTGCAAAACATTTTTAACAGCTTCTAATACGTCTGGCACATTTCTCACCTTCCTGTATTCGGTGAACCTGCTGGATGATACGGCGGTGGCACGTTAAGCCATCCTCGTTTTCGCATTTGTGATTTAAAAGTTATTAAAAAGGTTATATGTTCCTGCAAAAATTTGCCCATCATTATACCAACATCGTTACGAATGATTTGAGCTGATGCATTTGCACAGTTTGTTATCGCCATCGATATTTTTTTCTTAAGGCTGTTTGCAAGTTCTTTATCCGTTAACTTGACCCCCAATGGGACACTGTTTGGATTTGAGAGTGGTTTTGATTCGCTTGTTGGTGGTAATGGGACTCCCTCTAACCGCAGGAATGCTGTGAGTTCCTCTTTCTGCGATTTGAACATCTCGACTGCTTCATGAAGCGCTTTTCTCAATTCAGGGTCGGTCGTGCTATTAATTCCTGCCTCCGTCTGTACCTGTGTCTCCGCGCATAAGGCTAAAAATAACCAGCAAGCCATCACTTCACCAACATGTAATGGTGATTTGGGCTCATCGTCGATCAATGACTGAACTACATTTTTAATAGCCTCCAAAACATCTGGCACATAATTCACCTTCCTTCCTTTGATATAATTTTTCCAGAAGGTATATTTTTCATGCAAGAAGTTTACTGCATACAACACATGAAAAATCGGTTATGTAAGTTGAAGAAATTTGTTTTATATCCTTTATTATCCTTGAGTGCCTTCTTCCTTGGTATTCTAAAATATCTCCTGGTTGACATTCTAATGTCCTGCAAATCTCCTCTATAGGTGATAATCAAACCGCTTTTGCCTTTCCATTTTTCAGATAGAAAGATTAGAATTCGTTAGCTTGAGTACAATACTTCACTATCTGGATAAATTTTTCTGTTATATTGCAAACTAAGGTAAAAAAGGTGAGCTAATGAAATCAGATTATTTTGTGATGCTTCTACTATGGATAATATTACCTATCGTTCTTTGGAAAGTTATCCCTCGAAATCGACTTCGCGAAGCAATTGCTACCGTTCCTAAAAATATATAGACATTTGTGGATATTACTATCTATATGTTCTATATGAAATATATCTATTCCATTTAGCACGCAAAACGAACAGAGCTTTTTGCGAATGACGTTAGGGAATCACACCCTAATTCTAGAATGGAAACATCCGTCTTTAAAAGTTTTTCAACCCTACCAAACTTCAACGCTTCCGTCGCAATGCCATGTCTTCCATCCATCAAATGAAATTCACGCCATAGGATATCCTTCGATACTCTAGACTGGCTGTTAGCTACGCTCTTTCTTACGAAAATAATCTTAAATTGGAGTACGTGGTCCTATTCTTCCTTCCAGGTAAATAGGAAGCGTTGCTCCAATCTCTCAATGAATTTTGTTAAATATCTGCTTTTAATAGTTCAATCTTATCTTGAAAGGTATATTCCTTCTTTAAATGTTTGGTGATTGTTCTCCAATTACTAGTATTGGATTTTTCCTTATCAAATCTCTTAGGAAGCGAAAGCACGGTATCATATTTTGGTGTTTCCATCCTAAAATAATATCCTCTTCTCGCAATCATACAGGCTGCCGAACCATGGGAACTTAGTCCGTATCTCGCCATAAATTTCATCTGCCCAATTTGACTCGTAAAAGCTGGGTTGATCTTTCGGATTCTGACTCCCTCTTTTTTTCCTTTGGATTCCATTAATTGATTAAAAGAAGAATAAGCAAATCCCGAAAGCATTCGTGCATATTTTCGACCCGATTCTCTTAATTGGATTTTCTTCTTGGAGAAGTCTAACTTTTCGATGACCACATCTTTTTGTACGAAAACGGCATAACCAAGAATCCGTTTAATCGCATCACTTAAAGAAGCTTTTACCTGTTCTGTTTGCCGACTGTACATGGGAACATTGATTCGCCAACTTTTAATCGGGTTGCCGAATCGGTCAATTTCACACATCGATAAAAAACCGGCATTCACATCGATTCCAATTAGTCCATTTAAGTTAGATGTTCCTACTTTTGGAATGTTTCTCTCTACGGTTGCGTTTAGATACCATCCTTTTTTCTGTTTTAAGAAACGATAGGTGATGGCGATGTAATATTTTTGATGTTTGCCTGCTCGGGTAACCCCCATATAAGACACTTTTGCCCGATCCATCATTTCCTGCCCGTAGGGGAATTTCACTTCTGGAAAGGTGATATATTTCCCGTATTTTGGTATAGAATGATCCGCAACACGCAGTCGTAAGCTGTTTTGTAGATTGTAAGTGGCTGTTTGGTTCCCAAATGTTTCATCCATTGAACCAATGACTAAAAACTGGGAGCTTCGTGCAGCAATCCAATCCTCCCGCCATTGTCTGTGGTCGGTATATTTATTCTCTTCTAAATGAAATTGTTTATGGAATAGCTGTTTCGAACCAAAACAGAGAGGAATTTTTTTATTCGCTTCATTAAATTTCAGCTTATCTAATTTTTGTAGTAAGTTTCTTAGACGCCGCTTTTTCTGATGAAGATATAATTTGAGATTCTGATAGTTCTTCCTTTGTTTGAGAAAAATGGTGCTCGTTTGAGAGATCTGTAGGAGTTTTTTGTACAGAAGTTCTTTCTGAGAGGTTTTCTTTCCGATGATATTTTGTAAGTAAGCCGTTTTAGCTTTAAGTTCTTGAATTTCAAGTTTTCTTTTCTCGAATATAGAAGAGACCTTTCCGTCCAATTGCATCCTTATGGAATTAAATTGCCGTGCCGTTATGCCATACCTCTTGGAAAAAGTCTTTTTTAGACTATATGAAGGAATTCCTTGGATATGGGTTTGAACAAATAATTTCCTCTCTAATATACCAAAAAACTTCCCATACTCTTCAAGATACATATCCGTAGTCCATTCTGTATTAAGAAAAATATTGCTTAGTTTCGTTTGGTAAGTTTGTAACATCTCCTTACCCCTTTCGATTTTTATAAAAATAGGAAATAAGCAAATCCATCCAAATAAGATGGAATCCCTTTTGCCCATCTTGAAAACCATCCTGTCTTAGTAACGAATTCGGACCCTAGCTTTATTAGAACTTTTCATGAAGAAAACGTGATAACTACAAACATATGTTCTTTCACTGAATATATTACTAAAAAATTACCAGTTTGTCTATTAATAGACACTTATTTGGAAACTGCTAGAAACCCCAAAACCAATACTATATGGAAAAAGTTTTTATATCTATTTACCTTTTCCACAGGACTAACCATACCTGAAGTCATCATTGAAAAGTACACCAATCTCATTTCATATATTAATTGGAAATGGTATTATACTTGGGCATCCGTTTAGCTACTTTATTTTTAGCATGGAAATTTTACAAATGGTACTTTAAGTTGAATAACCATTAGATATCTTGTTCCACTAATCCCCCGTTAATGCAATAAGAAAAAGCCGCCAAAATGGCAGCCGAATCGGTCTTTGATATTTTAGGTGTCGACACCCATCTTTTTTTAACCAGCCATATTATTTTTAACTATGGATGCGTTATAGAGAGAGTAATGATCAAGATACAAGTGTTGAGGTCCTAAAGGAAATACAAACTTTAAGGTATTGGTGCCAACTGTATAGCTGATAATTTCTTCCTTGTTAGTTGTTTTAACATCTGTTTTCGGAGAACCAAAATAATTCTTTATATCCTGAATGGTTAAGGCTTTTAAACTAGGATCATAAGATCGAATCTCAAACAACTGCTGCCCTTTATAATAAGCCACAACTACATGTTGTTTACTATAAGTGCAGAAAGTGCCTTTCGCAGCGGCAACATAATCACATTTATCTTCTTTTCCCCAACTCTTTCTTACTTCATCAATTGTATTACTTTTCAAATGAAAATCAGCGTTTATTATTGAACCTACTTTTGCTTTAGTCGCTATATTTATTAGCAATTTATTCTTTGTGCTATTTGTCGCAGACACTGAAGCATTTGATATCGTTTTTGTTATTTGATTATTTAGATTATTTACATTTACAGGTGCAACTTTATTATTATTAATATTATATTTATGTTTCAAAGTTAAAATCCTGTATACACTCTTATTT
>JAANMP010000043.1 GCA_011250595.1 Bacillus sp. MM2020_1 | reverse complement strand
AATAAGAAGAGTTATCTAAAAAAATCACAATAGAACTAAAAATATTTTCTATTTTCTAAGGTTCGATTTGTTGTTTTCAGAAGAATTTACTTTTATAATAATAGTAGATTAGTAAAGAAAAGGGAGTGGAATCGATGGAAACAAACACTGCAAAATCTAGAGTTATTAAAAATTATAAGGGAACTGAATTACATGCAAAAGGCTGGATTCAGGAGGCGGCACTGCGCATGCTGATGAATAATTTGGATCAAGAGGTGGCTGAAAGACCGGAGGATTTAGTCGTTTATGGTGGAATTGGTAAGGCTGCTCGTAACTGGGAGTCCTATGATGCCATCGTGAAAACGCTCCTTGAATTGGAGAATGACGAAACGTTAATGATTCAATCCGGTAAGCCAGTGGCTGTTTGGAAATCTCATAAGGATGCACCACGCGTGTTGCTTGCCAACTCCAACCTGGTTCCGGCATGGGCGAATTGGGAACATTTCCATGAGTTAGATAAAAAGGGCTTGATGATGTATGGGCAAATGACGGCCGGCAGTTGGATTTATATCGGAAGCCAAGGAATTGTCCAAGGAACGTATGAAACGTTTGCCGAGCTTGCCCGTCAGGAATTCGGAGGAACATTAAAACACACGATCACTTTAACAGCAGGACTCGGAGGCATGGGTGGTGCACAGCCTTTATCGGTAACAATGAACGATGGGGTATGTATCGCAATCGATGTGGATGAAACAAGAATTGATCGTCGGATTGAAACCGCTTACCTTGATGTGAAAACAAATGATCTTGAGGAAGCATTAAAAATGGCACATGAAGCGAAGATCGCAGGTAAAGCATTATCGATTGGGTTATTAGGTAATGCAGCAGAAATTTTACCAATCATGATTGAAAAAGGCTTTAATCCGGATGTTTTAACGGATCAAACTTCTGCACACGACCCGCTAAATGGCTATGTTCCAATTGGTTTTACATTAGAACAAGCGGCTGCCTTACGAAAAGAAAATCCTACTAAGTATGTAGAACTTTCAAAACAAAGCATGGCTGTACATGTGAAGGCAATGCTTACAATGCAACAAAAAGGGGCGGTAACGTTTGACTACGGTAACAACATCCGTCAAGTAGCGAAGGATCAAGGTGTGGAAAATGCATTTGATTTCCCGGGTTTCGTTCCCGCTTATATCCGTCCATTATTCTGCGAAGGAAAAGGTCCTTTCCGCTGGGCAGCACTTTCAGGAGATCCTGAGGATATTCGTAAAATTGATGAGGCCCTGCTTCGCGAATTTAAAGATGATGAACATCTCTGCAAATGGGTAAAAATGGCTCAAGAAAAAATCAGCTTCCAAGGCCTTCCTGCCCGGATTTGCTGGCTTGGCTATGGTGATCGTTCCCGTTTTGGTAAAGTGATCAATGATATGGTTGCGTCGGGAGAAGTATCGGCACCAATCGTTATTGGCCGTGATCACTTAGATGCCGGTTCAGTAGCATCACCAAATCGTGAAACAGAAGCAATGAGAGATGGTAGCGATGCAGTTTCCGACTGGCCGATTTTAAATGCGATGATTAATGCTGTTGGCGGAGCGAGCTGGGTTTCATTACATCACGGCGGTGGCGTCGGTATGGGTTATTCGCAGCATTCGGGCATGGTAATTGTAGCGGACGGTTCAAATGATGCGGAAGTACGTTTAGAACGGGTATTAACAACTGACCCCGGCATGGGTGTTGTCCGTCATGCTGATGCAGGCTATGAGCTTGCGATTAAAACAGCAAAAGAAAAGGGCATCAAAATGCCAATGCTTAAGCAAGACTAAGGATGAGAGGATGATAGATTAATGAGTACACCAATTTTTATCAGAAATGCCTCTCAGCTTGTGACTTTACAAGGAAGTTCCGATGCTCCCCGTGTAAAGGGCGAGATGTCTGAGCTTGGCATTATTGACAATGGCAGTATTTGGATTGAAGACGGAGTGATTCAGGCTGTTGGTACAGATGTGGAGCTGGCGGAAAAATATGCGAAGCGATTGGGTGAAGCGGAGGTTGTGGATGCAACTGGAAAGCTGGTAACTCCAGGGTTAGTTGACCCGCACACACATCTTGTATTTGCCGGCAGCAGAGAAAATGAGTTTAATATGCGACTTCAAGGTGCCACCTATATGGAAATCATGAATAGCGGCGGCGGGATTTATGCGACGACTAGAAGGACTCAGTCGGCGACACATGAGGAGCTTTTTCAAGAAAGCTTTGAGCGCTTGAATCAATTTCTGCGCCACGGCGTTACAACGGTAGAAGCGAAAAGCGGTTACGGGATGGAATGGGAAACCGAATTAAAGCAGCTAGAAGTGGCCAAACAGTTAAACGACAAGCATGTGATGGATATTGTTTCAACATTTATGGGAGCACATGCCGTCCCGAAAGAGTACAAACAAAATCCTGATGAGTTTGTAAGATTGCTGATTGATGAAATGATTCCAAAGGTGGCAGAGCTCGGCCTGGCTGAATTTAATGATGTTTTCTGTGAACATGGTGTGTTTACACCAGAGCAATCGAAACAGATTCTTGAAGCAGGCCTGCGCTATGGCTTGATTCCGAAGATTCATGCAGATGAAATAGAGCCCTATGAAGGAGCAGAGCTTGCTGCCGTGGTTGGCGCCATTTCGGCGGATCATCTCTTAAAAGCTTCAGAAAAAGGCATGAAAGCAATGGCTGAAAAAGGGGTTGTCGGAGTGTTGCTTCCAGGAACAGCTTACTTCTTAATGGCGGAGTCGGCAAATGGCCGCAAAATGGTTGATTTAGGAGTACCTGTAGCACTATCGACCGATTGTAATCCAGGCTCTTCACCTACCGTTTCCCTTCCATTCATTATGAATCTAGGCTGTTTAAAAATGGGGATGACACCTGCCGAGGTAATTACGGCAACAACCATTAATGCGGCACATGCGATTAATCGCGGACGTGAAATTGGCAGCTTAGAAGTTGGCAAAAAAGGGGACGTCACGATTTTTAACGTTGGGAATTATATGAAACTGCAATACTCTTATGGTGTGAATCATACGGATACCGTCGTGAAAAATGGTCAGGTGGTTGTCAGGGGAGGTCAGTTAGTTGAAGAGCTTCCTCTATCCTAAACTGAATCCGCCGAGTTTTACATGGGTAAGGCCTGATGAAGGGAAAGAGGTTGTGAAGGTGCACGAGTGGATTCAGCCGCTTACAGCTGCCTTGGATCCTGAAAAAAGTAGGGACACTGACTTTGTAGTTGTTGGTGTTCCGCTGTCTCGCTCATCGATTAGTGCTTCGGGTGCTTCTGAATTTCCTGAGTCATTCCGCCGTGCTTGGAAGGGGTTCACAACTTATAATCTTGACGAAGATATCGATTTGTCGGAAATGACAGCAGTGGATGTTGGTGATGTACCGATGCATGTTACCGATATCCGACGTTGCCATGACAATATCATCGCAGCGTCTACTGCACTCCATCAGCATTTTGAAACCTCCAAAATATGTGCAATTGGCGGGGATCATTCGATTACAGCGATGATGATAAAGGGACTTCATCATGCGAGGCCCGATGAGAAAATTGGAATTCTACAGTTTGATACTCATTTTGATTTACGAGACATGTCCGATAACGGCCCCTCCAACGGGACTCCAATGCGTAACTTAATTGAGAGTGGAATAGTTGAGGGAAGTAATATGTACAATATCGGCCTGCATGGGTTTTTTAACACAAAAGATTTGAAGAAGTACGCAGATGAAAAAGGCGTCAATTATTTTACACTTCGTGAAACACGAAAAAAAGGGATCGAAGAAACGGTGGGGGCTTGTTTAGAAGAACTTGCTGCAAAGGTAGATACTATTTATTTAACAGTCGATATGGATGTGCTTGATATTGCCTATGCTCCAGGGGTACCAGCCTCAACGCCGGGGGGCATGACAACAGAAGAACTGCTAGAAGGAGTACTGGCTGCTGCCAAACATCCCAAAGTAAAAGCCATGGACATCGTCTGCCTGGATCCACTAAAGGATACACTCGCTCAACCCACCGTCAAACTTGGCACCCATGTATTCCTAACCTTTCTATCTGGGGTTATGCTCCGATAGTGAAGGGAATTTGGTGTCAGGCACCAGAAAAAGACACTAATCAGCCAATGTCCACCCCGTGTGGACATTGGCATTTTTACGTTAATATCCTTGGATTGGCGGATCTCGATATATATGGAATTAGTTTTCATTGACTTTGTTCACTAATGGTGCCTGACACCGTTTCCATGAAATTATTCTAATGTTTGCACTGTAATTATTATATTAACTTAATGCCTCTAAATAATTTAGAGGAATTAAAGGATTTTGCTTTATTTTCGTGAAATTTAATAGGGAAGAATAACTTTTTGGGGATGGTAGTTTTGCATATTAGTAAATTTGTTACGCCTGAGATTATTTTTGGAAAGAATTCTATTAAACAGGTAGGGGATGCTTGTTTACGGCTTGGGGCTAAGAAAGTGTTAATTGTAAGCGATTACGGGGTTGCCAATGCCGGATGGCTCGATAAAGTGATCTCCATTTGCAAAGAGTCATACCTGCCGTATGCAACCCATATTGATGTCACAATAAATCCAAAGGATACCGACGTAATGAAAGGGTGTCGGGTCTATATTGAAAATGAATGTGACGCCATCATAGGTTTGGGTGGGGGGAGTGCATTAGATTCGGCAAAGGCTATAGCCATCCTCGCCACTAACGGCGGACAAATCAGTGATTATGAAGGGGTGGATAAAATAGATAAGCCTCTTCCACCGATGATTATGATCATGACTACTGCCGGATCGGGCTCTGAGGTGTCACAATTCTCTGTCATCGTCGATTCGAAGCGGGGAAAGAAAATGAGTATCATCTCGAAAACATTGGTCCCGGATATTGCTATTGTTGATCCTTTAACGCTTGTTACAAAAGACAGCAGCCTCACTGCTGCAACGGGTTTGGATGTCCTTACACATGCAATCGAAGCGTATGTCAGCACGGCTGCTACACCACTAACAGACGTTCAGGCAAAAAATGCCCTTTCCCTGGTCTCAAAATTTTTACGGCCCTCAGTGGCTTCAAAGACAAATGAAGAAGCAAAAGAAGCGATGGCTATGGCGAGTTTACAGGCAGGACTTGCTTTTTCCAATGCTATCCTTGGTGCTGCCCATGCCATTTCCCATGCCATTGGTGGAAAGTTGCCGATTTCCCATGGAGAAATCAATGCCGTTTTACTTCCATATGTAATGGATTTCAATTTTATTGCAGCACCGGAACGCTTTTCTGATATAGCAGCGATTATGGGATTTGACCTAAGAGGAATGACAGCTCGTGAAGCGGGAAATGCCTCCATTCAATTCGTTCGAGACTTGGCTGTTGATATTGGTGCGCCACAAAGATTAAGGGATGTTGGTATAACGGAGGATATGATTGATTGGGCCGGACAACTGGCACTTATTGATGCATGTATGATTACCAATCCCCGCGATGTCAATCTCGAGCAAGTAAAAACACTTCTAAAAAACGCATTGTAAGAAGGTGAACCCCGTGCTTGAAGACAAGCAGGAAATGATTGCGCTCTTAACAGGAGTCAAATCATCGAAAAAAAACTATTATACCGAGTTGAAAACAACTGTTGAGCAATTAAGAAAGAAGAACATTCAACTGGAAATCATTAATGAAGTAATGAAAAGCATGAAAATAGACATGTCATTAGATGAAATGCTTCAAAATGTCCTTGATAAATTAAAGGGCCTGTTGCATTGTGATCGGCTGAGTTTATTATTGCTACAGAATAGTGAACTCATTTTAACCAATGTATATCCTGAAGAAAACCGTGGTTTGAAAATTAACTCTGCGATACCGAATCGAAGGTCTCTCTATTGGTCTGCATTGTTAAACAAACAGATCATCTTTCAACAATTGCTTGACTCAAGTGAAGACTTTTTTGAAAATGAATATTTACTTGGCCTTCAGATACATAGTGTGATCGTCCTGCCGATTTTTATAAAAAATAAAGGCATAGGTGTATTAAGTATCGGACGGCAAGACCCGTCTGAATGGGGTCATGATGACCTGTTATTTCTTGAACAATTGACCGACCATCTTGCTGTCAGCATTGAAAATACCCAACTGTACCATGAGGTTGTCCGCGGGAAGCAGCAATGGGAGGACACCTTTAAAGCTGTAGATGACATGATTATTGTTTTTGATAAAAATTTAAATGTCCTTCAATTTAATGATTCAGTTCGATCATTTTTTCAATTGAAAGAGCATTCTCCATCGTTTGCTCTTTTGCGGAAAGAATGTAAGTCGATTATAGAAGAAACGTTTCGTTCCCAAAGAACTGGATTTAGAGATATTTTTTTTGAAAATAATTCCATTTGTGAGACTTATACCTATCCGGTCCAGAACCATGAAAACCGGGTATATGGTGTAATTCTCTATTTAAAGGACGTAACCGAAAAACGAAAAATGGAGGCACAGCTCCTCCATTCAGGTAAGCTTGCAGCAATAGGCGAGATGGCGGCAGGTATTGCCCATGAATTAAATAGTCCATTAACTGCTATTCTGGGTAATTCCCAGCTTTTATTAAGGAATAAGGCAAAGGATGACCCTTCTTATATCCTTTTAAACGATATTAAAAACTGCGGGGACCGCTGTAAGCGAATCATTAAAAGCTTACTTACTTTTTCCCGCCAGGATGAGTACATTTTTGGAACCTTCTCATTAAACGAAGGAATATACCAAGTTCTTAATTTACTTAGATACCAAATCGAAAAAAATGAAATTATAATAATTCTTGAACTTGATGAGGAACTGCCTGAAATTGAGGGGAGTCAGCAGCAAATAGAACAAATCATCATTAATCTAATTTTAAATGCGAGAGATGCTTTAGAGGTGTCAGATAAAGAAAATAAAGAAATTACCATCATCACTTCACGACGTGAAGATGAGGTGCAATTAACTGTCAAAGATAATGGAATCGGAATCGAAGAAAACAGGTTATCCGAAATTTTTCATCCATTTCACACGACAAAAGAAGCAGAAAAGGGTACTGGACTGGGACTTTCTGTAAGTTTCGGAATCGCAAATGCCCACGGAGGTACACTCGAAGTGAGCAGTATTGTAAAAGAAGGAAGCACCTTCACTTTGCGATTACCATCTCATTTGTCTAATGAGACGGAGGTTGAGGGATGACAAATTTACTAATTGTGGATGATGAAAAAGAGGTTGGAAACTTCTTGTCCCACCTTTTTAAATCTAAAGGCTATAACATCAAGGTAGTTAACAGCGGGAAGGAGTTCTCCAAAATCGATTTTTCAAGGAGCAATTTTCATGCAGCAATGATTGATTTAAAGCTCCCGGATGCAGATGGGCTAACACTCTTAAAAGATTTGAAAAAACAACAACCCGGATGTAAAGCCGTAATAATGACGGGGTATAGTACGATTCACACGGCAGTTGAAGCGATAAAATTAGGAGCAAGTGATTATATCGAAAAACCGTTTGATGATATAGATATATTGGAAAAACAAATGGATCAGTTATTAATTTCAACGGGCAGCACTACCCGGCAGCAGATCAATGATCTAGCCAATAAAATCGGATTAATCATTGGAAAAAACCCTGGAATGAATCAATTAATCGAAACGGCATATAAAGTAGCCGGGAAAAATGTAATTGTTTTAATAGAGGGTGAAACTGGAACAGGAAAAGAGGTACTAGCGCGCTTTATTCACGAAGCAAGTCAACGAAATAACGAGCACTTTATCGGGGTTAACTGTGGGGCAATTACGGAATCGTTATTAGAAAGCGAACTGTTTGGACATGAAAAGGGAGCATTTACGGGGGCATCGCATCAGCGGAAAGGTTTATTTGAAATTGCCAGCAAAGGAACATTATTCCTTGATGAGGTGGCTGAAGCAACTCACTCTATACAGGTAAAATTACTTCGCGTTCTTGAAACAAGAGAATTTATGCGTGTGGGAAGCGAGAATACTATACACACCAACACCCGATTAGTAGCTGCATCAAATGTAAACCTCCAAGATGCTGTTCAGCAGAAGAAATTTAGGGAAGATCTTTTTTATCGTTTGAATGTGGTTCATTTAAATATTCCTCCTTTACGAGAAAGAAAAGAGGATATCCCTCAATTGATTCAACATTTATTACAGCGGCACACAAACAATTCGATTACATTTTCGGATGATGCCTTAAAGGTGCTTCAGGGCTATAGGTGGCCAGGGAATATTCGCGAACTTTCAAATTTTGTTACAAGAGTGGTAACTTTGTCAGATTCGGCCGATGCAATCATAACACCCTCCAATCTGCCATTGGCAATAAATGCAGTAACCCCGACTAAACAGACAGAACAGACAGAACAGACAGAACAAGCAAATCTAGAATTACATATGGAAGTTTTTTTGCAAAGCTGGGTCGAAAAAACTTTATCTGCTTTCGAACAAAAGAAAGAGATTGATTTGGAGGAAGTCTTGGCACAAATCAAACAATTAGAGTCTGTTGTTGGTAAGGCATTTATAAAGAGAACGTTAAAGGAAACTCATGGGAATAGAAAGGAAACAGCAAAACGATTACAAATAACGATGAGGAAGCTCCGATATATTTTAAATGAAAAGAATGAAAGCAGCTGAATAGATTAGTATGCATGTTTAGAACCGACAGCTTGCATACAAAAAAGGCCAGCGATGAAAACTGTTCGTCGCGGGCCTTTACTTATTTATTTCCTATTCCAACGTTAAAACAACACGTCCGTTAATTTGACCAGTTTCCATCCGTTCGAATACTTCGTTTATTTTTTCAAGAGGTTGAACCTCGATATTGGTTCGTACCTTACCTTGTGCTGCGAATTCAATCGCTTCTTGTAAATCTTTTCTTGTGCCCACAATCGAGCCTTTTACCGTTACACCATTTAATACTGTATCAAAGATTGGGATTGGCAGGTCAGCATTTGGAAGACCAACGACTACTAATGTACCGCCTCTTTTTACAGAACCATAAGCTTGTTCGAAGGCTTTCTTGGTAACAGCCACACTAATGGCAGCTTGAACGCCGCCAACTAACTTTTTAATTTCCTCAGCAGGGTCCACCCGTAATCCGTTAATCGTTTTATCCGCTCCTAATTCGGTAGCAAGTTCGAGTTTATCATCTTGGATATCTACCGCAATCACATTGAAGCCCATTGCTTTAGCATATTGAAGGGCCACGTGTCCAAGTCCGCCAATTCCATAAATAGCAACCCAATCACCAGGCTTCGCATTGGAAACCTTTAATGCTTTATAAGTAGTTACACCAGCACAAAAAATTGGTGAAATTTCATGGAAATCTAGACCATCAGGAATTTTCACTACGTAGTTGGCCGGTGCCTTACAATATTCAGCATATCCGCCATCGACGGAGTAGCCCGCATTCTCTTGTGCTAGGCACAGCGTCTCACGCCCTGTTAAGCAATATTCGCATTCACCACAGGCTGAATACAGCCACGGAATACCGACACGATCGCCTACTTTAATGGAAGATACCCCTTCTGCCACTTTTTCGACGATACCAACACCTTCATGCCCTGGAATTAGAGGAAGCTTTGGTTTTACCGGCCAATCTCCATTGACAGCGTGAAGATCGGTATGACAAACGCCACATGCTTTAATTTTAACTAATATTTCGCCATACTCTAATTCCGGAACAGGTACTTCTTTAATTTCGAGCTTTTGATGATGCTCGTTAACAACGGCTGCCTTCATCATCTTCGTTTCTGGCTTGGTGTCATTCACAAGAACAACACCACTTTGATTTTCATTCGTACACATTACTTCCCATCTCCCTTGTAAATCGTATTCACATGAATTAAATGCAAAAATCGTGCCAACTATCGAAGCGCTTTCATTAGTGGAAATAATCAAAATACACAAACAATTGCCGGAAAGTCGGCACAAGCAAGCCACTTTAACGGCAAATCGAAACAATTTTTTGTTATGGGGAAACTCTTGGTGTCAGGCACCACAGAAAGCCACTTTTCAGGTTCGTGCGGGAATATTAATTTAAATGATATGGGATACTCCATTGCACTCTTGTCCATTCCAAGAATCAGCTTTAATCATATACTAATGTACTTAATAATTTTCGAAGATAGCTGGCAGCAATGAAAAGGTGAGTTTCAGCACCTGGGGATAAAATGGAGAATAATCTAAATGGACCCCCTTGCTACAGCTAATGAAAGGAGGGGATAAAATGGCTGCTATTCAAAAAAGTGTGGACTCTTCAAGTTTAGCTGAAGTAATTGATCGTATTTTGGATAAAGGTGTAGTGATTGACCTATGGGCTCGAGTTTCATTAGTGGGTATTGAACTGCTTACAATCGATGCACGTATTGTCATTGCAAGTGTTGACACATGGTTAAGATATGCAAAAGCAGTAGGGCTTCTTAAGCATGATCATCATCATGGAGACGAAGCCGGTTTAGAGGTTGCATTATAACCTATCAATAGTTTGTAACGGAGGAGCCAAGGCAGTTCTTAGCCTTGGCTCCTCTGTTGAAAATAAGCAAAGGAGGAAGTAGAATATTGAACCATTCAAAAAAGGATGAGGAGTCTGGCGGATTTGTGAAAACTGCTTTTTTTGAAGATATTATTGCAAGAACCATTCAATATATTCAGGCAGGATATCCTGTCCACTTTGTTGGACCATCAGGTGTTGGAAAAACTAGCTTAGCTTTATATATTGCCCAACAATTTAACAGGCCTGTTACGATTATTCGCGGTCACCATGAACTGTCGAACAAAGATTTACTTGGCCAATACAATGGAATAAGTAAGAAGGAAATTATCGATAATTACATCCATTCTGTTTACAAAAGTGAACAACAAATTAGACCGTTATGGGTAAATGGTCAGCTAACTGAGGCAGTCAAGAATGGACATGTAGTTATTTATGATGAGTTTTCACGTTCCCGCCCAGAAGCGAATAATATATTTTTATCATTATTAGAGGAAAAGGTTCTCCCTATCTATGGAAAAGGAAAAGAACCCTTCATCAAATGTCATCCTGACTTTTCAATGATCTTTACAAGCAATCCAGATGAATATGCAGGTACGTTTCATACCCAGGATGCTCTCATGGATCGATTGATAACGATTAGTTTAGATTGCTGTGATACCAATACAGAAATCGAAATCCTATGTCAGAAGGCAGGCATTACAAAAAAGGAAGCTCAGGAAATAGTGAGACTAATATCAAATTTAAGATCATTTGGTAAGGGGTTTTGCCCGAGTCTTCGCGCATCTTTAATGATTGCAGCCGTTGCAAAAAAAGGGAACATCCCTATTACTTATGAGAATAAACAATACCAGGCACTTTGTTTAGATGTGTTAATAAGACCGTTGAAACAAATTTCACCAGAACTCAGTCGTAACGCCGTTGGGGAGCTAATTTTACAGGAAATGCGGAGAAAGGAAGAGCATTCATGAGAAAAGAAAGTGGGGTATATGTTTTTTGTGCCATTAGGGAAAAAGAACCCAAGAAATTCGACAATGTTATCTTAAATGGGCAGGAAAATGAAGTATATACGATTCACTATCAAAATGTTGCCATGGTGGTATCAAAAGTTAAGGGAGAAGTTTTACCTGAACGGAATAACTTATTTGCTCATCAACAAACCATTTCGAGAGTCATGAAGGAGTATAGCTTAATACCAATGAGCTTTGGAAATGTGTTTCATTCCGAGCAGGATGTTCAGATCATAACGAAACATATGTATGATGAATTTGAAAAATTGTTTTCTCATTTAGAAAACAAAATCGAGGTAGGATTAAAAGTTGTTGTAAAGCAAAACTGGATCGATCAGGAAATGTTAAATGATCCCGTTTTAAGTGAGTGGAAAGCCGGAAAAAAAGACCTTTCAAATCCCGCATCATTCTATGATCAAATCCAATTAGGGGAGTTGGCACAAAATTTTGTTCTACAACTAGAGGACGAAGTAGAGAAGAAAATATATAACCCTTTATTGGAGCTGGCCGAGGCAGGAAAGCTAAATAACACGATACCAGGAAAGATTTTATTAAATGCTGCCTTTTTGGTAGATCGAGAGAAGGAAGAAGCATTTGACCAACTTGTTAATGATTTATTTGAAATATGGAAGGAAAAAGTGGAATTTAAATATTCTGGTCCATGGCCGGCCTATAACTTCGTAAATATTCGATTAAGGATTGAGGGTAAAATATGATTCATAAATTATTTACACTGCCAATTCGTGCGTTGCTTAAACTCGGGGAAAAAATTCAAGAAGAGGTTGATCAAGAACTCTATGATATTCCGTATTTGCAACAACAGCTTGTTGAACTGCATATGATGTTCGAAATGGAAGAAATTGATGAAATCACCTATCTTGAGCGGGAACAGGAATTGATTAGTAGATATAAAATTGCCAAAGAACGAGAACAAAATGAGTTCTTGGACGATTAGACAAATTGTATATAAGGAGGAGGAAACATGTCACAGACAAAGGTTGATACAGATTTCCTATATTTGTATGGGGTTATTCTCGCAAAGGAATTACAAAAGCCAGGGATCCCCTCAATAGTGGGTATGGATCAAAAGATTGTCACTACCAATATTTATAGAGACTTAGCCGCTGTCATCACCCCAGTAAATGCCCATAATTTTTCCCAAGAACAAATAGATTTTCAGTTAAAAAATCCTGAATGGCTGAAGGAAAAAGCATTTCATCACCATGAAGTCAACTCGATTATTCACCAGCATTTTACCGTCCTCCCGATGTCTTTTTGCACGATTTTTCAAAAACCATCCAATTTAGAAAGTTTACTTGTCGACCAATACGATATGATTTTTCAAAAGCTACTTAGCCTTAAAAATAAACAAGAGTGGAATTTGAAGGTATTTTGTCATAATGAAAAAGCCTTTTCTTTTGTTCAACAGCACAATGAAGCAGTATTAGATTTGAGAGAGAAATTAGCATCGATGCCAAAAGGGAAACAATTTTTAATGAAAAAGAAGCTGGACCATTTAATTACTTCAGAATTAGAAGCGGAACAATCCAATTGGTGGATTAAAATAAAAGAAAATTTAACACCTGAAGTGTCTGAGTTAAACCTTCGAAGAAATTGGGGAATAGAAGTTACCGAACGAATAGATAAGATGATTATTAATAGTGATTTCCTAATTGAGAAATCTAAAGCGGATGAGTTTATGAATAGAGTCGTAGAATTGGAAAAATTATTTGAACCAAAAGGTTGTACTTTTCAAGTAACCGGACCATGGCCTCCTTATCATTTTTCGAGAATGAAAAAGGAGATTTTGTAATGGAAAAGCAACATCTCTTTGAAAATAAGGAAATGACATTATTGGATCTTCTTGATGGAATCATTGATACGGGCGTTGTGGTTACTGGAGAAATATTAATCTCAGTTGCCAATATTGATTTAATTGTCGTCGATCTTAAGCTTCTTATTTCATCGATTGAAAGTGCCTTTGGTACCTATGAACGTAAAAATTATGAGGAGGCAATAGTAAATGGAACGCTTGCCACTAGACTCAAGTAAGGTAGAGCAAGGATTAGCGAAATTAGTCTTAACAATTATCGAATTACTGCGCCAACTCATGGAGCGGCAGGCGATGCGAAGAGTTGAAAGCGATTCTCTTAGTGATGAACAATTAGAAGAATTAGGTTTAACTTTAATGAGGCTTGAAGAGAAAATGGAAGAATTAAAAATCATTTTTGGTTTAGAAACGGAAGACCTCAATATAGAACTAGGCCCATTGGGGAAACTTCTTTAGACCGGCAGATAGGAGAGAGATTATGCCCATCCAACACCCGTCACAATCTTCATCGAATTTGCTTGAAGTATTAGAAAAAATACTTGATAAAGGAGTGGTTATTGCAGGGGATATTAAGATATCTTTAGCGGACGTCGACTTACTAACTATTAAAATAAGGCTGCTGATCGCTTCTGTCGACAAGGCTCGGGAAATCGGTATGGACTGGTGGGAAAAGGACCCATACTATTCTTCTAAGGGCGGATTAGCCGAAAAAGAGCATGCCTTGTTACTCGAAAGAATCAATCGCCTTGAACAGCTTGTTGAGACAAAGGCACCCCCGCTTGAAGAAAGAGCATTACTTGAACCTATTGATGAAAATATATTACACCGGGCGGTTGAAAAAAAAGCACTGCCTACGCTTGACGAGGAACTTGAATTAACAAAAGTGGAAAAAAGGGATTCAAAAAAAAATGAGAAGAAAAAGGAATCACAAAATAAGAAAAAGTGTCGAAGGAAAGATGAGAAATAAAATTTTTAGGAAAAATGTATTTGACATTGTAAGCTTAAATAAAAAAACCCTGAATGTTCAAGGTTCTTTTGTTTAGTAATGGGGTAAAGCAATAAAATTTAATATGCCTATTTTTTATTGTTTTTCAATACTTTTTTGAGTAATTTCATAAGATCACGATTTTGTTCTTTTACGTCTTTTAGTTCTTGTCTTAATCCTGAAATATCATTAGTGATATTCTCAAGTTTTTGAGACAAAGATACCAGCTCTGCATTTTCTTGTCTTAATCCTGAAATATCATTTGTGATATCGTCTATTTTTTGAGACAAAGATGCAAGCTTTAAATTTTCTTGTCTTAATCCTGAAATATCAATAGTGATATTCTCAAGCTTTTGAGACAAAAATACCAGTGCATTTTCTTGTCTTAATCCTGAAATATCATTAGTGATATTCTCAAGTTTTTGAAACAAAGATGCCAGCTCTGCATTTTCTTGTTTTTCAGACGCCATTGATACTGGGAGGGTAGCGTTTAGATTTTCTTTACTAAGTTTCTCTGTTACTGAATTCATTAACGATTCATTTTTGGTAAGTGTTGTTGCCAGTTGCATGATAGAATTTAAATCAAGCGAATTCTTGTCTACTTTGTTACCCGTATTCTGTACGGTATGATCTTTAGTGACTTTCTTCCGTTTTTCAGTAAGTTTTGACTCAGGAGCCGCGGCCTTTTGCTTTTTTTTACTAAGTTCTGTAACGGAATTCATGAGTGAATCGTTTTTAAGAAGAGTTGTTGCCATTTGCATTAATGACCCCAAATCAAGCGAACTTTGATTTTTTAGTAAATTGCCGGCAAGATTTTGGAGAGCGTCCTTGTCTAGAGTGTTACCCGTATTCTGTACACTATTTTCTTTAATGTTTTCATCCATAATTTAACCACCTTTTAAGTTTAAGTAATAATAAATTCAGAAACTTCCTAATATCCTATGTTTTGCAAAGAAAATGTAGTGTGTTAATATCATCATGGAAAGAAATATCTTGTTAGTTTTTAGAAAAAATAATTCGTATAAAAGAAAAACCCTAGAAGATTATTGGTAAAATAATCTTCTAGAGTTTTTACACATCCATCAGGGATTTCTTAATTGTTAATCATCAGTTAGAAACTTATTAACAATTTTCGGCAGCTTCACAAATAACATCTGCAATAGCTTCTTTAGTAGCATCAGGTACTCCAAGTAAATTGGCAAGAAGCAGGGCAACAGCTTCCAGAATAATGATAAGAACTGCTCCTAAGCATTCTAACAAACCCGGTTCAAGAGTCATTTATTTTCCCCCCTTTTTATGTGTTCTATAAGAGGCCTCTTACAATAAATATATTATGTAAGAATAATGGACAAGTATAAACTTATATCTATAAAATAAAAAAAGGGCTACCCAATCACGTATATTAAAGACCCTCCTAGGCTTCGCTAAGAAGGTCCTTAATACAATGGTATTGAAATTATTTACCCATAATCCGGATAGGGGTCGCTTCTTGAGGTGAAAAGTCTTCCAGGAATTGACGACTTGCCACAATAAATAGATTTTGTTTCGTTTTTTTCTTAGAATTTGTAGCAAACACCCTTACATAAGGAAAGATTTCTAAAATCCTCGCGTATAGCGTAGGCAAGAATTTATCATTATTAATTATCCCGATATAATTTATGATTAGAATTCCTCGGTCTGATAACTTTTCTTTGGTAAGAGTAAAAAACTCTTTTGTTGCTAGGTGAGATGGGATTTCACTGTTGCTGTACGCATCCAAAAAAATCATATCCTGAGATTGTGCCTCCTGATTTTTTAAGAGAGCTTGTCCATCACCGACTAACACGTTTTTTCCCGTATGTCCAAAGTACTTCTTTGATACTTCGACAACTAGTGGGTCAATCTCTGCTGTTACGATATGTTTATGGGAATAATAAGAGCTGACGGTTCCAATCCCGTGTCCAATAATAAATCCTTTGTTAAAATCGTAAGCATAGTGATCAATTAGATTCACTGTGATTCGACTGTATGAAGCCGCCAGGGATTGTGGCTGTTCCAGATTTATTATCCCCTGGATACCATCGAAAGAAAATTGCAGCATTCGAAATTTTCCTACCGTTCCATCGTATTTACTCCGCTCTGTAACGTAAATATTTTGATAAGAGCTAAATGTCTTATAAACTAATGTTGAACCATTAAGGGAAATATACCTTTCAAAAAAATCACTATTTCTATTTAATGTATTCAAAACATCACCTCCATTGATTGTTTACTTCAGAGTATTCATTTGGAATGATATTTGAGTGAATAAAAAGCATAGGACTCCAATTTTTTGTGAGGAAATGAAATGGGAGATTTGGAATATTTCCTTTGGGAAAAGGATAAAAAGTCGAAAAAGGAAATTTAAATTTCCCAAACCCTGCATATTTAAAAGTCTAAAAAAACTTAATAAATTAGGCATTGGTGACCTGTTATTAAGGATATAAGCTTTAATTATTCCTTGGGAAAGCGCATAAACAGACAATTCTCGAGTTTTATTGTTGGAAAATTTAAAATTTAATTCGGATAAAGTAAATTATTATTAGAACCAATTTAAATAGAGGAAGTGAGTAATCTGCTAAAAATTAGTTCAGCAATATCCACTGGAACAAATGATGATTGAAACAGATGTGCCATGGGCATTTGAAGGTCCATTTTTGGGAACCATGACTCATCCGAATATGATGATGGACTCGATTAAGACCATTTCATAAATTAAAAGATTGCCAATAGAGGAAGTTTCCGATAGATTATGGAGAAACATGAAATTCTTTTATCAATTATAGAAACAAAGAGTACGGAGTAGAATGATGAAAATTGTCGTCGTTTCGAATACTCATATTCCAAAAAGAGCCAAAAGCCTGCCAGCTAGATTAACAGAAAAACTAGTCCAAGCAGATATAATCTTTGGCCTAATTTATATCGGGGATTCAATAGAGGCTGAGCATATCTTTTTTACAAAAGAGTCTGAAAATCATCCAAAAGGGGGAAACGAATAATGAACAAGCAAGTAATCGTCTATACAACAAAAGACTGTATTGAGTGCACGATGGTCAAAAAAGTCCTAACCGAGGAAGGAATCGTTTTTGAATCAAGAGACGTGTTGGCGAATCCGGAATATCAGGAGGAAGTGGAGAAATTCGGCTTTCTTGGGGTTCCAGTGACAGTCGTTGAAAATCGTGCAGTCAAAGGATTCACAAATGAATTAAAGGAACTAATAGACCTGGCGAAAAATTAAGATTCAACTATCAATTCCGCACAAAAAGTGGCTTGGAGGAAAATCCCCCAAGCCATTTTTCTGCAATTTCTATGCACTAATCGATTTATCTGTTTTTCCACTTTGGTGTTCGGCAGTAGGATGGAATTCGTTTTCCATCTTAGATACAACCACGGTAGCCACGCCATTTCCGATTAAGTTTGTAATCGCACGGGCTTCAGACATAAAGCGATCGACACCCAGTAATAAGGCAATCCCTTCAACAGGTATGACTGGAAACGCAGACAGAGTAGCAGCAAGGGTAATAAAACCTGAACCCGTTACACCAGCTGCACCTTTAGATGTCAGCATTAGAATACCTAACAAGGTGATTTGATGCCAAATAGTAATATCGACATTGTAAGCTTGTGCAATAAAGAGCGCAGCCATTGAAAGGTAAATAGCAGTACCATCCAAGTTAAAGGAATAACCTGTTGGAACAACAAGCCCGACAACGGATTTTGAACAACCGTATTTTTCAAGTCTTTCCATCATTCTTGGTAGTGCTGATTCCGAGGACGAGGTACCTAACACCAAGAGAATTTCTTCTTTAATATAGGCGATAAATTTTAAAATATTAAAGCCATAAAGTTTCGCAATGGTCCCTAACACAAAGACGATGAAAAGAAACATCGTAGCATAAACGCTTCCCATCAATTTTCCAAGCGAAACTAACGAACCTAGTCCAAAGTTACCAATCGTATAGGCCATTGCGCCGGATGCGGCAATGGGTGAAAATTTCATTACGATATTTACAATCTTAAAAAATATCTCCGTAAATTGTTCAAACAAGGCAACGACTGGTTTCCCTTTTTGCCCTAAGGAAGCAAGTGCGATCCCGAAAAGTACGGCAAAGAATAAAATTGGGAGGAGCTCGCCCTTCGCCATTGCGCCGACAAAATTATCGGGAATAATTCCTAAAATAAATTCGATGACTCCATGACTGCTTTCTTTTGCCTGCTCAGTAAATTGCGAAATATCTCCGCCTTTTACGGATTTCGTATTAAATCCAGAACCTGGTTTGATGACATTAACTAGGAGTAAACCAATGGCCAAGGCAAAGGTCGTGACAATTTCAAAATACAGAAGCGCTTTCCCGCCAATACGCCCAACCTTCTTCAAATCCCCCATGCTTCCAATGCCAATGACAATCGTAAAGAATACAATCGGAGCAATGACCATCTTAATTAACTTGATAAAAATATCCGCCAAAACCTTTAATTCCGTACCGAATTTCGGGAAAAGAAATCCGATGACAATCCCTAGTACTATCCCCAGTAATACTTGGACCGTCAAATTTTTGAAATTAATTTTCATTACTTATACACCCCTTTGTTTATTAAAAACTGTTAACGCTTTCTTCCCACCCAAAACCATAATAAATGAAAATTCAGATAATATTAAGATTTTGGTCATATTGGTCTTATTGTTCCTTTTGTTATAGAAAGTGTATCTTTATTAATTTTCATAAAAATCTAATAAAATCGTCATCTATGAATTTACTATTTCAATAAAATAGGCCATGATAATAATATAAACTGGAAATTAATTTCTTTTACTGTAAGGGGGAGCAGGGGATGTTTCCGTTAAAAGTAATATTGATAGAAGATGATCCGATGGTTAGGGAGGTGCACCGTCAATTTATTGACAGGATTGAAGGTTTCTCGATTATCGGAATCGCCTCCAATGGGATGGAGGGACTGAGATTAGTCAAAGAGCTTAAGCCTGACCTTGCGATTATTGATCTTTATATGCCATATATGGGTGGATTGGAAATGCTAAGAGAGCTGCGTTCGGAGGCGTATTCGATTGATGTGATCGCAATAACGGCTGCCAGCGATATTGAAACCATCCATGGAGTCCTTCAACAAGGGGCAGTTGACTACATAATGAAACCATTTACATTTGATCGAATAAAAAAATCACTAGATAACTATAAAAACTATCGTATGAAACTGGGAGAAAAGAAAGCACTTTTACAGGAGGAACTGGATCAGCTTTTGTTTATTGATAAAAAAGAAGAAAGTGAAAGAGAGAATTTACCCAAGGGCTTAAACACGAACACCTTAACAAAAATCACCAGCTTTATTTCACTGGAAAAAGAACCTGTATCTGCAGAAGAAGTGGCGGAAAGCATTGGAATGGCACGGGTAACCGCTCGAAGATACCTTGATTACTTAGAAAAAGAAGGGAAAGTGAAAATACATATCCATTACGGCGGCGTTGGAAGACCGATCAATCGTTACGGGGTATAAACCGATACCTTGAAAAAAGACTGAAGGGGGGTCTCATGTTGGGGTGGAAACTAAGGCTTGGAAAACCAAAACTTCGGCTGCAATCAACGATTACCCTACTGGTTTGTATCGTGGTCGTGATGGCATTGATAGTAACCGAAATATTAATCACCAACCGTATTTCAAAAGAAACAGAGAAAGGCCAAGCCGAGAAAGCAACAGATATTGCAAGGATCGTAGCAAGGTCGCCGATTGTCATGAATGGACTAACCAATAAAAAAACAGAGAAGAATATCCAATCCTATGCGAATGATATAAAAAGGTCAACACATGTTGAATTTATCGTTGTCATGGACATGTATGGGTTTAGAAAATCACATCCAAACAGCAACCTAATAGGTTTGCATTTTATCGGCGGAGATGAAGGTCCGGTCTTAAAAGGAAAAGAGCATATTTCAACTGCGAAAGGAACATTGGGATTGTCCTTACGCTCGTTTGTTCCTGTTTATGACCATGAAAATCACCAAATAGGGGCCGTTGCTGTAGGAATTTCTTTAGAAAAAGTAAATCAGGCCATAGCCCAGAGTCGGAAAATTATTTTAATTGGAGTTGGCGTTGGAATTCTTGTCGGTATTTTTGGGGCATTGTTTCTCGCAAGAAAAATTAAAGCGATTCTGTTTGGACTTGAACCGAGTGAAATAGCCAAATTGCTTGAAGAACGAAGTGCAATGCTGCAATCAACAAAGGAAGGAATTTTGGCTGTTGACCAAGATGGGAAAACGACACTTTTAAATAATGAGGGGATCAGACTGCTTCGCAAAGCTCGTATTCACGGATCCTTTTTAGGAAGAAAAGTGGATGAATATATGCCGAATACCAAACTCTCTACCGTGTTAAAAACAGGTGAACCACAGTTAGATCAAGAACAGGAAATAAATCATATTACTATTTTAACCAATCGAGTCCCAGTGATTGTGAAGGGGAAAATTGTCGGAGCGATTTCAACTTTCAGGGAAAAAACAGAGATCAAGGAATTGGCTGAACAATTAACCGGTGTAAAGTTATACGCAGAGGCACTGCGAACCCAGTCACATGAATTTATGAATAAGCTTCATGTGGTTTCAGGATTAATCCACATGAAGGATTACCAAAGGGTTTCTTCCTACATAACAAAAATTGTCGACCACCAACAATCTGAGGTAGAATTTGTCGTCAGTCGATTTAAAGATCCCGTTTTAGCTGGTTTTATTTTAGGGAAGCTGAGCTATGCAAGGGAAAATGGCTGTGAATTGATGATTGATGGGGAAGGAAATGTACCGGAACCGCAGCAGCAGGAGACCACGCATGAAGTGGTCACGATTCTTGGAAATTTAATCGATAATGCCCTGGATGCAGTCGCGGAACGACCACTAAAAAAAGTTACCTTAAGGTTTGACTATTACGATGAAGTACTGGCATTGGAGGTCCATGATACAGGACTGGGAATTGATGAGGATATAATTAATAGCTTATGTGTTAAGGGGTATTCTACTAAGGGTGAAAATCGAGGAATTGGTTTATATTTAGTGCAGCGAAGCTTGGAGAAATTAAAGGGACAGTTGGAAATTCACTCCCAAAAAGAAAAAGGGACAACATTCATTGTTACATTTCCGTATAAAGTTAAAAAATAATAATGTTATGTAAACTGATAGTTCATTAAATCTTTTTCCTTTACATTCTAATATCATAGGAATATCATGTAATTAATTAAATACAAGATCTACTAGGGGTGCCCTGTAATCAGGCTGAGAGAAAACGATTAGTTTTTAACCCTTCGGACCTGATCTGGGTAATACCAGCGTAGGAAAGTAGCCAAGTGAATGTTTTGTTTTTCTCTGACTAACTAACCAGGTCCGTTTATGGATCTGGTTTTTTTATTTTTTTTAAAAAGAAAAGGGGAGATTGGAATGGAAAAAAATAGTTTGTATGAAACGCTAGGTAAAGTAAGAAAGGTTAACCCGCTTGTACATAATATCACCAATGTGGTCGTCACAAATTTCACCGCAAATGGGCTTCTCGCCCTAGGCGCCTCACCTGTTATGGCGTATGCTGCCGAAGAAGTTGCTGACATGGCTAAGATTGCGAGTTCACTAGTTTTGAATATTGGTACCTTAAACCCACAAACAGTAGAATCGATGATTATTGCCGGAAAAGCGGCCAATGAATCTACTGTTCCAGTCATCTTTGATCCAGTTGGTGCTGGAGCCACCTCATACCGAACCGAAACTGCTCAAAGAATTATGAGCGAAGTAAAAATCTCCGTGATTCGAGGCAACGCAGCAGAGATTGCCAATGTTGTTGGGGAGAATTGGGAAATTAAGGGTGTTGATGCGGGAACAACAGCAAATGGGGATAGCGTTACCCTCGCTGTAAAAGCTGCGCAATTATGGAATTGCGTTGTCGTCATCACCGGAAAAGAGGACGTCATTTCGGACGGCGAAACAACCTATCTTGTTCGCAATGGACATCCGATCATGACAAAGGTGACGGGAATGGGGTGTCTATTAACCTCAGTGATTGGGGCATTTGCTGGAGTGGAAAAGGACCTGATTCAAGCTTCGATGGCAGCTTTAATGTTCTATGAGATTGCTGCTGAAAAAGCGGCGGCACAGACAGCTGAAATGGGACCGGGAAGTTTCCAAATTGAATTTTTAAATCAATTAGCTTTAGTTTCTTCGGAAGATATAATTTCACATGCTTCATTTACAAAGGTGAATCGATAAGAGGGGGTAATTTTAATGAAAAAAGCATTAACAATTGCAGGTTCAGATAGCGGCGGCGGTGCCGGAATTCAAGCCGACTTAAAGACGTTTCAGGAATTAGAGGTGTTCGGGATGTCAGCGTTGACGGCTGTAACGGCCCAAAATACACTAGGAGTTCATGCGGTCTATCCAATGTCTGCAGAGGCGGTTATAAAGCAGATTGAAGCGATTGGCGAGGATATTGGTGCAGATGCAATAAAAACAGGGATGCTGTTCAATGCGGAAATTATTGAGGCTGTCGCTAATCAACTGACGTTTTATGAATGGGAGAATGTAGTGGTTGATCCGGTCATGATTGCCAAAGGTGGGGCTTCTTTGCTGCAAATGGAAGCCATTTCGGCTTTAAAAAAATACTTGTTACCACGTTCCAAAGTAATCACACCGAACATTCCTGAGGCGGAGGTGCTAACGGGCATGGTGATTCAAAGCACCGCAGATAAACGGGAAGCTGCCAAAAGACTATATGACTTAGGTGTCAAAAATGTTGTTATCAAAGGCGGCCACGATGAAAATGAATCTGAGTCCACAGATATATTATTTGATGGAAAGGAATTTTACACCTTTACAAGTCAGCGAATTGAAACAAAGAATACACACGGTACCGGCTGTACTTTTTCCGCTGTTATCACGGCTGAGCTGGCCAAAGGGGCCGCTGTTTATGAAGCCGTTTTAAAAGCGAAAGATTTTATACAGGCCGCAATTGAGGTTCAACTTGAAATTGGCCAGGGACATGGGCCAACCAACCATTGGGCGTATCGAAAAAGAAACATCGCAAAGGAGCTGACTAGATCATGATCGATTTGCGTGAGGCATTACGTGTTTATTTTATTATGGGAAGCACCAACTGTTTGAAAAATCCAGCAGAAGTGTTAAATGAGGCTATCTCGGGTGGAATTACGCTTTTTCAATTCCGGGAAAAAGGGGAAGGGGCATTCACTGGTTCTGAAAAATATGCACTGGCTCAAAAGCTACAGACCATTTGTCGAGAACATCAAATCCCCTTCATTGTGAATGATGACATTGAGATAGCTGTAGCGATAGATGCGGACGGTGTTCATATCGGGCAAGAGGATGAAACAGTAAAAACAGTTCGAACGAAAATCGGCGCTGATAAAATCCTTGGGGTTTCCGTCCATACTACAGAAGAAGCCCTGACAGCAATCCAAGATGGAGCGGATTATTTTGGGATTGGACCTGTTTATCCGACCAAAACAAAGTCGGATGCCAAGCCCTCTCGAGGAACGACATTGATTGAAAAACTACGTAAAGATGGCTGCGAGACACCGATTGTTGGAATCGGTGGTATCACGATTGAAAATGCAGGTTCCGTTATTGAGGCGGGAGCTGATGGGGTTTCAGTGATAACAGCCATCAGCCAGGCAGAATCACCGCAGAAAGCAGCGCGGGCATTAAGAAAGAGTGTCATTCTTAAAGGCGTGGTGGAATCGTGACAAAAACCCATAAACTGACGTTGACCGCAATGATGATCGCCATTGGAACCATATCGAGCAATCTTTTCTATATTCCCATCGGTTTTACAAAGGTCTTTCCGATCCAGCATTTTATGAATGTTTTATCAGCGGTTTTGTTAGGTCCTTATTATGCGGTTGCCCAGGCCTTTGGTGTTTCATTACTCAGAAATTTAATGGGAACGGGTTCGCTTTTTGCCTTTCCCGGCAGTATGGTCGGAGCATTGCTTGCCTCGCTCTTATTCTGGAAAACTCGAAAACTATATCTTGCTTTTATCGGTGAGGTGATTGGGACAGGAATCCTAGGCGCACTCCTTTCCTATCCAATCGCAACACTTATTCTCGGCCAAAAAGCGACTGTGTTTGGATTTATTCCTTTATTTATTTTTAGTTCGTTTACAGGAGCGCTACTTGGATTTATTATCCTAACTGTGTTTTTAAGGAAAAAAGTATTAATTGTGAATGAAAATGATACAACAATCAGGAAGTAATCTTTGGTCGTAAGGGTGTGTACACATGAATGGGGATCTGCTAGCTAAAATCTCGCAAGAAGTAGAAGGGCGAGAAGCGGAATTAATTGAATTGTTGACAGCACTTATTGCATTCCCAACGGTTAGTCCTCCTGCTCGGAATACAAATGAGGTGCAGAATTTTATAAAGGATTATTTAGAAGACTTGGGATTTAACACCGATAAGTGGGACGTCTACCCGGGCGATGCTAATGTCGTCGGTGTATTACCGGGAGAATCTCCTGCAGGTTTTAATAGTTTAATTGTAAATGGTCATGTCGATGTCGCAGAAGTGGGTGATCACTCTGATTGGGAGGAGTCTCCATTTTTAGCATATTGCAAAGAAGGTCATATTTATGGACGTGGTGTGGCCGATATGAAGGGTGGTATTGCAGCATCACTTATCGCAATTAAACTTTTAAAAGAAATGGGAATCTCGCTCCAAGGCGATCTCCAATTTCAATCGGTTATTGGCGAAGAGGTTGGGGAGGCTGGAACCCTGGCATGCATGGAGAGAGGGTATACAGCCGACTATGCGGTAGTGGTCGATACTAGTGATTTACATATCCAGGGACAAGGCGGCGTCATTACCGGATGGATTACGATTCAAAGCAAGGAAATCTATCATGATGCAATGCGGCGGAAGATGATTCATGCAGGCGGTGGTGTTAAAGGGGCCAGTGCGATTGAAAAAATGATGAAAATTATTTCCGGGCTTCAAGAATTAGAACGTCACTGGGCTATTACGAAAAACTATGAAGGCTTTCCTGCCGGCACAAATACCATTAATCCTGCCGTCATTGAAGGTGGGCGGCATGCTGCCTTTGTCGCTGATCGCTGTGCCCTTTGGGTAACGGTTCACTTTTACCCAGATGAAGACTACGAAGAGGTAATTAAAGAAATTGAACAACATATTGGTGCGGTTGCGGCAGCAGATCCATGGCTTCGTGAGAATCCACCACAATTTGTTTGGGGCGGAAAATCAATGATTGTCGACCGTGGTGAAATTTTTCCATCATTGGAAATTGATGCGAATAATCCCGGCACAAAGGCATTAGCCAACTCGTTTGAAAAATTGTTAATGTACCGTCCAACTGTGGGGATGTCTACCACCGTTACTGATGCAGGCTGGTTGGGACGAGCGGGTATTCCAACAGCCATTTTTGGACCTGGAAAATTGGAAGACGCTCATGCTGTGAATGAGAAAGTGGAGATTCGCCAATTATTAGATTTCACAAAAGTGTTAGCTGTATTTATCGCTGAGTGGTGCAACACGAGAAAGGAGCAGTAGTGATATGAGATTTACCCAGAGACTTTTTGAAAAAGTAAGTGATATTTGGGAGAAAACCCATCAACATCCATTTGTTGTCGGGATAGGAACAGGGGAGCTGCCCGTCGAATCATTTATCCGCTATATGAAACAGGACTATGTGTTTTTAATTGACTACTCCAAGTTGTTTGCGGCAGGGGCAATTAAAGCAAGAGACATTGAGACGATGGCCGCTTTTGCTAAGCTTCTGGATGAGACATTACATGGAGAAATGGACCTTCACCGACAGTACGCTGAGCGATTTGGGATTACAGATCAACAGCTGGAAGATACAAAACCAATGCCGATCAACTTAGCTTACACACGGTATATGTTGAATGTCGCACAGAATGGGTCGCTTGCGGAATTAGTCTCTGCTCTCTTGCCGTGCATGTGGAGCTACCGGGAGATTAGCATGATGCTAGCAACTAACTATCCTGGTGCTAGTGAACATCTACTTTACGGGGAATGGGTGAAAATGTACTCATCTAATGAGTTTGGTTCATTAGCCACCTGGCTGATTGATTTGCTCGATAAATTGACCGATGGAAAACCGGAGCGGGAGTTAGCCATCTTGGAAGAACATTTCCTGACAACATCTCGGTTTGAGTATATGTTTTGGGATATGGTTTACCAGGGAGGCGAGTGGCCTGTCTAACTCGATGATGTTATCAATTCAAGAACTCTCCTATTCTTTTGAGGAGGAAAAGCCAATCTTCCAAGGACTTAGCTTCGATGTAAAGCCCGGAGAATTTGTTTCTGTTATCGGTGCGAGCGGATCTGGGAAAAGTACGCTTTTCAAATTGGTAACCGGCTTACTCGAACCAGATCAGGGGGACATTCTGATTGATGGTCAACGGACTGGAAAGCGATTAGGAAGTGTTGGCTATATGCCGCAAAAAGATTTGCTGTTACCGTGGCGAACGGTATTAGAAAATGTGTTATTACCTCTTGAAGTTACTAAGGAGCGTAAGCAAGCGAAATTACCTGAAATAAAAGAGTGGTTAGCGCGTTTTGGATTAGCAGACTATGAAAATACCTATCCCAAAGAGCTTTCGGGAGGAATGAAGCAACGCGTCGCCTTTTTAAGGACCCTGATGACGGGAAAAGAACTTCTATTATTAGATGAGCCGTTTGGCGCACTTGATTCGCTGACAAAACGAAACATGCATCAATGGTTACTAGGGCTGTGGGGGGAATTACAAAAGACGGTATTGTTCATTACCCATGACCTGGAGGAGGCCATTTTGTTAAGCGACAGAGTTTATGTGCTCCACGATAAAGGAATTAAAGAAACGAAGGTCACCCTGCCGCGGCCTAGAAGTTCACAGCTAATCTATCAATCTGAGTTTATTACGATGAGAAAAGAACTGGAGTGGCTGATTCAAAATGAAAACTAGGTTGAAAAAATGGGCGGAACAGTACGGTTTGTTTTTATTAGTTGTCCTCCTTCTCGTCAGTGGATGGGAGTGGGTGGTCAGGCAGGGAATGATTCCATCATTTATTTTGCCTGCTCCTTCAGCTATTTGGGGAGCATTGCTTGAAAATCGACAGCTGTTGTTTGAGGAGCATTTACCCGCGACTTTAAAGGAAGTTCTGATTGGGTTCGGGCTGTCTGTAATCGGCGGTCTAATCATGGGTGTAGGGATGCATTTTTCACGTTCATTAGAAAAAGTTCTTTATCCGTTTCTTGTCATCTCCCAAACAGTGCCGCTCATTGCCATTTCACCGATTTTTATCATGTGGTTCGGGTATTCAATTTGGAGCAAAATTGCCGTCACCATTTTAACTGCATTTTTTCCAATCGTCGTCAGTACCTATGATGGGCTAAAAACAGGTAGTCTTGAATATCGTGAATTACTGTTGACAATGGGCGCTAATCGCTGGGACATTTTTAATAAAATTCAACTGCCGATGGCGTTGCCTGCAATTTTTTCAGGATTGAAATTGTCGGTTGTTTATTGTGTCGTCGGTGCGACGATTGGTGAATGGCTGGGGGCAAGTGAAGGCTTAGGATATTTCAGTCGAAGAATGTCTGGTAACTTACAGGCGGACTCCGTGTTTGCATCGATATTCCTGCTGTCCATGCTTGGGATCGTGTTATTTTTATTGATTGGTTTATTGGAAAAACAGGTATTAAAAAATAGAAATCGCTTCAACTAAGAGAGGAAGAACGTAAAAATGAAAAAGAGTTTTTTGATTATGGTCAGTCTATTGTTACTTTTATTAAGTGCTTGCGGAAAAGAAGCAGCTGAAAAAAAGGGCGGTTCGAACGAGAAACTTCAGAAAGTAAGCTTAATGCTCGATTGGTACCCTAATGCGGTCCATTCATTTCTGTTTGCAGCAGAGGAAAAGGGATACTTTAAACAACAAGGCTTAGATGTGGATATTCAAATGCCTGCAGATACGAATGATCCGCTCAAACTTGTCGCAGCGAATCAAATTGATATGGCCTTAAGCTATCAACCACAGGTACTCGTGGCACGCAGTGAAGATATTCCCGTGCAATCATTTGGTGCGATTGTCCGCCACCCGCTAAATCAATTAATGGTGCAAGCCGATGGTCCGATTCAATCCCCTAAGGATTTAGCAGGGAAAACGATTGGTTATCCATCGATTCCGTTGGATGAAGCGATTGTTCAAACCATGGTAAATGCGGACGGCGGAAATGCCGAGAAGATTAAAATGGTCGATGTCGGCTGGGATCTGATTCCTGCAATGGCAACGAAAAAAACGGATGCACTAATCGGCGGTTATATTAACCATGAGAAATTATTGCTCGAAAAAGAAGGGCATCCGATGAGAACCTTAAATCCTGCGGACTTTGGCGTACCTGATTATTATGAATTGGTATTGGTCGCTAGTGAAAAAGGATTGAAAGAAAAGCCAGCCGTATTTAAAAAGTTCATGGCGGCGATTACAGAGGGTCAAAAATACGTTCAGTCTCATCCCGAAGACGGTCTCTCGATATTAATGAACCATGAAGATAAAACCTCACCACTAGAGAAGGATGTCGAGACAAAAAGCTTAGAAATCCTCCTCCCGCTGATGGACGCAAAAGAAAAACCATTCGGCTACCAAGACCCCGAAACATGGAAAAACACCGCCCAATGGCTAAAAGACAAAAAAGTCATTAAACAAACCGTCAAAGCCGAGAATGCATTTATTAATTTTTAAACCATATTGGTGTCAGGCACCACAGAAAGACAATACAAGCAAACTGTCCGCTGTGGGTGGATAGTTTGCTCTTGAACATTCATGAAAAAGACCGCTGCTTTCTACGATGGCAGTGGTCTTCCTTTTTTATAAAAAGTTTTGATAAACGGGCCTAGTGATAAGGTTCATGAGATAAGCAGGGATTCGCGGATTGGGCCTTCTTTTTTTATTTAGGAAGGAAAGTATCGTGCTTGCCTTTTTGATGCCTACTCCATGTCCATAGTATTGGTCATCACTCATAAAAATCACATTTTCTGCACGCCAATGCGCTTCTTTCGGGTTGACATCCGGATTGTTGAAATGCACGATATCACCTGGTATGAAGTCATCGCCATATTTCTGAGTTAGACTTAGAGGATTATTAAATTGCCAATCCAATAAAAGCAGCCGATTAAAAAGGAGATCAAACCTTCTGCTACCAATCGAGTACAGGGTCGCAAGATATAACACAATCGCAATTCCTGTGGAACAGTCAAAGGCATAGAGCGAACCATTTTTTAAGATATCAAGAATGGCGACCGAGGGCCTAACGTTTGGTTTAAGGAGAAAACCGCCATTGCTTAGACGATCCCAATACCTTCTATTGCAAAACGCATACGTAAAGGTCGTAAATTGTACTTTACTATTATTAAGATCACGAGCAGCCTTTAGTGTCTTTGTTCTGAACAGCAGCTCAAATTCAAATTCACTCAACGTCTGGAAATAAAAAACTTCTTTGGAATTCACCATTTTCGTAACGATGTCTTTCTGTTCCTTTGTGGTAAGGTAGTCACTAAGATCGTCCAGTTGAATCGTTTGCTGATTTATATTAATCATTTTCGCACCTGCTTCCTTCAACAACCACTCCTTCTAAAAAAGTATGAAACTTTTAAACTAATAGTTCCTTTAATCCAAGCTATTTCTGGGTATATCCTCGTAAATTCTTTTAGTTAAAGAAAAGGTGATTACGATTGACTAATGGCTGCCTTGGATTTAAGTAAGCGCCAGCCGGTAAAAAGGGCAGAAAATAAACAAATCGATGCTGATCCGATGAAGACAAAATGCATGCCCTCAATAAAGATATCAGGACGGTTGGGTATTAAATCGGTGACCCGGTATCCAGCCTTCGAACTCATAACGCTAAATAAACTAGTAGTTGCTACTGATATTCCTACGACCATTCCAATATTTCTTACCAGTGAATTGACACTGCCAGCAATGCCAAGCTGCGACCTTTGGACAGAGGACATAACCAACGAGTTGTTAGGTGATTGGAAAAGTCCATTTCCCACTCCTAATAGAGCCACTAAAAATCCAACCGTCATGATCGAACTGCCCATATGTAGTGTGGAAAAGCCAACTTGGGCAATCACCATGACAAGTAATCCAGCGAAGGTTAGCAGTTCCGACCCAATTTTATCGGAAAGCGCTCCGCTTAATGGTGCTGAGATTGCCATGGTTATTGGGAATAACATTAATAATAATCCGGCATTAACTGGCGATAGGTGTAAAATATTTTGCGTATAAAACGGTGCAAGGATATTAAAGCAAAAAGTTGCCACAAAGGTAAGAAATCCACAGAGTATACTTACTGAAAATGACTGGTTTTTGAAGAGAGCCAATTGCAGCATGGGGTCAGACTTCTGTGTCTCAACTCTAATAAACAAGAAAAATGTAAACACGGTAATGGTAAATGAAACTAATATCCGAATATCCTCGTAACCCGCTTGCTGCCCTAATAGTAGTCCAGTAAACAAGGAAATAATAAAGATGGAAAATAAAAAACTGCCTATTAGATCAAGCTTTGCCTTCACAAATGTAATATCAACTGGAAGTATTCTCCAACCGTTCGCAATTATGATTAATCCGATTGGGATATTCACCCAGAATATATATTCCCAGCCTAAGGAAGAGACTAAAATTCCACCCAGACTAGGACCAGCAATACTCCCAAGTGAAACAAACGTTCCAATTAGACCTAATGCCTTTCCACGCTCACTTGGCGGGAAAATTTCAGTGATGATCCCTTGGCTGTTTGCCATCGTCATCGAAGCACCGATAGCCTGGATAATCCGAAAGAGAACTAGCATCAGGAGAGAGGAACTAAATCCGCATAATAAGGAACCTAATAAAAAAATAATGGCCCCTATTTTAAAAATTTTAATTTTCCCAAATAAATCTCCTAATTTACCAAACAATAGAATAAACGTGCAAACGGTGATTAAATAACCGCTGACAATCCATTGCGTTTGGGAGATGGGCAAGTGCAGTTCTTTTGAAATTACCGGGAGCGCAATATTGACAATACTCCCGTCGAGCGTAGACATAAAGACAATTAAATTGAGAATAACTAATATTGACCAGCGTCTTTTTTGAATCATTTCATCGGCTTGATAGGTCTTAGCATGGGAATTCATGAGAAGCACCTCATTTTAGGAATGGTAGATTAATAGTTGCACATGCAACTATATCGTCACGGAAAGTCTACCTTATGATTGTTGCGCGTGCAACTAATTTGAGGTAATATTTCTTTTGTTGACACATTTAAAAGGGGGATCCGAGATGGAACGAAAACCATTTGGAAAGCTGATTTCTCAAATTAATCGACAAAACCAGAAATTCTTAACAAAAGAATTAAAAGCATATCAAATTGGCGGGGGAGGGCAGCATAGTTTTTTAATTGAGATATTAAGGCGTCCTGGCATCAATCAGGACCAATTGACATCAGAATTAAAATTTGATAAAGCTACTACTGCGCGTGCCGCGAAACAATTAGAGGAAGCTGGGTATATTGAACGCAGGGTCGATAAAGAGGACCGCCGTTCATATCAACTCTACCCAACACAAAAAGGGCTGGAATTTCATCCAACCCTCCAAAACATCTTAGAAACATCTAACCTACTTCTTACAAGTGGATTAACAAAAGAAGAAAAAGACCAACTCTTCACCTTGCTGCGAAAATTAACAATTGAACCAAATACCAAATAATTGTCCACTGTACACGGACGAATGTCCGTTGTTGGTGCCTGACACCAAAACTGACACCAAAACTATACGATTAGCTTTCTTGCAAGGCTGGTTTCCTATTTTTCATGAATCTTATGTACATGAGAAAGAAGACGATGGCGCTGATGAATCTTAGGATGGATATGATGCCCATCGATTTTTGCATACCTGTTACTTCTAGCAGCCAAATCCCGATTTGCGGGGCGATGAAGGCTACAAAGGATAATAGAACATTATAAGTTGTGATGCAATACGTTCTTTTTTCCTGTGGAGATTGCTCCAACAGCAAGTTGAACAATAGCAGCATCGTACCGGAAACAAAGAACCCGGATGTCATTGATACAAATGTCAAATAGACTAGATTAGTAGACAAAACGGTCAAGAACGGTGCGGTGGCCATACCGACTGCTACCCAAACGAGCACTAGGGTGGTTGATTTTTGATCGGCCCATTTTTTCCATAATGGGAAGGTAAAGATTTGTACTAATTGATTAGCTACTGAGAAAATACTGATCCAAAGAATTGTAGCATGAGCATATTTTACATTGTAGATATTAAATAATCCCCAAGCCATTTGCCATGAGAAGTTAAAGCAGAGGGCAGTTATTAAAAACCACTTGTATCCATTATCATTAAAAATGGACCAGTCCATGGATGAATTCTTTTGCTGCTTAGTTGTCTTCGGTTGGACTGTTTCTTTATGCTTCATTAAGAAAAATACTTCTAATAATCCAAAAATAAAAGCGATAAGAAATAAATACTGATAGGCAACGGCATTGTCGGTTTGATTTTTCATGATGACTCCAATGATCAACGTTGTGATCATCCCGACAATCGTTAACAGGCGGTTTCTGTCACTGAAAAATGCTCCTCTTCGGTCTTCTTTAATCATTCCACTAATCAGTGTTTGCCAGCCAATATTTGATATCGTTCCCGGAACATTCATTAAAGCTACAATGATTAAAAACGCCCAAGCTTGATAAGCTGAGCTTATGAAAAGCACACCAGCTAAAAGGGCAAACAAGATTCGAGCCCATAAAACAGACATGGCTACGGTCTTCTTTTGCTGCTCTAACCGATTCAACAGGATTGCAGCCGGAATGGTCATGATAAGTGCAACCAAGGGCGGTAGGGAGCTGATTAGCCCCACTTGATAGTTGCTTGCGCCAAGAATAGATATGGCGAAAATAGGAAAAAAGTTACTGGCAAGGTTCACAGCAATGGTCGACACCATTCCATGATAGATACTTACTTTTTCGTTGTATGTGCGCATGTCCACCCACCATTTTTATAAAAATTCTATAGTCATTATACATCAAGAATACTGCAATTTTTTTAAAAAAATAATAATATTTAAAAATAACTTTTATACATTCGGCGAAAAAAAGTAAGTTGAATTCGTAAAAATTCACCTCCTAGATTGTTTTATTAATGCTAATCAAGAATTGAAAAACAACGGAATAACCACAGTATTTTTACAATAGAAATAATAAATTCCTCAGATACATTTGCATTATGTTGGACCATCTGTTATAGTTAGGGAGAATTATTTTTGTTAGTCGGTAAGGATGAAAAAAGGGTATACTGCTTTTTGTCTAAAAGATCGAACTGAGCAAGGATAGTAATTTTATGTGTGCAAAGCACACAGCAGGAGGAAACACAAATGGAACAAGGTAAAGTAAAATGGTTTAATGCAGAAAAAGGTTTTGGATTCATCGAGCGCGAAGCTGGAGACGACGTATTCGTACACTTCTCTGCTATCCAAGGCGAAGGTTTCAAATCTTTAGACGAAGGTCAAGCAGTGACTTTTGAAGTAGAACAAGGTCAACGTGGACCACAAGCTACTAACGTTCGTAAAGCATAATCTAAACCACATAAATGTGAAGGAAAAGGCTCTCTCGTAGAGCCTTTTTTTAATTTCAATATAGAGAATGGAGGGAGGAGAGGATTAGCTCTTCCCCCTTTTTTATTTGCAGTAGTTGAAATATAATAAAATCACATACATAGTAGAAGGAAGTGTTAGGATGATAATTCAGCGTCCGCAATTGGAACAGTCAGAGTTGACGAAATATATTCCGCCAAAAGGTGAGTATGAAACCTTTCTTGATATTGATCATTATAAGGCGAAGCTTAGGGAATGGGGTTTATCCTCGGCACGGGAAGCGAAAAAGGAATTCTGGTATAAGGACCGAAACTATCAGCGTCTTGTGACCATTAAAGGGTATGAAACTTACGGGAGCGCGTTGGATATTAATACGCTAGTGATTGAATTCCAAGACGGAAATCTCACCTGCATCCACCCGGCCTATTTAAAGGAAATGCAACAATCGAGCTTTGGAAAAGAAAGCCTGTTAACTTTTGATGAAAAAGAAACCGCTGGCCCCGAACTTGTGACAAGTGATGGAAATGACCTAATAATTGCAGAGGTTACCTCTGAACCAGCCGAAAAACCTGCCAAAAAGGAAGCAGCTAAGGCACCAAAGGAAAAGAAACCTAAAAAGGAGAAGGCACCAAAACTCGAACTTCCGATCGATAAAGTCCATTTTACTGCAAGTGTCAAACAGTTTGCGCTTGTCTACAATCCATTTAATGAAGAAAATGATGAAGTAGTTGTCTTAGAAAATGTACAGGTCGTCCAGGAGGAAAATCCACTTGAAATTGGACTGGCTTGGTGCAGTCATAGTAAGACACTCAAAAAGGTTGAACTGGCGTTAGGGGATTCATTGGAATTCGATGGAAAAGTGGCTGCTAAGAAGCTTGGTAAGGGAAAAGATGTGGCCGAAGAATTTTTAGTAGATGTGCCTGTGCCATATAAAATCAATAACCCGTCAAAAATTGTAAAGAAATAGGACGCTCTCATGGAGGTCCTATTTTTATTATTTTAAGGGAAATAGATCTCTAACCGTGCCTCTCCCTTTCTTAATATAAAATAATTTTGAAAATCATTGTTTCTAGCAACGGTATCATAATTTTTCAATGAAATGGTTTGGTTATTCCCAACCTTTTTTGAAAATAACAGCTGGTTATTTAATAACTGGATAGATTGAAAGTGAAATCCATCTCTTTTCCATAAAAAATCCTCTTCATCATAGTAGTTCAGAATTACCTGCCGATTGTGATAGCTTTCAAAAACAGCAAAATCAATCATATGTTTTTCCATGTCAATATCACCGGTCCCTTTGTATTTATTTTAAAATAATGAAAGGTTTGAAGTGGTGACCGGAATCACATCTTGGATAGAAGAGGTCACAATCACACATCGTGCCAATTAGAATTAAACAAGTCAATTACTACAATGTTCTCCAATTTAATTGAGGAATAATAATCCAAAATAGAGTATAATGAAGTTTCGGATTTTTATTTATCAAGGAGAACCTATCTATGAATCAAACCTTTACCTTAAAGGAAAAAACAAAGCAAATATTGATCTTGTTAATTCCTATCTTAATTACTCAGCTCGGGATGTTTTCAATGGTGTTTTTTAATACGATTATGTCAGGGAAGTACAATTCCACCGCATTAGCTGGCGTTGCGATTGGCTCGTCGATTTGGAGTCCGATATTTACGGGGATCAGCGGGATACTCCTTGCTGTTTCACCTATTGCCGCCCAACGCTTTGGTGAAAAAAAGAGCAATGAAGTGGCATCAATTGTGAAGCATGGAATCTATCTTTCCATTCTGATTGCATCATTGGTGATTATTTTTGGATGCTTTTTATTAGACCCGCTCCTGGATAAAATGAAACTGCCTACAGGCGTTCAAGAAACTGCCTTTGATTATCTAGTTGGACTCAGCTATGGAATTCTTCCTTTATTTATTTTTAATGTGTTAAGATCCTTTATTTATGCCCTTGGAAAAACAAGGGTCATCATGATCATCATGTTATTATCATTACCTGCTAATTTCTTTTTGAACTATGTGCTCATCTTTGGAAAATTGGGTTTTCCGGAGCTTGGGGGTGCCGGGGCAGGGTATGCGACATCATTTACGTATTTGGCGATTATGCTGATGACGGTCTTCATTGTTAGAACACAAGAACCATTCTCTTCGTACCCGGTTTTCGCCGATATTAAAGAGTTTTCTTGGGATAAATGTAAAGAGATATTAAAGATTGGTGTGCCGATGGGCCTTTCAACATTCTTTGAAACGAGTATGTTTGCGTTGGTTACCATTCTTTTAAGTAAATTTAATGTTACTACTATTGCTGCCTATCAATCTGCCTTAAATATTGTTTCGTTTCTTTACATGATCCCGATTAGTATTTCCACGGCTCTGACAGTACTTGTCGGGTATGAAGTAGGGGCAAGGCGTTATAAAGATGCCAAACAATACAGTTGGTTAGGTGTTTATCTGGCTATTCTAATTGCCGTTGTGACTGGGTTATTGGTAGTCATCTTTCGCTATCAAGTGGCTGGTTTTTATTCGAATGAAACGGCCGTTATTAACTTAACAGCTAATTTTCTAATCTTTGCGCTGTTTTTCCAAATTTGTGATGCCATTCAGGCGACTGCACAAGCTGCCTTAAGAGGGTATAAGGATGTCAATCTTGCCTTTATTATGTCATTAATCGCCTATTGGCTCATCTGTCTTCCAGCAGGTTATCTGCTTGCCAATTACACTAGTTTAGGTGCAACAGGCTATTGGATCGGCTTAACCATTGGTCTGCTCGCAGCCGGAATCGCCCTTTCCATCAGGCTCATCTACATTCAAAGAAGGAAATTTGTCAGTGTAGATAATTTTTAAAAATAATTGGCTACCGGAATCTTCCAGTGGTAAAATATAGATGATGGTATGTTTCAAATCTGCAGGTGAGGTGACCCTTTATGGGAAGGGAAGTGCACTTTAAAGAGGAAGAATTCGTACTGAAGTTAACAGGAATATTAAGCATTTTTGCATTAAAGTGGCAGTTGAAAATTCCTTACAAAGCTATTGAAAATGTTTATATTGATGACTTTGACCCGCCTATGTGGATGCTTCGCATGCCCGGTACTGCCATCGCACCACTTAATATTTACGAAGGCAGTTTTAAGTTTGGAAATGAATGGTATTTCATTTCATCTGAACATAAGGTGCCACTAGTCCATTTAGAGCTTGAGAATTTCGGAAAATATAAATATGTCATTTTTGAAGTAGAGAACCCGAGAGCTGTAATGATTGAATTAAGAAAGAAATTAAGAGAATTAGAAGACTGAAAAGTACTCGGAAAAGAAAAAATGCTATGGTTTAAGGCCATTGCATTTTTTTACGTCTGGCTTTACGTTTTTTTACCAATCGCTTAACTACATAAATGCTGCCGATAAGCGCAAATAAATTTAAGGGATCCCCAAGGTTAATGGTTAAAGTGAAATTATTATTTACTCTTATATCATTTTTGTTGTTATTGGAACCTGGTTGGCTATTATTTTCTTTCAATTCCTTCACAAACAAGCACCCCCTACATTAAATATATTATAGTTTTATTCACAAAAAATTCCAACTTATTATCATCGACTAGTAATCTACAAAAATAATGACGCCATTCTATTAAGAATGGCGTCTGAAAAATTAATATAATTTTTTTAAGTTAAATAGTTTAGAGAACAAAGTTTGATTCTTATCAATTACCTTTAGTTCTTCCATAATCAATTTTTCTTGATTGGTTGTAATCCAATTCTGTAATTCTTGTTTATCTTTACAAAGCGTATAATATGTTTCCCCACCTTTACCAAGTGCGTTGACAACATATCTACAAGTGTTCGCCATAATGTCCACCTTTAAAAATAAATTATTGTTTTATATATGGATTATATCAGGCTTATAAAAATAGTCCATCATTATTTTTCACCAAAATCATCTAAATTTCTTCTCCATCGGTTAAATATGAATATAATGGGAGCATCCTATATTATCAAAAAAAATTATCCCCCCGTATCTTTTCAGTTAATTGAAACGTTAATAATGTAGAGAGTGCAAAGGAGTGGAATCAATGTCACACAAACTTAGTCAAGTCACCCTGGAGGGGAAAGAGCTTGAAGATAGGATTGGGGAGGATTTTTGGATTGAAAATTATCCAAAACTTCAACGATATTGTCACTTTCTTACCCGAAATGGATGGGATGGAGACGAAATTGCACAAGAGACTTTTATTAAGGCGTTAAAATATTGCAGTAATCAGCAAAAGATGTCCACTGCTTTACTAAATAAGATTGCTTATAATCATTGGGTAGATATGCTTCGAAGAAGAAAAAAGGAAATAGTGGAGGCAAATCTCGATTCTGCCAATACTGCTTTAACAAATTCAGTTGATGACACAAGGGAATTGGTTGATATACTCGTGAAGAACTTTACGCCTAATCAAGCGATTATCTTTTTGTTAAAAGAGGGATTTCAATACCAGCTGAAGGAGATCGCATCAATATTAGATTCTACAGAAATGGCAGTGAAGTCCAATCTTCATCGTGCCAAAAAGCGTTTGGAAAAAATAAATGAAGAACAACAATTCCTTTCGGCGGAATCCTTTTGGGGTGAGAATGAAAGGGAACAGCTTTCGGATCTATTTTATGAGGCATTAAAAAATCAAGATCCAACTATCCTCATTGAATCAATTCCAGTAAGAATAAATAGTGAAGTTTCTATGTTGGTGACAGGTAAAATACGGTCCAAATCGGATTATTCTCCTTCAAGCACTCTCTGCATGGCTGCATAGCCAAATTGCTTTTAAGGAGGGATTGGAATGAGTACCATTCCATATGTAATCGAACAATCGAATCGTGGGGAACGTTCTTATGATATTTACTCAAGATTGTTAAAGGACAGAATTATCATCATTGGTGATGAAATAAATGAACATACTGCCAATAGTGTGGTTGCCCAATTATTATTTTTAGCAGCAGACGCACCGGATAAAGAAATTTCGCTTTATATTAATAGCCCGGGAGGCTTGACTACCGCTGGCTTCGCTATCTTTGACACAATGCAATACATTAAGCCGGACGTCAGGACAATCTGCACAGGAATGGCCGCATCATTTGGGGCGATGTTACTGCTTGCAGGAAAAAAGGGAAAACGGTATGCACTGCCGAATAGTGAAATTATGATTCATCAGCCCTTAGGAGGGGCAAAAGGGCAGGCAACGGAGATTGAAATTTCCGCACGAAGAATATTAAAGCTAAGAGAGCATATCAATCAAATAATTTCAGAAAGGACCGGACAACCGCTTGAAAAGGTAGCGAAGGATACGGACCGGGATTACTTCATGAGTGCCGAAGAGGCGAAAGAATATGGGATCATCGATGAGATTCTCTATCCGAAATGAGGTTAATTTGAGTATGTATAGGAGGGAATAGAGGATGGAACACGAATTAAAAGAGATCATTAAAAAGTGTGATATTGCAATCAAACAAGAAGATTTTGATACGTTGATGAATTATTATACCGATGATGCCATCTTGATAGTAAAGCCAGGGATGATTGCACGGGGAAAAGAGGATATCAAGCAAGCATTTATTGCCATTGCCAACTATTTCAATAACAGCGTTGTACCAACACAGGGTGAAATGATAATTCTAGAAGCTGGTGATACGGCGTTAGTCCTTTCCCAGACACTACTCACTTCCAATAAAGAAGATTCGGAATATTCGATGGATCGAAGGGCGACTTATGTGTTTAAGAAAAATTCACAAGGTGAATGGCTTTGTGCAATTGATAACTCATATGGTACAGAATTAATCAATCATTTGAAAGCTCAGGTATGAATAAAAGGAGTTGATAACCTACCATACGTGGGTAATCAACTCCTTTTGTTATTAGTATTAGCACAATTGTGCCCAAATGGTCGACCTATCTTCCACGTTATTTTCAATGATGGTGTAGGCAGCATTCGTAATGGCTTGTGATAGGGTTTTTCCAGTTGCACGGAAGTCATTAAAGCTCGCTTCTGATTCTCCATTGGTTGTAAAGGTATAGCCAAAATCCTTTAATCTGTCCACGATTAGCATGGCATGGTCAAGATTTTTCTCGGGCTGAAAATCTGATTCGTGGATGAAGGTAGCCTTTTCAAAATCATACCAGCGATCCCATCGATTTAACTTCCAACCTAGTATTCTACGTGCAATCGAATCAGTTTTGTTCATCGTATTTTCCCCTTTTCTCTCATTTTTTTAATTCGTATCCATGTTAGTAGTAACCCGAATGTTTAATTTGTTTATTCTGTTATGTAACAGAATGTTAATAATAAATATATTGTATAACAAGCATTAATATTTGGCTACTATTTATTTGAATTTTTAAAAAATAATTTAAAAGGCTCGAGTCGCTTTAATGAGCTAATCGTTGTCT
>JAANMP010000042.1 GCA_011250595.1 Bacillus sp. MM2020_1 | reverse complement strand
TGAGCCAGGATCAAACTCTCCAAGAAAGTTGATTAGCTCATTTGTTACGTTGGCTTAGCTTCATAGCTGAAACTAATAATTTTTGTTTGTTTGCACGATTTTGTTTGTTTAGTTTTCAAAGAACAATTCGTTATGTCAGAAGCGACATTTACTATCATATCAACTTTCTATCATTATGTCAATATAATATTTTATCTTTTTTCTATCACTTTTCGCTATAAAATACGTTCGGCTAAAAGCGACTTTCTTATAGTATCATCTATGATTTATTTATGCAATAGGGAGATTTACTTTTTTATAGAAAGTTTTTGACTTGAAAGCATTTTTGATAGTTTTTCACAGGATATAGATCAAATGGAAAAGCAGGGTTAATTCCAAATATACGTGGATAAGCTTCTTTCATACTTTTCCGGATACCTCATTTAATCAAACCTCGTACATACTGTCCACTTTTAACAATTTACTGTCTACTTTCTACTATATAATGCCCACTCCCAAATTCCCCATCACACTCTCCACTATTCTAATGTGGTAAATGCCAACCACAAGAACCGTCCCCTTGGTGCCAACCCTTGGTCCGACCTGAGACCTAGAGGGTGAGGACCAAAACTTGGGGACATTTTCCCCAGGGTTTTAGGGTTCACAAACTATTAATAATATCCGATAATAGAAAAGTAGAGTTTTTGTTGAAATTTGTTGATTGGTGGTAGAGAAGCAAATTTTTCAAGATGGCTCTAAAATATAATTAGGAGATTTCAAATGAAATATATTACGAAATTAATTGTTCCGTTGTTAATCTTTAGTCTATTTATTCCAAGTAACACCTTCGGAATTAATAGTAGTCATGCGTCTGCTGCAGTTGCAGCCACAACGATTAAAGAGACCACAACAAGTAAGCTTGGCCATATAAAAAGCCCGAAGGTGAAAATCTATAAAAACTTAAATAAACTTTCATCTTCATTTCTGGCAGGCTCCACCTATACGGATGCAGTCTTTTATATTAAAAAGCAAGCTTCAGTTAATCGACAAGTTTACTATCTATTAAGTAAACAGCCAAGCAGTAAAAATGGTGTTGTTGGCTGGGTTAAATCTACGGATCTATCAACAAATTCACATGTGAGTGTTGATAATCAAACAAAGATCTTTACTTTCAAAGGAACGGGTATGACCTACAGTAAAGCCTGGGGCGGAAAGAAAGATATCATCTTTAAAAATCTTTCAGCATATAAGGAGCAGGAATTCAAGGTTTATAAAACCGAAAAGGTCGGGAATAACCTCTGGTACCGCGGCGAGTTGGCAGGCAAAACTGTCTGGATCCATTCAAGCCATGTTTCATTAAAAGTGGAGAGTAAAACAAGTCTACTAGGTCAGATTAAAAGTGCCAGTGTAAAAATCTATAAAATGATTGGTAATCATAACACTTCATTTTCAGCAGATTCGACCTATACCAATGCAGTTTATTACATTAAGAAACAAGCGAAGGTCAATGGCCAAGTCTACTATTTACTAAGTAAACAGCCTAGCAGTGAAAAAGGAATAGTCGGCTGGGTAAGAGCTGTTGATGTTTCAACTTACACACATGTCGGGGTTGATAATAAAGTAAAAACCTTTGCCATGAAAGGGACGGGCGTAGGGTACAGCAAAGCTTGGGGCGGCAAGAAAGATATCGTCTATGGAAATCTATCTGCCTACAAGGACCAAGAGTTTATGGTCAATAAAACCGAAAAGGTTGGCAAGAATATCTGGTACCGCGGCGTGTTGGCAGGCAAAACTGTCTGGATCCACTCAAGCCATGTATCAGTGAAAGTAGAAAGTGCAACGAGCAGATTAGGTCATATCCGAACTAGCAGTGTAAAAATTTATAAGATGATTGGTGTTCAGGACACTTCCTTTTCAGCAGGTTCGACCTATACCAATGAAGTCTACTACATTAAAAAACAAGTAATCGTCAATAACCAAGTCTACTATTTATTAAGTAAACAACCTAGCAGTGTCAATGGGGTGCTAGGTTGGGTGAAAGCTTCAGACCTTACAACCTACTCGCATGCAGGGGTAGATCGTAAAGTCAAAGTTTTCTATTTTAAAGGCACGGGCAGTGCCTATAGCAAGGCTTGGGGAGGAAGTAAGAATTTAACTTATAAAAATCTTACAGATTTCCAGGCGAAAGCTTTTCAGGTGCAGTTAACAGAAAAGGTTGGAAATAGCATCTGGTACCGCGGGGTATTGAATGGCAAAACCGTCTGGATTCATGAATCCTACCTCGTAAAACCTAAGGGAGTTATTAATAATAATACTCATTATGACTTAGGGTTAAATACAATGGTTGAAATCCAAATAAGCGCTAGACCACAGACAGATATACGATACAAGCTTTGGATTCGAGAAGATGCTCTTATTAAGGAAAGTATTAAAAATGGAAAAGCGACGGTATCAGGGGATAGAACACTAAGCAGAGGCCCCGGTACGAGTTATATCCAAGGAAGTAAAGTGAAAAACGGAACAGTTGTTACCTTATATTCTAGTAAAAAAGGATCCGATGGGTTTACATGGTACCATGTGAAATACACTTCAGGATGGGTGACGCCTGATAAAAAAGATTTGGGTTTTTACTTGAATAGTGGAAACTTCACAGGGAATCTAAAAGACTCATTGCAATACTTGAATCTTGCACAAAGTGCAAATATTAATGTGAATGAAGTCAATACGAGCATTCTAAGCGGCAAAGGTAGTTTAACAGGGAAAGCAAAATACTTTGTTGATGGCGCCAAAAAATATGGCATAAATGAAGTTTATTTGATTTCTCATGCCCTATTAGAAACTGGGAACGGTCATTCCAATTTGGCAAATGGCATTGAAGTAGGAAAGAATAAGAATGGAAATTTAGAATTAGCGACGGCTAAGAATCGAAATAGCTTAATAGAAATTAAGAAAACTTACAATATGTATGGAATCGGTGCAGTAGATGCTTGCCCAGATCAGTGTGGGGCTAAATATGCCTATAATGCTAAATGGTTCACCCCTCAAGCAGCAATTATTGGAGGAGCAGCCTTTATAGGTAATGGGTATATAAACAATGGACAAAATACCTTGTATAAAATGCGCTGGAACCCTCTAGCTGCATCATTAACACTGAATCCCACCCATCAATATGCAACAGATATCGGCTGGGCCTTTAAACAAACAACAAAAATGTACGAACTATATAGCCAACTAAACAATTATATATTGGTACTTGATATACCAAAATATAAATAGGGAAGCAAGGGGAAGCAAGGGGACGGTTCTCCTGGCTTTTAATGTGGGGGGGCCCTCACAATAAGGTCCTTTCCCTTGTTCATTACCCGCAAAAAAAGGCACAACTAGCGAATTTTTAGCTAGTTGTGCCTTTTTTACTGTATAGAAATTGGGAAAGCTAGTGAAAAAGCCAGCAGAACCGTCCCCGCGGACCCGCGGAAACTCCGCGAGCAAAATCAACAACATTATGAATAAAATTATCTACTAATTGTAAGATATTTCTATATAATAGATTTAGGTAGGAGCACTTCAGTGTCTCTGCAGTGCTCCGTTTATATAGATAAAAAGAGGGGGGCGAAGCATTCAATGTCGAATGATCATGAGGTTTTATTAGATAAAGGGAAGCAAAATGATCCAAAAGTGAAAATAGAAAGGAAAGAGGGAGAACCGACGCCAGCTTTCAAAGGGGCTTCTTGGGCAGCGTTATTGGTAGGTGTGACGGCTTATCTAATCGGCTTATATAACGCATCGATGCAACTGAACGAAAAGGGATATTACTTTGCCGTTTTGGTATTCGGGCTCTATTCAGCGGTTTCTTTACAAAAAGCAGTAAGAGATAAAGATGAGGGAATACCAGTTACTAATATTTATTATGGTATTAGTTGGTTTGCACTTATTGTAGCTATAGCATTAATGGGGATCGGTTTATTCAATGCAGGAAGTATTGATTTAAGCGAGAAGGGATTTTACGGTATGGCATTTGTTCTAAGTTTATTTGCAGCCATTACGGTTCAAAAGAACATTAGGGATACGCAAGTGGCAAGAGAAAGAAATTGATTATCCCTTGGGGACGGTTCTCATGGCTTTTAATGAGGGTTGACCCTCACTATAAGGTCCTTTCCCCTAGTCTTACCCGCACAAAAAAAAAAGGCACAACTTGCAAATTTTTAGCTAGGTGTGCCTTTTTTGGTGTATAGAAATTGGGAAATCTAGAGGGGGGTGCCAGCAGAACCGTCCCCATGGCCTGTGGCCAGCCACCTGCCACCCACACGGTCAAATAATATAATTCCTGACAAAAAAGTACCCGACATAAACGGTCTGTCCAAACAGGGCGAGCCCCAAAATGACTGCAGGGATAAACTTTGTTTGTACGAGTGCTACTTTTCTTCCCGGGTCGCTCCGCGGCATAAACGATTGTTTACACACCTCAATGGCACGAATAATCGATTGAACAAACAGTACCGCTGCTAGGAATATACTCATATGAACGAGAACCAGGTCATATCGAAAGTAAACGGGTAAGATCAGTAGAACGACTAGGGATATACCCCAAACCACTCCAAATACATTGCGAATCCACAACAATAAAGCAAGCAAATTAAGTCCTAAGAATAGATAAATAACCAAATGAAAATGACCTCGCGAGACTAAATAAAACAAGCCAATCGCCGCCACTGAAACACCCGTATAACCTGCATACGAGATCAGCGCTTTTTTAAACGGTGAAGTCAAACTTCCGGTTGTCTGTCCTGAACCATCCCGATTTAACAAAATTTTGTTATTTATGCCCCGCTCCAAGCAAACACTTATGACCATGCTCACCAAGTTGTGGGAATGAGCTAAATACACTTTTACAAAAGGAAGCCTGCTCCCCACTAACCCAATAACCAGGTAAATAAGAATCAGTGTTGCTGTATCCAATACAAATCCTCCTCTCTATGCCAGATAGAAAAAGAAGCACCAAGCCAATCGGATGGTACTCCTTCCCTTGAATTATACTTCACTCTTTAACTTTTCAATTTCCTGATTGAGCTCTTCTTCACTCACAAAGCTGTTATAGGCTGCGTCAAACTGAGCGAGTGGTGTCGAAAAATGATTACCTGCCTGCACTTCCGCTTCCATCATTAAGATCCGATCTTCAGCACGGGCTACTCCTCTTGCGATATCATCCGTATTGAAGGAAATAGTCGCTTTTTGAATTTGTTTCATCGACTGCGCCACATTTGCACGGGATGCTAGCAAGTTTTTCTTTTGCTGCATTTGGTTGTATGCTTCCTTCAGTTGGTCCAATTTTTCGATAAGAATTTTGGTTTGTCCCCTGAGCGACTCTAATTGCTCCTGATAAAGATGTAACTGGCTTTCTTGATTGAGCTTCTCTTGAACAGCTAATTTTGCCATCGCCTCGTCGCCTTGTTCAATCGCAAGTTTGGCCTGACGAGTACGCTTGTCCACCAACGCTTTCACCTGTGAAATTAGTGCCTCTTGCTTTTTCTCTACATAAATTTGCCTTGCTAGAGCTTTCTGACCTTTGACAATTTCCTGCTCCATTTCCCTCGAATACTCATTTAACATCGCAATCGGATCTTCAATCCCGTCTAAAAATCCGTTAATGTCTGCCTTTGCAATCGTTTTGATTCTTTTAAAAATACCCATATTATTCATTCTCCTTTTTATTTAATAGATTTTTTTCCCATTGGTCCAAAACGCTAGCATTTTGGTTTGTGACCGGTATATGCGAGCCTATCACAGAGGTGTCAATAAACTGTTGCATCGATGAAGCTTTTGACTTCTTTCTAAGCCATCTCACTAATAGAACCACGGCTGCCAGTCCAATAATAAGGAAAAGCCAAGGGAATCCACCGCTATGGTGCGCGCCATTCATCATTTGGTGACCGCCTTTCATCATCTGCTGGCCGGCGTCAAAACCGCCGCCACGCTGACCCATGCCACCGCCATGTCCATGAGGACCTCTAGCAAAAGCACTGCCCCCTCCTAATAGAAAGTGGAGTACATTAATAACTAGTACCGTAGAGGCAATAATGACACCCCAGAAAATACCCTTTTTCACTTTTGTGTTCATCTCTCTTATCTCCTTTCGTTATCTTATGTAATGAATAATAATAGAGTTTGGTGAAAACTTGGTGAAAAGCGGAGGCTAGTTATAAAGTTTTTTATTTTTCAAGGAGTTCGACTAACAAGAAGGGTATTCTTGGTGACTCCCATTCTTCCTAACTAAACAACTTCCATTTATTATCCAGCAAATGTCGTAAGTCTCGAAAAATATGTAGTAAGTTCAAATATTTATGTAATAAGTCTTCAAAAATATGTCATAAGTTCCACTAATTACGTTGTAAGTCTCCTGAAATATGTCATAGGTTCCAATAACCAAGTGATAAGTCTCGGAAACAAAGGATTTTGGTAGTATAGAAAATCGAATAGGTGTCCATTCTTTTAGAAAAGACATGTCAAAAGATTGCTAGAGGAGAAGCAGCCTGGGTTACATGTGGTTTTTCAAAAATAATAGGTAAGGGGAATGAACAAATGCACGATTTAACAAATATTTATAATGAACTTACTGCGATGAAAACGTCGGAATTAGAGAAATGCAACATTGAACTCAATAACAATTATAACGAAACGGTAAAAAAGGCATTAATGGTATATAAAATAGAACTGCTCGAATGCTTAGATATGTATGACCACTATTTAAACTGCTAACGATACCCAGGCTATTCGATGCCTGGGTATTCCTTTGTTCACTATTTCTATAGAAGGAAAATAAATTCCACACAGAAAAAGGCACAACTAGTCGATTTCGCTAGTCGTGCCTTTCATAAATACTAAAAAATCTAGACAAGAAGCAGCAGAACCGTCCCCATGCTTCCATCAAGACTAAAGGGAAGACTGATAAAATTTATGGCAAAAAAGTAACCGGCAAAAACGGTTTGTCCAAACAGGATAATTCCTAAAACAACGGTCGGAATTAACTTTGTTTGAACCAGTGCTGCCTTTCTTTTCGGATTGTCTCTTTTCATAAACGATTGTTTACATACCAATATCGCACCAATCATCGATTGAACAAAAAGAACCGATGCTATGAATATGCTCATATGAACGATAATTAGTTCAAAGTTAACATTTACAGGTAAAACTAAAACAGTTTGATAGCGGAAATAGACGGGCAGAGCCAAGAGAACAATAACAGAAAGGACACATATTACACCAAATGTGTTGCGAATCCATAATACCAAGGCAAGAACACTAAACCCTAAATACAGATGGACTTTGCCACCCTCCAAGCAAGCACTAATTACGAGGTTGATCAAATTATGAAAATGGGAAAAATATACCCTCATAAAAGGGATCATGCTCCCCGCCAATGCTCCCCCCAGGTAAATAAGAATCCACGTTGTTGTATCCAATATAAATCCTCCTTTCTGCGTGAGATAGAAAGAGAAGCACCCAGCCTATTAGGTGGTGCTCCTCGTCCCTTCATTAAAATTAAGATTAAAATGCAGCCACTTTTTCTTTTTCACTCTTTAACTTTTCAATTTCCTTATTTAGCTCTTCATCACTCACAAAGTTATTGTAGGCGGCGTCAAACTGTGCTAAAGGAGTCGAGAACTGATTTCCCGCCTGAACCTCTGCTTCCATGAATAAAATCTTCTCTTCGGCACGAGCTACTCCTTTTGCAATATCATCCGTATTGAAAGAAACCGTCGCTTTTTGAATTTGTTTCATCGACTGCGCCACATTGGCACGTGAAGCGAGCAAGATTTTCTTTTGCTGCAATTGGTTGTACGTTTCCTTTAGCTCGTCTAATTTTTCGATAAGGATTTGAGTTTGTCCCTTAATTGATGCTAATTGGTCCACATATAGTTGTAACTGATTTTCTTTCGTGAGCTTTTCTTGGACGGCTAGTTTTGCCATCGCCTCATCGCCTTGTTCAATCGCCAACTTTGCCTGGCGAGTACGCTTTTCCACCAACGCTCGTGTTTCAGAAATAAGTGCTTCTGTTTTTTTCTCGACAAAAATTTGTCTCGCGAGGGCTTTCTGACCTTTCGTTATTTCCTGTTCCATTTCTCTAGAATACTCATTTAACATCGCAATCGGATTCTCAATCCCGTCTAATAGCCCATTAATGTCCGCCTTTGCAATCGTTTTGATTCTTTTAAAAATACCCATATTATTCATTCTCCTTTTTAGTTAAAATACTTTTTTCCCATTGGTCCAAAATGCTAGCATTTTGGTTCGTTACCGGTATATGCGAACCTACAACTGAGGTGTCAATAAACTGTTGCACGGAAGAAGCCTTCGACTTCTTTCTAAGCCATCTTACAATTAGAAATAGAACAGCTAGTCCAATCATAAGGAACAGCCAAGGGAATCCACCGTTATGGTGAGCGCCATTCATCATCTCGCGGCCGCCAAATCCGCCGCTACGCTGGCCCATGCTGCCGCCATGTCCATGAGGACCTCTAGCAAAAGCACTGCTTCCTCCAAAAAATAAGTGGAGTATGTTAATCACCAGTACCGAAGAGGCAATGATGACACCCCAGAAAATACCCTTCTTCACTTTTGTATTCATCTCTTTTATCCTCCTTTCGTTATCTGATGTAATGAATATTAATAGAGGATGGTGAAAACTTGGTGAAAAGGGACCATGGGGACGGTTCTCACGGTTTTTTTATAAGGTTTGCGTAACTATTAGAGGTACCCATAGCGATTTTATTGAGAATTCCCAATAAAATCGCTATTATGAGAAATAGATTTTACCATAAGGAGCTGGAGAAAGTTGAAAAGATTGTTTACTATTTTATTATCTTTGGGATTAGTCTTAGGATTATCTTTCGGATTGACAGATTCTGCGGAAGCAAAAGTGAAGATTAAAACTTACAAAAACTGTACTGCATTAAATAAGGACTTCAAAGGCGGGGTTGCTCGTACATCGAAAGTTAAAAACAAAGGTGGAAAAACAAAATACAAGCCTTATGTTTCAAAAGCACTTTATGACGCAAATAAGAAAAGTGATCGGGACAAGGATCTTATTGCGTGTGAACGATGAAAAAAATTTTAAGGGGGATTGGTTATAATCTTCCATTAAAAACAGAACAAAACCCAGGCTAATCAGCCTGGGTTTTACTATATTACCTCCACGGGGACGGTTCTCCTGGTTTTTTCTCATGGTCTTCCAATGCACCTTCATTCTATCACTATAAATCCATCTAACAGACTATCAATCTTCGACAAATTTCGAGCGTTCGTGTGCCACGGAGCGGTGCCACTCCTAAGTTACCTATACACCTATAAGACTCTGACCAACTCATCCATCCCTAACCATGCTTTTTCTAAAATGTAAAGGCTTCCATTAAAATGTTCATATTTTTGTCATATTAATTGTGAAAAGTTTCACAAACTAGTGATATACTAACACCATTAAGTTATTAATTATCAAATAATCACTACTAGCTTAGAGCTTTACTGGTTTAATAAAAATTCATATATAAAGGAGATTATCATCATGGAAAACAGAAATAAAAAAGTAAATCGGGTTGTCTTAGTTGGAACAGGTGCAGTCGGCTGCAGTTATGCTTATTCAATGATTAATCAAGGAGTTGCGGAAGAGTTAGTTCTTATTGATGTGAATGAGGCAAAATCGGAAGGCGAGGCGATGGATCTTAACCACGGAATCCCGTTTGCTCCGTCACCCATCAAGGTCTGGAGCGGTACTTATCAAGATTGCGAACAGGCAGATTTAGTGGTGATTACCGCAGGATTGGCTCAAAAACCTGGCGAAACCCGTTTAGAATTAGTGGAAAAGAACACGAAAATTTTTAAACAAATCGTAAAAAACATTATGGCAAGCGGATTTGACGGAATCTTCTTGGTCGCAACAAACCCTGTTGATATTTTAACCTATGTGACTTGGAAAGAGTCCGGGCTGCCAAAAGAACGAGTGATTGGTTCCGGTACCGTATTAGATTCAGCGCGTCTCCGCTTTGCACTTGGTCAGCATTTCAACATGGATACAAGAAATGTTCATGCATATATCATCGGCGAACACGGTGATACGGAACTTCCGGTTTGGAGCCGTGCCTCAGTGGGTGTGGAAAGACTGGAAGAACTACCGGCCGGAAAAATAACCAATGAAAGCTTAGAAGATATTTTCGTAAGCGTCCGTGATGCGGCTTATCATATCATTGAACGAAAAGGTGCCACCTACTACGGAATTGGCATGTCCCTCGTTCGAATTACGAAGGCGATTTTAAATAATGAAAACTGTATCTTGACTGTTTCCTCCTATCTAGACGGACAATATGGACAAAACGATGTGTTTATCGGTGTACCTGCAGTCATTGACCGTGGCGGAATCCGTGAAGTCCTTGAAATAGAACTAAATGAACTAGAAAAACAACAATTTAACCACTCCGTTACAGTATTAAAAGAAACAATGAAACCAGTAATTTAATTCAAGGGTTCCACAGGGACGGTTCTCATGGTTTTTTTGAGGCAATAAAAACCACCAGAACCGTCCCCCGGGTACCCCGGGTAAAATCACGAATGAAAGCAGATGACTGTATGGAAACTATTAATCATTCAAAAAAGGGTTATTTTATGATGGCTGTTTTATGGCTGGCCTATGTAACTTTTGCGATGAACTGGGTGGCGGGTTCTTCATTGACACCGCAAATAACCGAGACGTTTTTCGGTGGACCGGTCGACCCGATTATTTCTCAATTAGTAAATTACTCGATTACAACTGCTCGTGTATTTGCTAATATTTTAGCTGCAATTGTGCTCATGAAATTAGGACCTCGAAAAGCCGCTGGGTTGGCAATTGGGCTTTTAATGATGGGGCTTGTCGCAATCTATTTACCGAATTATTGGGCCTATACAGTCGCTAGGATGGTTATGGCCGTAGGGGGCTCGATGGTTATTGTCTATATGAACCCTATCGTTGCTCACTATGTAAAAAATTCAAATGTAAAGCTGCGCATTAATGCGGCCAATACCGTCGCCTATAATGCCGGTGCCTTTATTGTCGCCGTCTTATTTACGGTTTTTGCCAAGCAAATGGTGGCCAACTGGCGTTTAACTTTAACTTTCTTTGCATCGTTAACGATTTTGTTTTTTATCGCATGGCTTTGGAAAGCAGAGACCTTTGAAACAAAAGAAACGGGTGGGAAAGCTGAAAAATACGGTTATAAAGAGGCTCTCAAGGACGGATTTCTCTGGCGCTATGGCCTGGCGTTTGCTTCCTTTTTAACCTTGTATGTCCTATCTCTGGTGAGCTTTAAAGCGATTTTTGATCAATATACCTTGTTAAATGGCTCGGTAACCAACCTGCTAATCTCAGGCTTTGGTATTCTCGGTACATTTGCAGGGATTCGAATTGGGAATAAGGGCGTGCCACGGAAACCGACTCTCCTGTTCTCAGGAATTGTAATGGTTGGGACCTTTGCCCTTGCAATCGTTTTTGCTAATAAAATTCCGCTTCTATCGTACTCCCTCATTTCGATATCGGGATTCGCGATGTATATCCAGTACCCAATCTTTTTGAATTTGCCCCATGAGTTAAAAGGGATGACTCCACAAAGATTGACAATTATGTTCGGACTATTTTGGGCGATCGCCTATGCGGGCCAAACCATTGCTACCATTGTGTGGAGCTTTATTCTAGGCTCTTCCGGATACACGCCGGCAATGATATTCTTTATCGCAGTTTCCAGTTTGTACATCTTCTTAGTGGCGACCTTCCCGGAAACACGACAACAGGTAGCAGACATGAGAAAAGCAGCGTAACCAAGGGTAACCAAGGGTAACCAAGGGGACGGTTCTCCCGGTTTCTAATGAGGTTAGTTTAGACCACCAGAACCGTCCCCCCTGGCCAAAAGCAAATCGTAGTATTGAGTCCACAGGGCGCATATTACGTTTTTTATCTTGCTATTTCGACCACAGGAACCGCCCCCCTGTGGTCTTTTCCTTTTGAAAAAAACAGGGATTTATACATTTTTGTCGAAATATTCCATATAGAACTGAAGCAGAGAGGGGAGTATGATCGATGGATGTAGAACACAAAACCTATACACTGATTGGTCCTGACAGAAAACCGTATAAGAGCTCCACTCCAGGAACTTTTGGAGGGTATCGTAAAAATAAAATATACGGTCGAATGGATTGTCGAGCAGCCTTACGTGCGATTGAAAAAGGAGGATACGTCAACGAAAGAGTATTTTTTGCGGATGAACAAACAGCAATTGCTGCAGGATACAGACCATGTGGCGTGTGTTTGCGTGAGAAATATGTTATTTGGAAGGAAAAGCGAAATTCAAATGAGGAAGGGATTAAATGTACCAGGCTCTCATCAATGGAACTAATCTATCCTATGACCGGATGGGCAGCGGCGAACCACTTGTCCTAATTCATGGGTTAGGTGAACAAAAGGAAGGGTGGAAGTTTCAACATCGTTTTGCCGACCATTTCGATGTCATTATCCCTGATTTACGGGGATTTGGAAAATCCAAATGCCCTGAAGGTGAGGAAATATCCATTAACGCGTTTGCTAGAGATATCGTGGGATTATTGGATCATTTGGCGATAAAAAATGCGCATATACTTGGGTTTTCCATGGGTGGAATCATTTCGCAAGAGATCTATAAAATTTCTCCCGAAAAAGTAAAGTCTTTTATTCTAGCAAGCACTATTTTCTACATTCCCACCTGGCTTGAAAAACTACTATCACTGAGTAACAGGAAATATGCCAAGATGACCGTTGAACAATTTAAAGCGGAAGCGACATTGCGGTGCCTTTATGATAAAAGCGATGAGATGATTCAAAAAGTTATGCCGAATTGGTCCAATCATTTAGACGGTTTTCTGCCGTCATGGAAGGCATGTATACATATTGATTACCGTGAAACATTGAAAAATATAAAGGTACCAACCTTGATCATTTCCTGTCAAAACGATAGAATTTGCCCTTCCTTCATGCAAAAAAGAATGCATAAATTAATACCAAATTCAAAGCGGTATTTGATCAAAAAAGCAGGGCATGTGGCGAAAATTGAAAAGAATGAAGAATTCAATAGGGTAGTACTAAATTTTCTGTTGGAGCTTCAAAGGGAACTTCTCGGGAATGATTTACACGACCTTAATAGAGCTTTATGACCATCCAACCTTCCACATTTGGGAGGTTGGATGGTGGAAGTCTTATATAAAAGTGGCAACCACTTATAACTAAGATTATTTTTAATAAAAAATGTCATTTTTCCAGTTGCAAATCATAAAGCTTATTGGCCAAGTTCTCTATGAATTCAAGCTGAACGAGTTGCCGCCGCCAGTGCTCCGGTATCATCGAGACCCCGTAATATGCTCCGGCTAATTGACCATAGATGGCTCCAGTTGTATCGGCGTCATTTCCTAAATTAACAACTTTCAATACCCCCTCACTAAAATCGTCAGTGAGATAAAAAGCCCAGAGTACGGCCTCCAGAGAGTGTACAACATACCCACTTCCATTAATAAGCGGTGGGTTTCGATCTTTATAGGAACCCTCTGCCACTTCTCTGATTTTAGGACTCAAAGGTCTTCCCAGTTTATTTTCTACAAATGAAACAAACTCCCGGGAAAGAAGATACTCCTTCGAAAATTCATTTACGGCCCCTGCAATCAACCCGCCGAGGTAAAAACAGGCGTCCATCGCCTCTTCAGCCTGGTGGGTGGTTCGTGAGCTTTCGCCGGAATAATAGATCGCCCGTTCCATATCATTCGACCAAGCCAAAGGGACAGGGGCTAATCTCATAATCGAACCATTTCCTGCTTTAAAGGGATCCGTTGACCCACTGTAGGGCTCCCCTGTCGTCAGATATTGACTCAACGCTTCTCTCGTCGCAATGCCAATATCAAAGCATTCACCGATGCTGCTCAAATACCCTTCTTTATACCAGCGAATATAGCGCTCCATTTGATCGTTAGCATCAAATCCTTTCCTTTCAATGATGCTTTCTGCAAGGCACAGAGCCATCGACGTGTCATCTGTCCATTCCCCTGGCTTTAAACCAAAAGGACCGCCTCCCCTTATATCACTCACCGGCTCAAAGGAACCTGGGGGACAGAATTCAACAGCCGCACCCATGCAATCACCAACGGCTAATCCGATAAGACTTCCTAGAAATCGGTCACTTTTCTTCATTTTGTCCTCTCCTTCATTAAACTTCAGTATTCGGTTCTCACCTTTTTTCATTCTTCGTGACCAAATCTATGATGATCAGGATAATCCATAATCCCCAATTATTGTCCAACAAATGTCGTAAGTTTTATAAAATGTATAATAAGAGTCTAAAAATATGTCGTAAGTTTCGTAAAATATGTACTTAGTTGGACGAATATTCACAGCTTTAAAGCCCCTCAGCTCCCTATATTCGAAATTCGACGGATATCTTCTTAACCACTCTGACTATGGAGCTGTTTCTTATGACCGCGGCACTTCCCTCCATAAGCTTGTCTCCCTTGGTCAACCAATACATTTACCAAACCTTAACTTGATTTTTCATAAAATCAAAAATAGGATATAACTACATCATTGATTCTTCCCTAATCAAGTTTTACTAATAGAATCTATAGTTTAAAAAAGTGAGAGGATGGTTTCCATGGTAAAGGTAAAAAAGGATTTTACTTCTGTTTTAAGGATGATACCTAAGATTCTCCAGGTGTTTTTAAATATTTCTCTCATTCTTTTAGCCATTATTCTAACGATTTTACTCATTAAGGAATTAATCATTTTCAGCCATATTCTGATTGAAAGTGGAAGCGATGACTATAAACTTTTTCTGGATAATATCCTCATCTTCTTTTTATATTTTGAGTTTATTACGATGATCGTTAAATATTTCAAGGAAGAATACCATTTTCCGATTAGATACTTTATATACATTGGCATCACGGCAATGGTAAGAATAATTATTGTTGACCACGAACAGCCTGTAAATACCATGCTTTATTCCCTTGTCATCTTAATCCTGATCATTGGGTATTTTATCTTGAACTTAACTCCTCGTGACCGACCTGATAGTAAATGGTTCTTTTAAAACAATGGAAAACAATGGGGACGGTTCTCATGGCTTTTTATCAGTGTAGTACTGACCACAAGAACCGTCCCCACGGTTTATTGAACACCCTCGATTTCATTTACATGCAAGCGAAAATCCTGTTGACCTTCTCTTGTATTTTTCACTTTTATTTTTCCTTCATATAATGATACTCCTGTTTTTAAATCGCGAATGGAAATGGTATCGTCATTCTTGGTTGAATGAATGATATATATTTTTCCATTCATTAATTTTATATAGGGGGCACCCTCATCTTCCTTATTATATGGTAAATCAAATGACAGTTTTTTACCCCATTTCTCCTTTTCGATATCATACTGATTCACTTCTAAATGATCCGCTGACTGAGATGGAATAAAGATAGTGGAATGAAAGATCGCAGACAAATCACCTAGAGTTCCACGGATTTCATCAGGAGCCACTACTTTTTTCAACTGATTCTTTTCAATATCGTAGACCATGACTTCATTGGCGACTAATTTTGGTGCACCGTCCAATACCATTTCACCCTCAGCTGGAACCTGTTTATCTTCATAGGCCTCTGTCTTAAACAAAAGATATTTTTCGGATCGAATCGAATTATAATCATTGATTAAGATAATATCTGACCAGCCGTTCTCTACCGATGGAGTCGTATGAATCATTTCATCCTTCACTAATTTTTGTTCACCCATGTTAATCGTGTATCCATTTATATCATTTCCGCCCTCTTTCCGAAACCCCCGTGTAATCACCTTTAAGTTACCACCTGAGACTTGGACATCAACAACTTCTGTCCAACTGTAATTTTGAATTTTCGGCACAGCTAACTGAATCGAAGTAGTTTCTTCTGTTGATTTATTTAAAATTTCAATATCAAAATCCTTGGCTTTTATGCTGGCGTAGGCTACTAGATTTTCATCTTCATAAAAGTTATTCGGCGTTAATTCCTTACCGCGCATAAAAGTCCGATGCTGTTCTATTAATTTTTTTAAAACAGGCACGGTGTTATTCCTTGTTAGTTCTTGAAACAGAGATTGTTTATTTAGATTGATTGTTTCCTTACTTGTCATTTGAAGGGACTGAAACATGTTGCCAACTGTATAATCACCATAAAAAATGACATTTTTCAATTCCTCTTCATTCCCGCTTACTTTTTCAAATCTAACTTCTACATTCCCCTTGGCAGCGAAACTAGATTGTATATAGAACGTTCCAATAACAATCACCGTAACGATGCAAACCGAGATGATTTTCCAATATCGTTTCATTTTCGTTCCCTCCTATTAAACCCTTACTTTTTTCGTAATGAGGAAATTTCCTATCCATATGGCACCCATCAAAACAATCAATCCTGTTCCTAATTCCATGAAAAAGAGTTCCAGTGGGTAAAAATAATTTCCTAGAATAAACTCATCCACTAAAATGGGAGCTAAAAAAATGAGAATGGAAGCGGCGCTATAGAGTATCCCGTAGAACACCCCTTTGATCCGAAAAGAACGTTCAAACAAAATAGCCGTAAAAACCATAAATACAGCCGCCATGCCACCGACATAATAAAGAATAAATTCACTAAACGTATTTGGAAATATCATCTTTAAATAAGGATCCTCGATAATTTCATAAAATGAGAGATTGGTAAGCAACTCATTCGGAACGATCCGCAGTAACAGTTGATTTTCGATCGGTAATAATAGGAGCTGCAAGGCAACAAGGCCTAAAGTCAATAATAAAATCGTTGTCGCCTTTGCTAAATAGACATGAAGTCGGGCAGTCGGCAGCATTAACAAACGATATATAAAGGTATTTTTCCCGAGCCAATCACGATACCAAATAAAAAAGACATAAATGAGTAACACCACCAAACAAAGGCCAATCGGTCCCATAAACCAAAGAGTCTGAGAAATATTATGAAATGATAGGGTCCCATTTTGTTCGATAAACTTACTCATCGGCATGGATTCCTCGTAAATCATTTTATTTGCTTGATTTACATAGTCTCGTGATACAACAATCACGCCAATTAATTGGGAAAGAATCGTAATTCCTATTAAAACGATATATAGCTTCCAAAAACGATTAAACTCGAAATTGACCAACTTCAAATAACGACTCATGCTTTATACACCTCTCTCATGACATCGATAACCGATTTCCCTTCATTTTCTCTGACCTCTTCGGTATCGAATTCCTTTAACACGACTCCATTATCAAGTAACACGACTTTATCAATTAGATGTTCGATATCATTAATTTCATGTGTCGTGATGATAACACCACGGTTCTCGATGAGATGGCTCGTAAATACATTAGCAATTTGCTCACGACTAAATATATCAATTCCTGAAAAAGGTTCGTCCATTAAAACATAATCCACATCCATCGCTAAACCGAGCAAAAGGTTCACTTTTGCGGTATTGCCTTTCGAAAGTTCAGAAATGCGATCACATTCTTTCAGCTTGAAAAATTGAAGAAGTTCGCTTGCCCTTTCCTGATTCCAACAGTCGTAGAAATCAGCCATAAAGGTAAACGCATCTCTTATTTTCATTTGGGGAAGCATCGTAATCGTATCAGGGATAAAGGTGATTTTTTCATAGCTTCCTTTATGAATTTTTTCTCCATTAATAAGAATTTCTCCACCATCAATAGGGGTTAATGCCATAATCGCTTTCATAATGGTCGTCTTCCCCACACCATTAATGCCAATTAAACAAGTAATCTTCCCTTTTTCAGCCGTAAAGGAAACTCCATTCAACACTTTCTTCCGACCAAATTTTTTCGTTACCTCTTTTACTTCAATCACATAAATCCCCCCTATTCAGTACGTTCCCGTTCATACTCGTCCTTCACTAAATGTAAGACCTCGTGTAATGGTACATTGATGGACCGAACGGAATGAACAAAGGTATCAACCGCCTCCAAAATCAGTTCCTCCCGTACCATTTTCAACACCTGCTCATCCTTCGTAATGCGGCTAGGCAAATTTCCCTCCGTAAAAATCAACCCCTGTTCCTCCATTTCTTTATACGCACGCTGCGCCGTATTCGGATTAATCTTCAGTTGATTCGCTAATTCCCTTCTGGATGGGATCTCTTGACCTGGTTCAAAAAGACCTGTGGCAATTTGTTCTTTAAAATGCCGAATTACTTGTACATAAACAGGATCCCGATTGTTAAACTTGACATCCATAGACCCAACTCCCAAAACATAATGGTTTTCCACCTGCTGTATTATTTGGTTAATACAGTTGTTACAAAAAAAAGCAGATTCCGTGTATCTTATTGAAAACTGGTCCAAAAACCGACTGTATTAAGCTTATAATACACCTAATAAAGTGTATTATACATATAATACACCTTTAATGCAATAAAGTTTATTCGGATTCCCGTGAGTTCGCCTTTTTTCCTTCGACGGGCATTAGTCGCTTTCACTAGTTCCCGTTGATTCACTTTTTTGCCTTTGACGGGCATTAGTCGCTTCCATTAGTTCCCGTTGATTCACCTTTTTGCTTTCAACGGGCATTAGTCGCTTCCACTAGTTCCCGTTGATTCACTTTTTTGCCTTCAACGGGCATTAGTCGCTTCCATTAGTTCCCGTTGATTCGCCTTTTTGCCTTCGACGGGCATTAGTAGCTTTCACTAATTCCTGTCAAAAGTTTGTTCGGGACGAGACAGTGTTTTGCACTTTTTAAAATATTAACATTCTGTGTCAAAAGGAGATTAATTTTTAACTTTTTATGATTAACCATTACATACATCACTATTTCTTAGAAAACCCTATTGTTACAATGAGTGAAATTATGCTTCACTTAAAAAACGTAATGAAATGGGGTTATTTTTTTGAACTTTCCACAATTGAAAATAGGTCATATGGTGCCGAAGGTTCCAATCATGCAAGGTGGTATGGGTGTAGGGATTTCCTTAAGTGGACTCTCTTCTGCCGTAGCGAATGCTGGAGGAATTGGGATCATATCAGGAACTGGGATTACCGTCGATGAAATGAGATCTCACATAAGGAAGGCCAAGGAGAGTATAAAGGATTCCGGCTATATTGGGGTAAACGTTCTTTTCGCTATGAATGACTTTGCTGAAAAAATGAAAGCTGCCATTGATGAAAAGGTTGATTTCATCATATCAGGTGCTGGAATTTCAAGAGATATGTATGCTTGGGGCAAAGAATCCGGAATACCCGTCATATCGATTGTGTCTTCGGCGAAGCTCGCTAGATTGTCAGAACGTCTTGGTGCTTCAGCAGTTGTTGTGGAAGGTCATGAGGCCGGTGGACACCTTGGTACGGAAAGACCTTTATTTGATATTTTGCCAGAAGTGGTTGAAGCTGTTAAGATTCCAGTTATTGCTGCTGGAGGAATTATGACTGGAGAAGATCTTGCGAGAGCTTTTCGTGCAGGTGCGTCTGGGGTACAGATGGGAACTAGATTCGTTGCTAGTGAAGAGTGTGATGCACCCTTATCATTTAAAGAAAAATATGTACATGCCGAGCAGGAAGATACCCTCTTGGTAAAAACAACTGTTGGTCTCCATGGTCGTGCAATTAAGAACCAGTTTACTGAACTTATTTCTGATGATAAAAAGGTAAAAATTAAAAAGTGTATAGATTGCCTAAAAAATTGTTCTTATCGTTTTTGTACGCTAGATTCTTTGATCACATCTATGAATGGAGATTGCGAGAATGGACTTGTTTTTGCGGGATCAAGAGTACATGAAATCAAAGAAATCCTACCAGTAGAAACAATTATCAACAATATTATGAGTGAATATAAAGCTTGTATGTGAATTTGAATGCCAAGGGGACGGTTCTCATGGCTCAATTTGGTCAACTTCGACCAATAAAAAGCCAGCAGAACCGTCCCCATTGACATCTTATCTTACTAGTTCTTTTGCTGCTTGTGCTGGAAGTACGGTTTCTACTTCTGCGTGTGGACGTGGGATGACGTGGACGGAAACTAATTCGCCAACACGCTCTGCAGCTGCTGCTCCTGCATCTGTTGCTGCTTTAACCGCGCCTACGTCTCCTCTTACCATGACAGTTACAAGGCCGCCGCCAATATGTTCTTTTCCAATCAGATAAACATTTGCTGCTTTAACCATGGCATCTGCTGCTTCAATTGCTCCCACTAAACCCTTTGTTTCGATCATTCCTAATGCATCATATTTCATCGTTGAGCCCTCCAAAATAGTATTTTTTTTTGCTGCCAAATGCACTAATTCTATTAAACTTAGACTGTTACAGATTCCTTAACTGCTTTCTCACCAGGAAGAATACCTTCCATTTCTCCGTGTGGACGTGGGATCACGTGAACGGAAATAAGCTCTCCTACGCGTTCTGCTGCTGCAGCTCCTGCATCAGTTGCCGCCTTAACGGCACCTACATCTCCTCTTACCATTACAGTGACCAAACCGCCGCCAACAAGTTCTTTTCCGATTAAGTTAACATTTGCTGCTTTAACCATGGCATCTGCCGCCTCAATTGCAGCAACCAAACCTTTAGTTTCGATCATTCCTAATGCATCGTATCTCATGTTTTATTCCTCCAAAATGGTTATTTTATGATTTTAACTTTTGTAGATGATTTAGCACCCATGGCATTTGCTTCCTCTGTGTCGATATGGCATTCCAGCGCAGAAGTGGCATTTGCCCGAATCGCTACATTGTTTAAAATACCGCCGCGCGGACCATTAAACTCAATTGAGACAATCTGTTTGTCACGGACACCCAGACGCTCAGAATCAGCGAGGTTCATATGGATATGCCTTTGGGCAATAATTAGACCCTCAGTAAGCTGCACAGACCCTTTTGGTCCGATGATGGTGATCCCTGGTGATCCCTTCAATTGGCCTGACATTCTTGGCTGTGTGGCAATTCCAAGCTTAAAGGTATCACCTTCAAGAATTTCCACCTGCGTCTGCTCGCGGAGAGGTCCAAGAATTCGCACCTTTTCAATCGCACCTTTTGGACCGCATATAGTCACGGTTTCATTACATGCATACTGTCCAGGCTGGGATAAATCCTTTGTTTTTTTCAGCTGATACCAATCTCCAAATAAGCTATATAAATCATCCTTGGATAAATGAATATGCCGATTAGACACCCCGACCGGAATATCGAAGGAATCTACATTCACCTCTGCCGTAGCGGATGCAGCAACTTGAGGCACCTCTTTCACTGCTGTAGAAGCCTGATTGGATTGTAGCGCCTCCATTAAAAGCTGTAGAACATTCTCATATTTATCCATTGGAACTTACCCCTTTGCCATTGCTGCCACTAACTCATTGATGAGCTTGACAAGCTGTTCATTATTTGAAAAATCAATATTCCCTTTTAAGGAATCCGCTTCCTCATGGCTGCTTTCACAGCTAGTTAATGATAGCTCAGGATAGTCGAACGTCGGGTCAGCAGAGGCTAATGTGCTGCAATCCCTTAGTCCGTAGGCCACTCTCTTAATATTGATCAAATGGACTGGGCTGACATTTTCCGAAACCGAGCTGCCGCCCCATGTTCCGCATCCCAGTGTGAAGGAAGGCATAAGTCCGGTGCTTGCTCCAGTAGCTCCCTGCGTACTGCCAGTATTCACTAAAATCCGCGATGCCGGTTTCTTAGCAAACTTCATGACGATATCTTTATCTTGAGTATGAAGGCTCATGCTGTGGCCGATACCGTTTTGAAGCAGTTGAATACAAAGCTGGCATGCTTCTTCCCAATCTTTTGCGGTATAAAAAGCAAGAACAGATGTTAGTTTTTCATAGGATAATGGATAAGCTGGGCCGACCCCTTTTTGCTCACCAATCAGAACTTTGGTTCCTTCCGGAATGGAAAACCCTGCTGCGGCTGCAATCACCTGTGGTGATCTTCCAACATACTTTGCATTCATGGCATGTCCATTTTTAAAAAGTAATTCACAGACTTTTGCTGTTTCTTCAGGGCTCATAAAATAACCGCCCTGCTTTTTGAATTCTGCTACCACCTGCTCTTGGTTGCACTCTTCCACAATAACGGACTGTTCAGATGCGCAAATGGTGCCGTAATCAAACGTCTTACTTGCCAAAATATCCTTCACGGCTTTTTGAACATTAGCGGTTCTCTCAATATAGGCTGGGCAATTGCCAGCGCCAACGCCTAGGGCCGGCTTTCCTTTACTGTAAGAGGCCTTTACAAGTCCTGGGCCGCCCGTAGCAATGATCATTTTCACTTCTTTACATTCCATCAACTCATTGGTTGCATTCATGCTTGGCAGCGAAATACATCCAATAATATTGGCAGGAGCACCCGCCTCTACTGCTGCTTGGTTCATGATTTCAGCAGCCTTTACTGTACATTTCGCGGCAGATGGATGCGGTGAAAAGACAATCGCATTACGAGATTTAATGGCAATCATCGCCTTATAAATCGCTGTTGATGTAGGATTGGTGGAAGGGATGATCCCCATGACCAACCCGACAGGCTCCGCAACATCCATAATTTGAGTCGCTTCATCATGCCGAATGATACCAATGGTTTTCAAGTCTTTTATGGATTGATACAAAATAGTAGATGCTAAATGATTTTTGTAGGTTTTATCCTCTACTTTACCAAAACCAGTTTCTTCAACAGCCATTTTGGCCAGCATGACCGCATGGTCTTTAGCTGCTTTTACCATATTGCGCAGGATTTGATCAATTTGTTCTTCTGTATAGTCAGCCATCTGTTCCGCTGCTGCTTTTCCTAAACGGGCAAGATCTCTAACTGCTTGGATGGACCTTAAATCATAGTCGAAATTCTCCATTAGAGAATTCCCCCCTTTCACGTAATCTAGTAATCTATTTTTTCGTTGTTTTTTGGTAATAGTTAGTTAACTCTAAAAGCAGCGTTTTCTTATCGGCTTTCGATATGAATCGTCCTGCAATACCTAAGCTCTTATATTCCCTTGCCAGCGTTCGAAGGTTTGTTACTTTTAGACTGCCGAGAAGCTCAAGGGCAATGTCTAAACCATATTCGAGAACGATATAGTCAATTCTCTTCTTATTGATTTCTTTCGGGTCTAGTTTCAGGGAGTTTTTCCTATATCCTTCAACCGCTCCAGCCTGGTCGGCAGCTTCCTCAGCAGTTTCAGCCACTTGATCTTCGTCCACAGCTTCCGCAACTGGTTCAGCCACTATATCTTCGTCCACTACTTCCCCAACTGGTTCTACTGATATATCTTCAGCCACTGGTTTTTCTGACCCGATCAAGTCAGCCAATTCCTCATGCGGCCGGGGAATGACATGTTGAGAAACTAATAGTGCACGATCTAGCTGCTCTACTGCAGCAGCCCCGGCTTCAACGGCTGCTTTTACGGCGCCTACATCACCAGTTACAGTGATGGCAACAAGGCCGCCGCCTACAAGGGTCTTTTCGATAAGAGTAACGTTTGCCGCCTTAAGCATGGCATCGGCACATTCCACCGCTGCCAGGAGTCCTTTCGTTTCGATTAACCCCAGTGCCTGCATTTTTTCCCCTCCTTACCTCTAAACAAGGTCAGCCCAGTTGGCCGGATATGTAGTATAAAATATTTTGGCCTTATCAGGAGAGCCCCAAACTACCTTGGAACCTGAAGGAACATAGAGAACATCACCAGGGTAGGCGGTATAGGTTTTTCCATTAATGGAGACCGTCACCGTGCCCTCAATGACATAATCGATTTCCTCATAGGTTAATTCCCATTCAAAGCTTGATTTTTCTATTGTTAAAAATCCTGCACTCATCGAAGATTCATCTTTACTAATTAACTCTTGATAAAAAACTTTATTGGCGGGATTGCCGGTATCAAATACATCAAACTTTACGGAATTTCCGCGAATCAGCTTCAGGCCGCCGCCATCATGTTCAGCCATATATGGTGCTGTAGGGAGATTTTCTAATAGTCCTTTTAACAGACCTTTATCAGCAAGTGCTTTAAGCACCGTATAAATCATCTGGCTGTCTATCTCACCGCTGTTTGAATTTGTCAGGTTAGAAAGTTCGGACCCACTACTTACTTTCTCTGTAGAAAATTCGATTCCAAACACTTTCGCTGCATCCTTGGCTGCTGGAGTAATAATGGTTTTGCTATCGATGTAAAGGACTTTCTGTCCCTGTTTTTCCACAGCCTCCACATCTTTAGCGCAGATTAATTTCTTCATATCTTCACCTCCTCATCGGCGAAAATTCATTGTCATGCCCCGAATTTGGTTCAGAGCCCTTTAAAATAAACTTGGGATCAGCCGGTCGGATACCGAGGCGATTACCTCGCAATTGACCAGCAGACCTTTTTCTTTTGCAATCGCCTTCCCTGCATCCATACTCGTATTCACCGCTGCCACATCGCCGGTAAAAGTGAAGAATGCCTTGCCGCCGAGCCCATTTCCCAAGCGAAGTTCAAGCGCCTCTACATCAGCCGTCTTTAGAATGGCATCGGCCGCTAAAATCATTGATGCCAGGGAGAAGGACTCGATTATGCCTAGAGCCTGAATTCGATCTGGCACGGTAGTCCCTGCAATGGCGGGAAATACCGCAGGACTGACATTCGGGATAATCAGAGAATCAACAAAATATTCCTCTGCCAGACGTTCGCCTGTTTCGACAGAATCAGAAACGGAAGCAACATCCCCATGAACGATGGCAATATATTTACCCGGGCAGGTAGATGAAGCCGTAACGATTTCTACATCCGAAATCTTCACCATCTGATCGGCCGCGTACATTCCACGAGCAATGCTCGTAAATTCAACCACTCCAATCGCGTTTGCCATCACTGGTCCCTCCTTATTGCTATATAAGCATTTTCAGTTTCTATCACCGTTCCGGAAATACTGGCATGAATGGCTGCTCCTAAACCATTTTCCGGAATTTTCCCGATCAGCTGGCCAGCGTTCACATGATCACCAACCGAAACGACTGGAATGGCAGGTGCTCCGACATGCTGGCTTTTCGCAATATAGACAACCTCTGGCTCAAGTGAAATATCGGTCATTGGCGCTGGTTGATCTAAATGATGCAAGCCCAATTTAGCCACAAGTCGTTTACTGGGAACCAAACGATATTCGCGGTTTTTGCGGGGCTCGAATGACGTCGGCACCGCTGTATGGCGAATATTCTTTTCGATTAATTTCTGTTTCAAATACTGATGGTTTGACTTCGGAAACAAGCCGATTGGGCAGGAGAACAATTCACACAAATTGCACTGCGAGCATAGATAAACCATCGTCTGGTCTTCTGCATCCTGCAGGCTATAGTTGGTGACTCTCATCATCTTATGCGGCTGCAAGTTGTGCCCCAGCAGATAACGCGGACACAAATCTGTACACATCCGGCATTGCTCGCACGACTTATTGACTCTCTTTGCCTGTTCCAGACTGGTTGTTTTTCGTTTAATCAAAGGATGCTGTTTTTTTAAAATCACTAAGCCCTTGGTTTTCTTAGTTACATAAGCCTCCATGCTCCTCATGACCGGTCCCATCATTGGACCGCCATCTATGACCGAATAATCGGCAAAATTCTCAATACCGCTTAACTTGAGTACCTCGATCATCGGTGTGCCCACCGGAACCTTTACGGTCAAGCGCTTCGGAATATCGCCGGCAATGGTGATATATTTTTCCGTCACTGCCCTTTTCATCGAAGCATGGTAAATATTCAAAGCCGTTTCCGAATTGATGACGACACAGCCAACATGAATCGGAATGCCGCCCTCTGGAACCACCCTTCCCGTCAGTTCGTAGACCAAGACCTGTTCATCACCTGCAGGATAGGCATCCTTGAGCTCTCTAACCTCAACGAAATCGCTCAAGCCTAAGGCATCAATTCGCTCCTTCAGAGTCGAAACAACGTCTTTATGCTTTCCTTTAATACCAATCAGCGCCTTCTCTGCGCCTGCCAATCTGCCGGCTGCTTCAAACCCTTTGATGATTTCATCAGGATAGAGCGCCATTAATTGCTGGTCCACTCTTAGCAGCGGCTCACATTCGGCCCCGTTTAGAAGGATATATTCTGCCTTTGCCGAAAGCTTCACATGAGTGGGGAATCCTGCCCCTCCTGCACCGATAACACCGGCTTCTCTTACCAAATCTAGCAAACTCAATTTCCCACCACCCTTATCACGTAAACTGGCAATCTTCATCGATGATCCCAACAACACAAGCATCAACCGGAATGGCATCCTCACCAAGCATTCTGCGGGCCGATGAGCCGGTGGTAACAATCACTCTGTCTCCGATACCGGCACCTATGATATCAACAACAACCATACGCTCCCCTTCATTGCTGCCACCGCCAATCACTTCTGCCAGCATAAACTTTAGACCGTTAAGTGATTCCGCTTTTCTTGTTGCCCATACATTATCAATTAGTATGGCGGTTATCATAAAACACACCTTCTTCCGACTTGTATTGCAGGTTTACAAATTTTCTTTAGGTTAGTCCATAATCTCCTGAGTGCAGCTAAGCGCAATTCCTAAAGGAGTGACAAACAATGGATTCTTGGGCTTATGTGTGTAAATTCCCGTCTTCTTCTCAATAATTTCCTCAATACCGGCCAAGCAGGCAGTTCCGCCCACCAAGGATATTTCCCTTACGTCATAACCGCTGACATGGCGGGTGATAATCGATGAGATTTTTTCAATGACAGGCTTTAATACCGGCAGCAATTCCTTGTGATTCTTAGGATTACGTTTATATAGATCCGCATCAGCAAAAGGAAGTTTATAGGCTCCGGCAATCACCAGCGAAAAATGAGTACCGCCTGTCGGCTCATCCTCGACATAATCAACCTTGCCGTCCTTAAGAATGGAAATGCCGGTTGTACCGCCGCCGATGTCAACGACTGCGCCGTTCTGCATTTTGAGAACTTCATTCGCAGCTGTTGGCTCATCGAGCAGATTGGTTATTTCAAAGCCAGCAGCCTGAACAACGTTCTTTACGGCTCCCGAGTCTATAGTCTCGGTTCCCGGTGGGATGGCGGCTGCCGCAAAAGTGAGTTCCGTTCCTAATTTCTCCTCAAGCTCGCGCTTCATTTCTCGGACGATATTCACAGCGCCAATGTAATCAACGACCATCCCGTCGCGGACGACATCTGCATAACGGTAGGCGCCTGCTGCCGGACGATAGTTTTCATCCAAAACGGCTAAAACGACACAGGCGGTTCCTAAATCGACGCCTGTATAGTAAACAGAGGATTTACCTACGATGGGATGGTCGATGACTTTTTCAAAATCCTCTACCAGCCGATCACAGAATTCAAAGGTCAACCTTTCCTTAGACATTTGTTCCCTCCTACCGTCAAATGGATTAATTGCGAAAGACTGTTAATCATCTGATTGATCTTGCCTATCATATCTTCGTACCACTCTTTTTCTTCCTTACTGATATCACAGATCTCCAACATCAGCGGCTCCATTTCCTGAAGTGCACAGCGAAGTCTATGTAAGGTTAAGATCTCCCTGCCCTTTCCAAGCTGCATGTGAAAGTCTGTAATTTCAAAACAATCACCCAGATTGCTGGAAAAATTGGATTCCTTGATTCCCTCGCATTCTGTACAGGGGAGGTTTTCTACAGTGCCATTGGATTTTACAGCACGATTGATTGAAGCAAATTGTTTGTAGATCTTTACAACCGCATGAGCCAGATCCACATCTTTACCCAGCAGCTCCTCGCAGGTTAACAAACACAAGGCCTCGATTGACTTCATCCGGCTTTGAAACTGCAGCTTTTTCCAATCCGTCTTAACCTCCGGCGGCGCCTCGGCTTGCTTCTCTGTGTCTTCCTTTTTTTTCTTAACGCTGGAATCTAGGAATCTAATTCCCCGATCGGTTAAATACTGACGACCGCCGGGTGTAAGTCTTGTTCCTTGTCCTAACTCATAAACAGTAAAGGGTTCTTCTTTATATAGATTCCTCAGGTAACTTTCGGTAATAAATTTCATTTTCATTACCTATCTTTCTTTTCGAATAAGCATTCTTTTAACGCTTGGATTCCGGTGCCATCCTGTACGCTAATTTTAAAATAAGGGTCTGATGCTCCCGTTTTTTGAAGCTGTTTGATACAAAATTCTTCATTCTCCGGCCTTAGATCCACTTTGGTAATCACACCAATAACAGGACATCTAAATACTTTGGCAAAACCTGGCGAATAGACCGCTGCTGTCTTGGATTGATCTACCAATATCAAGACATGTGAGGCATCTTGCATAGCAGAAATGAGATATTTATACATCCAGGTATTTTTGATATAAGAGCCCGGAACATCGATGGTATGCTTTCCGTAAATTAGATTCTGTGTTTTTCGGATGGGCCTCATCTCATCATTTAAGGCATTGACTAATGTGCTCTTCCCGCAGTTGGTCGGTCCGATGACCATGATCCGCTTCTTTCTCATGTCCGTGTTACTGGGGTTGTCACAAATCCCAGCATATTTTTGAAGGTTTCATTTACGGCTTCAAGTGCCGTTACCACACTTTGGACATCCCCAATAATGACGACCGAGCCTGTAAAGCGATCAAGAAAGCCAATTTCGACATCAGCCGTTTTTGTTGCAATATCGGCAGCAATAATGGCTGTCTCATAAGGTGTCAGCGTAAGAATTCCGATTGCCCCTTTTTCGTCTATTCCCAGCCGTTCATAAATATCCGGCATGGGGGAAGCAATGACATGGGCAATTGTCACTTGTTTTCCCGGCACCGATTCCTGGATGATCCGCTCAATCGCTTTTTCACCAAATGCTCCCATTCTCATTACCTCAATCTAGTAAACTTTTAGTGATTGACTACCTTCACTTGGAAGTCATATTGTTTAAACCAGCTTTCAATTCTTTCCATGTCCTCAGCCGTCATGCCTGGGTTTCCGGTAATTTGGTAATCCTTCCCGAGCTGATTGTATTTATTGACCCCGAATTTATGGTAGGGCAATAAATCAATTCCTTTGAAATTTTTATAATCCTTATAAGGCAGTAAGAACTGAATGACTTGGTCTATTTCTTCCCAGCTGTCGTTAATTCCTTTTAAAAGTGGCATCCTGATTTTCACGTTATACCTGCGTTTTAGCAGTTCAGACAAATTGTTCAAAATCCGCTCATTGCGTACGCCCGTGTTTTCGAAGTGCTCATCGGAATCCATGTGCTTCATATCATAAAGGAATAGGTCGGTAAACTCGGCAACTTGAAGGACAGCCGAAAGACTTGCATAGCCGCTGGTTTCAATGGCCGTATTAATTCCTTCCTTCTTGCAGGCCATCAGTAGATTAGCGGCAGCCTCAGGCTGCATCAATACTTCCCCGCCGCCCAAGGTGACGCCCCCGCCGGACATTTCATAAAAGGACCGATCCTCTTCGACAATTTCCAACAGTTCTGAAATTGTTTTTGCTTCCCCTGCAATGGATAAGGCAGACTCAGGACAAACATCGATACATTTTCGGCAGCCAATACAGTCAATGTCACGGGCTATCTCAAGTTTGGAGGTTCCTTTTGAAAGATTGAGCATTCCAACCGGGCAGACAGGAACACAAGCACCGCAATCTGTACATAAGCTTTGTTTTAACATGACTTGAATATTCCGTTCCAAACCTTCAGGATTAGCACACCACTTACAGCGCAGGGGGCATCCTTTAAAAAATACGATTGTTCTTACACCTGGTCCATCAAACATGTTATATTTCTGCACGTTGAAGATGAATGCTTTTCTTTCAATCAAACCTGCGGTTGTATTGCCCATACCCCTAATCTCCTATTGGTTATTTAAATAATTTTTGCGGCTGCCTGTCCATTTTCGAATGGGCAGCAGCAAGTTTTTTTGATAAATTAGAACGAATTCAGCATTGTTCTACTGATGATTTCGTCCTGAACATCTTTGCACAGTTCAACAAAGAAGGCACTGTACCCGGCTACGCGGACAATTAAATCACGATAGCGCTCCGGATGTTTCTGCGCTTCAATCAATGTATTGTTATCAAGATAGTTGAATTGCATCTCGCCATTACCGAGGACAGATGCTGTCCGTAAAAGAGTAATAATCCCCTCTTCGCCTTCCGGTGTATCAAGGAGCCCCGACATCAGCTTAAAGTTATGAACCATTCCGATGTTCATACTATCGTTGGCCATCTTCGATATCGACTTGATAATCGCCGTCGGACCCTTGACATCAGAACCATGTGACGGGCTGATTCCATCGGATAATGGCAGCCAGGCACGGCGGCCGTTAGCAGATGCTCCTGTTAATTGTCCAAATGGCGTATTGTTCGAAATAGATAACGTACCATGGCTCAAAACAGAATATAGCGTTTTGTATTTACGATGTTCTATTTCTGTAAAATGAACTAAATCTGATGCGATTAAATCAGCAAAGTCCTCGTCATTACCATACTTCGGAGCATTCAAGCAGTCTGTTCGAATCTGCTCATAGCCGACGAAGTCTGCATTTAATGCTTCATTCAACTGCTGCAAAGTATATTTTTTGTCTTCGAATACTAGTTTCTTAATCGCTGCCATCGAGTCTGTATAGGTAGCCAAACCAGACCAGATCACCCCTGGACCAAAGTTGTACATCGCACCGCCTGCAGAAACATCGCGGCCGCTTTCCATACAGCCTTCGTACATGATGGACATAAGCGGTTTTGGTGCCATTACTTTGTGAATACGCTGGGAAATGACGGTAGCAACAGACGACCATTTGGTAATATATTTTATTTGCTCTTTAACGGCCTTTTCAAAGTCTTCGTACGTTTTAAATTGGCTCAGGTCTCCCATATCCGGAGTTACCTTCTTGCCGTACCATAGCGGTACCCCATGGTTGAGCACCAATTCGATACAGATTGGCCACTGGGTATAAGCTGTGGATGTCCACTGATAAAGACGGCCAGACTTCTGTGGTTCCACACAGCCCATTAAGCAGTAATCCCTAGCATCCTCGATGGAAACCCCTTTTGCGAGCATCATCTTGATATGTGCATCATCGAAGTGGCAGGCCGGGAAACCCATTCCTGAACGAATGACTTCAACAATTTTCTTAAGATATTTCTGTGGTGATTTATTATGAATCCGTGCAGCTAACGATGGCTGGTAAATCTTCACGTGACGAACGGCATCCATCAGCAGGTAAGTAAGCTCATTCGTTGCATCACGGCCGTCTCTGGTCACACCGCCGACGCACATATTGACAAATGGCTGATACCCTGCAAAGAATTTAGAACCTCCTTCACTTGTGACCCACATCATTTCAGACATTTTGATAAGCATACAACCGGAGAGTTCAAATGCTTCATAGTCACTCATTCGGCCGCTTTCTATGTCTGCCTTATAGAGTGGATACATATACTGGTCCACTCGGCCAATCGACATTCCTGTCTGGTTCTCTTCCACCACAAGCAGGGATTCAATCGTCCATACTGCCTGAATGGCTTCCCAGTAAGTTTCCGGCTTATGCGCAGGTACCCGTGCATTCACTTCGGAAATCTTAAGTAATTCAGCTTTACGCTTCGGATTTGTTTCCTTTGCCGCAAGTTCAGCTGCATAGGCGGATAGACGCTTGGCGTAAATCATCACGCCTTCTGTTGTATCAATAACAGATTTATAGAAATATATTTTTTCAATATCCTCAGGATTTTCATAATCCAGCTTGGCGAGATGATCTTTTGCCTCCTGTTGAATATCGAGCATCCCCTTCTTCATTAGGATGACATCGTATCCAGGATTGGAGTCTCCTCCGCCATTTAGGGCATGGTACGAACAGTCCGAAACGAAGGACTCACCGGAAAGCTCCCAAAGGCCAGCTTCACGATATTGGTCTTCGCAGTGTTCATCAACGGATTTGCCTACCCAGAATGGGAACAGCTCCTCACGCATCACCCGTTTATCTTCCTCAGAAATATAAAATGGATCCTGCGGACGGCTGCCAATGGTATCAATTTCGTCTACCATCCAGCGCCAAGCAATGTCAGGTGAAAATGCGCCTGCACGAGGTGCTCCGTTTGGTGCTCCGACAATCAATTCATCAGCCTGTATCACGAGGGGTGCTGTTTCACAGCAATAACGGAAGCATTTAGCCCGCAGCATAATCTTCGGCATACCCGGGTTTTCCTTTGCAATCTTCGTAATCGCTCTGGCACGGTAAGTCGTAATGGACGGAACATGCTTCAAGTAAGTTTCTTTCAGCTTTTTCAGACGTTCGGTCATTCCATTGGGAATTCCGCCATCGTTATGGCTGACTTCACTGCCATCGTTAGGCGCTTCTTTTGCCATATCCTTCGAAACACCTTCAAATAATTTAAGTAAAGATGCCCGCTCTGATTCAGACATGTTTTTCGTCGCTTCAGCTAATTTTACTGAAAGGTCACGCATATCTAACATTCCTTTCCTCTCCTCCTTTAAAACTTATCGATTTTTCATGATTGCTCCTCGGGTCAAATGCCTTGAAGCACATTTTTCAAAATTTGCTGGAGCATCTCTAGGTCTTCTAATTTGTATTCGTGAGATGGCCTGGAATCTTGGGCTAAAGATGGTTCCTCTATGAAAAGGTCATTGCTCATTTCTTCTGACTTTCGAACCCCATAGCCAACTTTACGGATATAAATAAGATTCAACGGCGACACATTATCCGTCGTAATCCCGACACCTGCCGAACCGCTGCCAAGTGTCATCGCAGGGAATAAATTGGTGGTTGCCCCCATGCTCCCAAAAGAAGCCGGGGTATTGACCAGCACTCTTCCGACAGGTTTTTTCAAAGCAAACTGGCTAATCACCGCTTCATCTGTTGAGTGAATCACCAGCGTATGCCCGTTCTTTTCATTGATCAACAATTCAATGCATTTTTCGCAGGCATTCATCCAGTCATCTTCTATGTAATAGGCAAAAACGGGACAAAGTATTTCCTTCGTGAACGGATTATCATCGGAGACATATCTTTGCTCTGAAACTAGTACCCTCACATTGTCTGGAACAGAAAAGCCAGCGCGCTTCGCTAATTGGGAGGCCGTTTTACCTACCATTTCGGAATCAACACACCCATTTGCTAGAAAAAGATGGGCACTTAACTTTTCTGATTCCTCAGAGGTCATAAAATACGCTCCGTTTTCCTTAAACTCGCGTTTGACCTCTGCTGCGATACAGCGGTCGACAACAACCGAATGTTCTGCTGCCGATACGACACCATTGTCAAACGTTTTGCTGGCAATAATATCTCTAACTGACTGCTTGATATCAGCTGTTCGTTCAATAAATGCCGGGCCATTGCCATTTCCTCCATAAATAACGGGCTTCCCGGAATTATTCGCTGCTTTCAGCATGCCCGGTACACCGGTATTCATAATGATGGAAGAAGCAGGATGATTCATTAACTCCAACGTTCCGCTTGGCGTCACGGTATGCAGGTAGGCAAGGGCTCCTTCCGGCAAACCAGCTTCCTCGGCGGTACGAATCATACTATCAAGTGCCTTTCCAATTGTCTTTCTTGCTCTTGGATGTGGCGAGAAAATGATGGCATTGCCGGATTTAATGGAGATTAAGGTCTTGTAGATTGTAGTAGACACTGGACTCGTTGCAGGACACAGGCCAATAATAACGCCTAGCGGCACGCCAATATCCATTGTCTTGTTTGCTTCATCATGACTGATGACTCCTACACAAGTCATTCCTCTAAGTTTTTTGGGCAAATACTCACTGACGAAGCGATTTTTCATGTATTTATCCTGCCAAATGCCATAATCCGTTTCATCACTGGACATGATGGCAAGTTCCTGTGCCTGCTTCGCCATTTCTTTTGCCATGTGTTCAACAATCTCATCTAGCTTTTCCTGTGGAAAAGCGGCGAGCTTTTTCTGCGCTTCACGGGCATTTTCTACAAGAATCCGCGCTTCTTGGATGGAGAGTAAATCATTATCGATAATATTCATTTCTGTCTCTCCTCCTTTCCTTCCATCTATAAATTATCCACGCAGGTTCTCAATGGAATACCGTTCAATGATTTTTTCAATATCTTGATGCGGTCTTGGAATCACAACGGAACTATAGACTTCGGCACCCATATTTTCTACCGCTTTTACGCCGGTTTCTACAGCAGTATTGCATGCTCCGACATCTCCGTGGACAAGTACGGAAATGTACCCTGAAGCAACGTTTTCAAAGCCGATCAATTCTACATCTGCTGCTTTGCACATCGCATCAGCAGCCTCCAGCACATAAACAATCCCAAAAGTTTCAATTAATCCTAAAGCTTCGTATCGATCCATTTTAGTTAGTCCCCTAACCTCTATTTAAATTTATAAGGATTATAAAAATCGACTTCGATAATTGTCCAGCTCCAGCGCCCAGCGGCTAGTGTACTTCGCTCTTCTCCCTACGATAAGTCAACATCGGATCACTTCGCTCTCCGTGTTTCCTTTATCTCAGTCGAAGCGCTCCAGTCCATACGCCGCTAAACGGGCGCTTGCGCTTTTCTTATTTATCAATGTCATATAATGAAACGATGTCACCCACACACTTAATCGGCCGCGGCATTACATTGTGTGCCGTTAATTTACCGATTGCCCGTGCCGCAGCCGCTCCCGCTTCCACTGATTCTCTTACAGCAGCAACGTCACCCTTTACCATGATGGTAACAAGCGTGGAACCGACGTTTTCGTATGATACAAGCTCAACATTTGCTGCCTTCAGCATTTTATCTGCTGCCGAAATCGCCGGAACCATACCTACTGTTTCGACAAGTCCTAAGGCTTCATCTCCTTGATACCTCATCTTGCTCCCCCCGTTAGTCCTTAATATAATTATTTATGGTGCTAGCACCATCTTCGTGGGCGTGGTAATAAATTCTTAAGGTACCTGACTGATCCATTTCGAATTTTGTTTCTTCAATCAGACCATTAGCTTCAGCGGTCATTAAAGCCGAAATGACATCGTTTCGATTAAGGGCCCTGAACTTTCCATATTCGCCTTTTAGTGCATCAATAACGTCTTCCGCACAAGCTTCATCCACTTTTGTAAAGTGTTTTAAAATAGCGTAGTTAAGCGGTTTCAAAAGTTTTTCCCTCCTATTTCTTTGTCTTTTGTCAGCTGGCTATTTTGTGTTCGCCCTGACCCTTGCCTTTTCTGAATAGATCAAGCGGGTTCATTGCGATAAGTAAAATCCCAAATATCATGACGACAGCAGCAATCCAAGCGATTGTTGGTATTGACCAACCATCCATACCGAAGATGACACCGAGTACAATCCAGCAGCAGAATGGTCCCCAGAAGGAGTAAGTCCCATTACACGCCATTCCAAGTGCGGCACCGCACATACTGTTTCCACGATACCAGCTCATGTAGGAAATCCAAGCACAGAAACCGGCGATTGCAATCCAAATCATGGCCGAACCACTTGAAAATGCCTGTATAGCGAGATCAGTTGAAAGGCCAATATCACCAGCTATTAATGCAAATATAGGGAGTAAAATGATTAAGTTAGAAAGACCTGAAATAACTTGGCGGATGGTGATACTAATCTCATAATCAATCATTGAGGTGCCATATCCAGCCACACAGCCTTCAAAGCCCCACCCTAGTGCCGCGATGAATGCTATACAAATGCCTAGGAACATTCCTTTTGGTGCGTCTCCGCCAATGCTCGTGCTCCCAATCATGAAGCTTGCAGCCACACAGATGGCAATCCCCAGCATCATCCGTTTATTTAATTGCTGTTTAAAAAGAATTCTGCCCAGGATGGCACCAATTGCCGGACAAAGTGCCGTAATCGGGATAACGATGGAGCCAGCCATTTGAAGTCCCACAACATAGGCGGTACTTGAGATAGGACCTCCGACAAGAGCCGCCAAAATCATGATCCGACCAGGCTTCGTTTTAAGTGTTCGGAAAAAATCTCCCATTTTTCCTTTTACACCGACATTCAATAATGCCCAGCCAGCGCTAGCAGTATCATTAACCGCACTGCCCAGTGCGCCAAGCAAATAGGTGATCGCAAAGGCGGATAAAACTGTTTTAGCGCCATACCATTCGGCCCAAACGCCCTTTGACATCCCCAAGGTCAAGAATGCGGAATAGAAACCATACATAAGACCAGAGAATAAAGCGATTACAATTCCCTTTTTGAAAAATTGCGATGATAGCTTCTTTTTTGCGGCAATGGCTAACGAATTAGGTGCCCCCGTTATATCGTTCATACGCAAAACTCCTTTTTCCTTAAAGAATTTTTAAATAGTTTAATTGCATATTTATCATAACTTGAAGAAAGCGTTTTATTATGGCATCTTGGGAAGGTTTTTACTGGATAATATCCTTTAGTTTTTTGCCGATTTGGACAATCGTTACCTTATCCAATAAATTCCCGTTCGTAAATTTGACATAAATATTGTAAAAATCCTATAAAAAAGACGCCTTGATTTCTCGAAAGCGTCTTTATTGCTTGATTATTTAATTTTTCACTATGCCGGAAATGGTATATTCTGATACGTGGTTCATCCGCTTCATATTCTTGCGAAAACGTTCATACCTAAAATAGCAATAGTCGAGAAAATCATCGCCATGGTAATGCCGGACCAATGCCCATACCGTCCAAAGCAAATCCTGTGCCAGCATAAACGCTTTTATTTTTAATTCCTCAGCGGCTGACGGCCATTGACCATAGTAGTCCACAAGAAAATCACAAATCGGTTCTTCGGTCAATTTGGATTCTAGAATATAGGCGGCTATATCCCAGGCAGGGTCGTTCATACCAGAATATTCCCAGTCGATTAAATACGCTTCACCCTTATCATTAACGACAAAATTCTCTGGTACTGTGTCATTGTGACAGGGATGGGTGGAGTTTTGTTCAATATTTTTATCGAAAAAATCCAGCAGATTTTTCTTCAAATCTTCGTAGTCATAGAAAAAATCGCCGTTAAGCTCTTTCACAATTTCCTCATACTTGGCTAATTCATGCTCCCAATCAAAGGAATTAGGAAAACACTTGGTGCTAGAATGAGTTTTTTTCAGTAGAGATGAGACAGCCCTCAAGCTATCAGGACTGCATGGATCGGCAAAGGCTATGTTCTTGCTATTTTTAATAAATGCACTGATTTTAATCCCGCTGATTTCATCAAAATAAACACATTCTGAATTCAAACCAAGTTCTGAGGCGATTTGATTGTTGACTTTTTCATTCATGCGATCGATCATTTGATTCGTCATGCCGCCTGGCTGTCTAATAATATACTCTGTACCTTTGATGTTCATTATGTAGTTGTAATTGGTGAGTCCACCAGCAAAACGGGATTTATCATAGATAATTCGGTCATCGTTGAAAATGCTCCGTAATATGTTCTGTATCAAATCTTCTATTTTCATTCAATATTCCACCAGTGCACATTAAAATTATTATAAAATAGTATACTTCCAATAAATTGGTAGGTCAATAAACCTATGTGAATAAAATAGGAATTTTACCTTTAAAAATAACCATTGTCCAAGAAAAATGAATAAATACAATATTGGAGTTTATTAGGCTACGATAATGCTACATTTTCTAGCAAATCTTCCATCTCCGGATTATTTTCTATGATAAGGTTAAGTGGCAATAGTTAATAAAAAGGTGTTTAAGTTGGGAGGTAACGATCATCGAAGACCAGTTTATACTCAAAACCAAGGTTTATCTTAATAGGCAATCATTACAATATTTAAAACAGATTAAAGGCTCCCGGGCATTTATTGTCTCTGATTCGATAATGGAATCTCTCGGATATCTGCAGCAAGTCGTAGATTACTTGAACGAGGCTGGAATCAGCTCCACCATTTTCACAGGAGTCCGCCCTGACCCGGATGTTGCGTTAATCACCGAAGGACTGAAGCTTTACAGAGAAAGCGGCGCTGACGTCCTGATTGCCATTGGTGGCGGGTCAGCCATCGATTCAGCGAAAGGAATCCTTTATTTTGCCTGGAAGCTCGGCAGTGCCCCAGGTGAAGAAATTCGAAAACCGCTCTTTATTGCAATCCCTTCAACGAGCGGTACAGGCTCTGAGGTAACGGACTTTTCCGTTATTACCTCCGAGGGAGAAAAGGTAGTCGTTATCGATGAGTTTATCGCACCTGATATTGCGATACTAGACTCCACCTGCATTCAACATGTTCCGCAGCGTGTCATCGCAGATACGGGAATTGATGTTTTGGTTCATGCCATCGAGGCCTATGTTTCTACAAGCGCAACTGACTTCAGCGATGCACTTGCCGAAAAAGCGATTAAACTGATTTTCGAAAATCTTGAAAACCTTTACAAGGATCCAAAGAATGACGAGGCACGGGATCGTGTGCTGAATGCTTCCTGTTTAGCAGGAATGGCCTTTACCAATACAGGTCTTGGCATCAATCACAGCCTTGCCCATGCCTTTGGGGCCACATTTCACATTTCCCATGGCCGCTCCAATGCCCTTCTACTAAATGCTGTAATGGAATACAATGCTGACTTAAGCGGAAGCGCGGCCAATTCTGCTGCCGATCGCTATTCCAAACTAGCAGGGATTCTTCAGAAGCCGGCAAGAACAAAACGTGAAGGAGCTGTTCATTTCATGCTAGCAGTTAAGCAGCTGAAAAAAGCGCTCGGAATCGAGAACCATATTCGGGCCCTTGGCATTGATCAGGCTGAGTTTGATAATGTATTGGAGCATATGGCTGAAACAGCCATGCTTGACCGCTGCACCCCTTCGAATCCAAGACAGCCTTCAAAGGATGATTTGGTGCAAATTTTTAAAAAATGTTTTTGAAAAAATTCCCCACCGACAGGAAACTCCAGGTGGGGAATTTTCAGATAATCTTACTAGCTGAATCATTGTGGTTTACTACATGTGAATATTTCCGATAGTTTTGCGGTGTCATGTTCATTTTGGCACAGAATACCCTGTTAAAATAAGACGGATCCGAAAAGCCACATTCAGATGAAATCCGGTATGCCTGATAGTTGGTAGTTTCTAGCAATCTGCAGGCATATTGAATTCTCATTTGAATAATATAATCCGTAAATGCGACACCCATCTCCTTTTTAAACACATGGCTGAAGTATTTTGCATTGACAAATACCTTCGTTGCCACTATTTCGAGTGTTAATTTTTCCTTATAATGCTCTTCGATATATTTAATCGATTCTTCGATAAAGGTAGAGCGTTCGTCTCTTATTTCCACGCTTTCTACTACAGGCCTTTTGTCTGCAGAAGCAGGAGCAGGAGGACTGATTCCTGCTTTCAACATTTTGCCGAGTACCTCTTTAAGGGCAGATGGTTTGATCGGCTTTAAAAGATACTCAAAAACTTTTAAACTAATCGCCTTTTGAGCATAGGAAAAGTCTGAATACGCGGACAAAATGGTGATATTTGAATGAGGCAGGAATGTTCTAATCTCCTCAATCGTGCTCAGACCATCCATTTCAGGAATCATCAAATCCATAAAAATAATATTGGGCCGATACTGCTTCGCCAGTTTGACTGCTTCTGTTCCACTATCGCAAGTCAGCAGCATATCTTCCGGATGAAGCTCATCACGAATCACCATGGTAAGGAACTCACGTTCAAGGATTTCATCTTCGACTATTAGGACAACATTCACTCGTCAGCACCTCCCTATCGGCTGCGTGGGAATCTTTATGGCAACTGTACTTCCGCTAAAATCAGACTTTACAATCTCCAAGCCGAAGCAATCCCCATAATATTGTTTTAACCGTTTGGCGGTACTCCTTACCCCAAGCCCAGAGTTGTTTTCTAACTGGTTTATTTTTTCCAGGACATCTTTTGGGAAACCGCTTCCATTATCCTCAACAGAAATAATGACTAAATCTTGGAATTCTTCTGCGATAATACTAATTTTTCCGCCGTCACGCTTGGGCGTGATCCCATGAATGAGAGCATTCTCAACGATGGGCTGAATCACCATATTCGGAATTCTGTAGGCCCTAATTCTCTCAGGGACATCAATGGTATATTCCAAACGGTTGGTAAAGCGGGCCTTCTGGATGTACAGATATTTCTCAATGTTGTCTATTTCAGAAGCGATGGTATGTAGCTGATCATCCTGCTTTAAGTTGTATCTCAGCAAATCGGAAAGACAGTAAATCAGTTCTTCTGTCTTCTGGGAATGCTCAAAATAGGCGATGCGGGCAATACAGTTCAACGTATTAAACAAAAAATGCGGGTTGACGACAAGGGATGCGTTTTTTGCCTCTAAGTCGATAATCTTTTTCTCAAGCATTTCCTTCTCAATAGACAGTCTTGCTACGTCAGAATCGGCATGTCCCTTGATACTTTCCGATAGGTCAATTGAAATATTCTTAGCAATGTGGCTGCATAATTGTTCATGCGTTTTCATTTTATTTTCATCAACGGTTTTTAGCGCGGCAATCGATTTGGCGATATACTCCAATTCCGTGTTTGTTTCTTCTTTGAGCGACTGGACATCAATCATAAATTTTTGATATTCGGTATCCTGTGAATAGACCTGCATTCCTGCCACATACCCCAATGTCTCATCATGTAATTTAATGGGAAGGAAGATATTTTGGAGCCCGTGATGGCAGACGAAGGTACCCTCTTCCTCGTCCGAGTTAAATCGGTCTCTGTAGTCGCAGCATACCTGGTCTCGCCTTTTTCGGCATAAAAGGGTGCAAAAATCAGGCGATGGGATTAACTCATTCAAGACATATCCATCGGTATCTACTAAAAACAAGGGAATATCTGAAAGGGATAAAATACCACTATAGCGGGCGTATAAATTGGTAGCAATTAATTCATTTAGAGGATTTTCGGTTTTCTTCATCCTAATAGTACACCTTCCATTATGCAATGAATGCGAAGATTTATATCTTTGTTATCGAAAATGAATATACCAACTTTATTATACAAACTCATAGCT
>JAANMP010000041.1 GCA_011250595.1 Bacillus sp. MM2020_1 | reverse complement strand
CTTTCAGCTTTTCCTCATGAGAGGAAAAGGATTATCCGGTATTAGCACCGGTTTCCCGGTGTTATCCCAGTCTTACAGGCAGGTTGCCCACGTGTTACTCACCCGTCCGCCGCTAACCACCGAAGTGGTTCGCTCGACTTGCATGTATTAGGCACGCCGCCAGCGTTCGTCCTGAGCCAGGATCAAACTCTCCAAGAAAGTTGATTAGCTCATTTGTTACGTTGGCTTAGCTTCATAGCTGAAACTAATAATTTTTGTTTGTTTGCACGATTTTGTTTGTTTAGTTTTCAAAGAACAATGTAATTTAAAACTCTTTTTTTAAGTGGTCGTTCAAAAGCGACTCCATTAATTTATCATATCTCACATTGTGATGTCAACAAGTTATTTAATTTCTTTTTTCTTTTGTTGACTCACTCGGTGAGGACGAGATTTAATATAACATGATAAATAAATGTTTGCAATATAATTTTAAAAGTTTTTTCGAATCTAATAGGCAAAGCTTTATTCCTTCACTTACATCATATAATAAATAGACTTTTAATCATTCCTCGTTTATGTGTAAAATCAAAGTAGATGTTTTTTATTCAAAACAAAACTTCAGTCTTCAAACTATTTAATTGGACGTGAACCTGTGATGAGTAGTGTCGATATCGATATATTAATTAAGTTAGGTATTTCTGCTGTTTTTGGACTTATTATTGGTCTGGAACGAGAATTAAAAAGGAAACCAGTTGGATTAAAGACAAGTCTAGTTATTTCTGTTGTGAGCTGCCTGTTAACGATTGTGTCAATTGAATCAGCGTACATGTTTCCGGAATCAGATGATGTTAAGATTACTATGGACCCTCTACGCTTAGCAGCACAAATTGTGTCAGGGATTGGTTTTTTAGGTGCAGGCGTTATCTTAAGGAGGGGCAATGATAGTATTTCAGGATTGACAACAGCAGCCATGATATGGGGAGCAGCAGGGATTGGCATAGCTGTTGGCGCTGGTTTTTTCATAGAGGCTTTTGCTGGGGTTGCTTTGCTTATACTTAGTGTGGAATTTGTTCCTTTTTTAATGAAAATCATTGGTCCCAAACAATTACGAGAAAAAGAAGTCATGTTGCACTTATTCATACGAGATCAAAATCAAATTGAAAAGGCAATTTCATTCTTAGTAGAAAAAAAGTATATTGTTCGTAGACTTAAGATAAAAGATTTAGACAACGGGAACCATCTTGTTCAAATCTTGGTTGCAGTGGATTACCGAGAAAAAACAACGGATGTATATTCCGCTGCTTCAAATTTAGACGGTGTTCAGAAGGTAGAAATTGAGAGTATTAGTTAGACAAAAAAAATTTCATTCTAATTGATAATTTCCTCTTGCAAGATAATAGTAATACAGATATAATTTTTCTTGTACCAATCAACTGGGGGATTAGCTCAGCTGGGAGAGCGCTTGCATGGCATGCAAGAGGTCAGGGGTTCGAGCCCCCTATTCTCCATTAGTTGAAACCTTTGCGCCTGCAAGGGTTTTTTTATTTTTTCAAATGATGCAATACTCTTTCAAACCTCTCCGTTTTTTCTTTCATCTAATAAATCCATGTGGGTATTTTTACCTTATTATGAAAAATATTCTTGCAAAAATCCTAATAATTATAATAAGATTGTAAATGTAGCAAAAATGTTCAGAAAAATCTGTCATTATAGGAGGGACGCATCCTAAAAATTTAACTATTTATCTATAACCCAAGCCACGATTTATTTTTCTCAACAATTGACCAATCAGCATTGTCTCTATTTTTGACCTCAGAAGTGACCAAAGGTTTTTATATGAGAGGGGGGCTTCCATTGGAGGCACAAAACACTAAAGTAAATCTCGAAAGCGATTACACCTCGATTGTTCAGTCATCATCTTTTCAAACATTACTCTCCGAAAAGAAAAAATTCATCGTCCCAATCACGATCTTCTTTTTTTGTTTTTATTTTGCACTACCTGTTCTAACTTCTTACACCACAGTGTTAAATCACAAGTTTATCGGCAGTATAACCTGGGCATGGGTCTTTGCTTTCTTACAATTCGTCATGACTTGGGTACTGTGTATGCTTTATTCAAAAAAAGCAGCAAGATTCGATGAATTAGCTGATAAAGTGATCCAAGAAGGGGGGATTAACTAATGAATACCGCTGCATTTACCATGTTTCTATGTATCGTTTTTGTAACGTTAGTGATTACATACTACGCTTCAAAACGGACGAAAAATGCAAGTGAGTTCTACACCGCCGGCGGAGGTCTTACAGGCTGGCAAAATGGGCTGGCTATAGCCGGGGATTATATGTCCGCCGCATCCTTCCTTGGAATCGCAGGGGCAGTCGCCTTAACAGGATTTGATGGCTTCTTTTATAGTATTGGTTTCCTAGTTGCCTATCTAGTTGTCCTTTATTTAGTTGCTGAGCCTCTGAGAAATCTCGGAAAGTATACATTTGCTGATATGATTGCTGCAAGATTTGATGCCAAAAAAGTCCGTGGTTTTGCTGCCATGAACACAGTAACCATTTCGATTTTTTACATGATCGCTCAGCTAGTTGGAGCAGGTGCACTTATTAAATTATTATTAGGCTTAGAATATACTACTTCGGTATTAATTGTTGGGGTTCTAATGACTGTGTACGTTATTTTTGGTGGAATGCATGCTACAAGCTGGGTCCAAATTATTAAAGCAGTTCTATTAATGGGCGGTACCTTGGTCATCTCGATCATTGTTTTCTCCAAATTTAACTGGAGTATTACCGATATGTTTGCACAAATGAAAACTGCTACTCCCTTAAAGGAGACCTTTTTAAATCCAGGCGTAAAATACAAAATTGGTCTTGATACAATTTCATTAAATATGGGCTTGGTCTTAGGAACGGCGGGACTTCCTCATATTCTTGTCCGCTTCTTTACAGTAAAGGATGCAAAAACGGCACGTTCATCAGTTGTATATGCAACCTGGATTATCGGGATTTTTTACGTAATGACAATTTTCCTTGGCTTCGGTGCAGCGGCTTTTGTGGGGAACAGTGCAATAGTTGCAGCGAATCCGGCAGGTAATATGGCTGCTCCACTTTTAGCCCAAGCTCTCGGTGGAAATATGCTATTTGCTTTTATTTCAGCAGTAGCTTTTGCTACTATTTTAGCAGTTGTCGCCGGCCTTGTTCTGACCGCCGCTTCAGCATTTGCCCATGATTTTTATAACGTGATCCTTAAAAAAGGAAAAGCAACTGAAAAGCAGCAAGTGGGCATGGCACGCTGGGCAGCAGTTGGAGTTTCAGTTATCTCAATTATCCTTGCCCTAGGCGCACAAACCCTTAATGTCGCCTTCCTAGTATCACTAGCCTTTGCCGTCGCAGCAAGTGCAAATCTGCCTGTTATTCTATATACAATTTACTGGAAACGTTTTAATACAACGGGTGCTGTCTGGGCCATGGTAGTTGGGCTTATTTCTGCAATCGGTCTCGTTATCGTAAGCCCAAATGTATTCAGCCCGGAAGTGGGAAAAGCTATTTTTGTAGGTGAACCGTGGTTCCCATATACAACGCCAGGGATTGTTTCCATTCCACTCGGGTTTATTGCAGGATATCTTGGAACTATTTTCTCAAGTCAAAAAGCAGATGTGAAAAAATATGAAGAAGTACTGGTTAAATCGAATACAGGGATTAGAATTGGCAGTTAAATAAACAAATGGGACTGAATCATGTTCAGTCCCATTTTTCTTATTATCATTGATTTTTTTCAAAAAAATGTATATTATCTTGGACCTTTTCTTCCCGAACCTGTTTTTGTACTATTTCTTCCAACTGGAACTGTATGGGACCTTTTTTCAGAGGCACTTCTTCCTCCAGATCTATTTTCCCTTTTTCCAGTTTCATTTCGATTTCGTGATGTACCTGGCTGAGCCTTTCCCTTACTACCGTTATCTTTTTGACCAACATAACGTCCTTTTTTCTCTTCATCCTCTTCTTTATTACCAATATTTTGTTTTGGAATGATGATATTTAGCTCGTGCTCAATCGTTTCGAGCATGGGCCTGTCTGCAGAAGAATAAAAGGTAATCGCAAGACCTGTCATTCCTGCTCTGCCAGTTCGGCCAATTCGATGAACATAGCTGTCAGCATCTTCAGGGATATCATAATTAAACACATGGGTAACACCTTCAACATCCAGTCCTCTTGCCGCCACATCTGTAGCAATTAACAATTGTATTTCAGCATCCCTAAAACGCTTCATTACTCGTTCCCTCTTCGCTTGAGACAAATCACCATGTAATTCATCGCAAGAAAAGCCGTTTGCTTTTAGCACATCAAAAAGTTTACTTACTCTGCGTTTTGTCCGACAAAAAACTACCGCTAAATAGGGACGATACGTTTCCACTAATTGAATAAGCGTCGCTTGTTTTGCACGATCCGTTGTATGAATCGCAATTTGCTTCACACTTTCTGCAGGTCCCTGTGTTTTTTCAACTTGAATATACTCAGGATCACGCATATGCTTTTTAGCCAGTTGACGGATTTCAGGCGGCATCGTGGCTGAAAACAGCATCGTTTGCCTGCTTGCCGGAGTTTCTCTAATTATATCCTCCACTTCATTGAGGAACCCAATATGAAGCATTTGGTCTGCTTCATCCAAAACAAGAAAGGATATTTCTGATAAACGAATGGTTTCTCGTCTAATATGATCTAATAGTCGGCCGGGAGTCCCAACAACAATTTGCATGCCCTTTTTTAATTTTTTCAATTGCTTATCGACATCCTGCCCGCCATAAACAGCAAGGACATCTACACCGTTGATGTCTGATATTAATTTTTCAATTTCCTCTGTAATTTGCAATGCTAGTTCTCTCGTTGGCGTCACGATAAGCGCTTGAACTTGCTCCCCCTCAAGATTAATTTTTTCTAAAATTGGCAGGATAAATGCAAACGTCTTTCCCGTTCCTGTCTGCGCCTGCGCTATTATATCGGTACCCTTCAGCACTGACGGAATCGCTTGTTGTTGAATCGGTGTTGGCTTTGCAATTCCGTGACCGCGTAATTTTTCCACGATTGGACTTGAAATACCTAGTGATGAAAAATCTGACAAAAAAACCCCTACCTTCTATTTAACCTATCACATTAATATTGATTGTTTATCATTCCAATTGCAAATATACTTTTTCTTTCTCGTTAAAAATAAAAAAATGCTCAAAACATTTGTTGCCTTTTTCGATTAAACCAACTATAATTTCTGTATATTAATACCAACTTATTTCATCGGAATAGTATACTTTGGAGGTAGAGAACCATATGAACCAAAATAGTTTTCTCATCATTCATGGCTTAGGCGGGAGCGGAGCGGATCATTGGCAAACATGGCTGGCTCATGAATTAGAACAAAGGAATCATCATGTTTGTTACCCAACCTTCTCAAACTTTGATTCACCTAATAAGAAAGTCTGGTTGGAGGAGCTGTCAGCTTCAATGAAGGCGATTCCGGAGGATAACAATCTAACTGTCATAACACACAGTTTAGGATGCATACTTTGGCTTCATTATACTTGTAGTCAAAATAAACAAATTGCCAAAAGAGTTATTCTGGTAGCCCCACCTTCTCCATCAATCATTCTCTCAGAGGCAAAATCTTTTTATCCCGTTCCACTTGTTGGAAACCATCTAAAGAGAACAGCCGAAGAGATATTATTTGTCCATTCATCCAATGATCCCTATTGCAGTATAGATGATACAAAAAACTATATTAATCTCGGGCATCCTTCCGTTACTATACCAAATGCAGGTCATATTAATCCGAAGTCAGGACATGGGAAATGGCCTTGGATCTTAGATTTGTCTCTTTCCCCTAAAGAGATTGTTCAATATATATGATAAAAAAGAAGGAGTGACATCACTCCTTCTTTTTTATCTGTTATATCCATTGATACATTAGCATTTTTTGATAAAATAATAGCTTGTACTTCCAAAATCCTTTTTGTCCAGTATCGTAAAATTCTGCACCTTGCACCAAGCCTGTAGATCTTCTTTAGCACTAGGGTCATTGAAAATAACCTCTATTATTTGACCTCGTTCCAAACTTCCCATTTTTAAAAATAGGTTGTTTATTAATTCGCCAAAACCTGCCAGTCCTCCATCATAGATTAAATCAGGAATATAATGTAGTGCCATTTTGCTCTCCCTTAATAAATGTCATAAATATTACAAATTAGTGAATCTCCTTTATTATAAGGAAATGATATGCTTATATAAAATCATTTTATCTATTTTTTCAATCATGATTAATCGATTATTTAAATACTTTCAGGAGATGACAGACATGGATTTGCATCAGTTGTATGTTTTTACAAAGGTGGTTGAACACAAAAGTTTTTCAAAAGCGGCAGAAGATATTTTTTTAAGTCAATCTACCGTTAGTTCTCATATTCAAGCATTAGAAAAGATGTTAAATATGAATCTTTTTGACCGTGTCGGAAGGGAAAGTATTCTTACTCCTCAGGGAGAACGCTTGTATCAATGGGCACTTAAACTCTTGCTCATTAAAGACCAAGCCTTGCTAGATTTAAAAGAGGGAATGACAGACCTCCGCGGAATGATTCGGATTGCCGCAAGTTCAGTACCGGGGCAATTTATGGTCCCGCGAATGGTCAAGCAGTTTAGGGAAGATTATCCTGAAGTGACGTTTCATATTAACCAATCCTCTTCAAAAACTGTGGCTGAAAAGGTGCTCAATGGTTCAGTAGATGTGGGGATTTTAGGTGATAAGTACGAAAACGATAAACTGCATTATATTCCTTTATTAAAGGAAAAATTAGTCCTCATCACATCGAACCAAAACAAAATTGAAGGACCTGTCAATATCGAGGGAATTTTGGATTATCCATTCGTGATGCGTCATTCTAACTCAGGAACGAATGCTCTTTTGGAACGCTTCCTTAAAAAGAGTAAGATTCATAAGGACCAATTAAATATTATCGCCTATACCGAAAGCGGTCAGAGTTTGATGCAATTTGTGATTCAGGACATTGGCATATCGATTATTTCTGAAATCGCTGCCAGTGAATATTCTTCAAAAAATATGCTTAAGATGCATGAAATAAATGGCTTTGATCACGAAAGATATTTTTATCTGGTTTACAACATTAATAAAACACAATCACTTTTATCAAAATTATTCATTGAAGAAGCGATGGAATTAATAGCCGACGACCAGCAAAAATTGGGCTGAGGAAATACTCAGCCTGTTTTATTTTTCAAGGAACAAGCTTTTACTACGGTTTCAGGATAACTTTAATACAATCTTCCAATTTCGTATCAAACACTTCATACCCATGCTTTGCTTGAGCAAGTGGCAATACATGGGTGATAATGTCACCGGGGTCAATTTTCCCTTCATTGATCATCTCATATAGGAAGGGCATATACGGGATGACTGGTGCCTGACCGGTCTTGATATCAATATTCCGATTAAAAATGTCCCCCAGCGGAAAGGCATTATACCTGCCTCCATAAACACCTGTTATTTGAATGGTCCCGCCTTTTCGGACAGCTTGACTTGCAACAACGATAGCCCCCATTGCTCCGCCCTGCAGCTTCAATCCTGAAGCAAGAAACTCCATCGGTGTCATCTTGCCGTCCATTCCGACCGCATCAATGACAATATCTGCCCCGCCTTTAGTAATTTCAAGCAAATAATCGCCAACATTCTCATGATCTTCAAAATTAACAATTTCCACTTTATTTGTCCGTTTGGCATGCTGCAGGCGATAATTGATATAGTCAACAGCAATCACCCGTTTTGCACCTTTTAACCAGGCAAATTTTTGTGCAAGCAACCCTATTGGACCGCAGCCGAGAATGATAACGGTATCACCCTCTTTTACTCCCGCGTGGTCGACACTCCAATATGCTGTTGGAGCTGCATCCGCGAGTAAAGCTAATTTCTCGTCCTCGACTACACAGTTTTCCGGAATCTTAAAAGGGGTAAAGTTACCAAAAGGCACCCGCATATATTCCGCCTGTCCCCCGGCATACCCACCGGTTGTTTCCGAATAACCAAAAAAGCCCGATCCTTGTCCATGAGGATTTCCATTATCACACTGACTCGTCAAATCATGCGTGCAATACCAACAATGTCCACAACTGACGTTAAAAGGAATGATAACCCGGTCGCCTTTTTTTACTTTAGTAACCTCTGAACCTACCTCCTCAACAACCCCCATCGGCTCATGCCCGATGACAAAATCTGTCGGCAGATTGGGAATCATCGCATGAATCAAGTGTAAATCAGATCCACAAATAGCCGAAGAAGTAATTTTCACAATGATATCATCAGCATTTTTTATTTCAGGATCTTTCACCTCTTTCACTTCAATATCCTTTATGCCTTGGTATGTAACTGCCTTCATAAGTTTTTCTCCTCCTTTTTATTTATTTGGCGTAGCGAACATGCCAAGGCGGTCGGTATCATTAGGAAATAGCTTTAATTGGGCAATTTGCACGGCTGTTTCTGCGGATTTCAAATCGATTGGAAATTGTTCTTTTATATTATGGGGATGAAGCCAGCCTTTTTTAATCATTAAGTCAGAAATTTCAGTGTGCAAATCAATTGCTGCTTCCATTTGTTTATGTAAAGCTCTTCTTAGTTCGGGGGTTGCAGTCTCGGTAATCGCAAAACCATAATTTCGAATTCCCGTTTTCACGGCAAGTAAGAAGTCCATAGCAAAAGCTGAATCGGCCAAATTCGGCATACCTTCGGCGTTTCTAGGATCTAAATAGTCCTCCATTTTTCCACCTCACTCATTCTAGTAGTTGGCTTTGTTTATAAAAACCGATGAGTTCATTAATATCCTTAATTGATTGCTGTACATCCTTTTCCATCAGTGCTTTTAATTCATTATCAAAACAGATGCCTTGCATTAATTTTGATTTAAGCAAGCAAACCGTTTTAAAATTTAGAATTTCATGTGTTTCCATTGTTTCATGTAAAGACAAGCTTTCAGCGTCCATACATACACACCTCCAGGTTCTTAACATATGTAATTTCCCCTTTTAGCGGGTTAATTTATACACCTGTTTATTAAGGTGCATAACCTGGGATTATCTAAGAAAATATAATGAGGATTAAGTATGTTCGTGTTGGAGGGAACAACAATGACAAAATATTTAGGCCTTCATGAAACATTGGATCTTCATGAATTGTTATCATTTAAAAATCTCTGTTTAACCAAAGCCACAACGATGAGTGCTTTGGCCCAAGACGAAGAACTAAAAGCTATTCTATCAGACGATGTCACGGCAGGAATCCATCACATTCAGCAATTACATCGGTTTTTGACCGATCGGAGGGAAAAGCAGTGAATCAAATAATACAAAACATGATGGGAATGGGCGGAATGACGGATCAAGTCATTGCCACAGACTTTCTTATCTCAGCTAAAGCCGGGGTGAGAAATTATGCTGTAGCGATTACGGAAACCGCTACACCAGAATTAAAAGTAGCCTTACGTGCACAATTAAATGACGCTATCGCTACACATGAAAAAATAACTAACTTTATGGTAGCAAAGGGTTACTATTATCCGGATGATTTAAGTGAACAATTACAAGCAGACTTAACCGTGTCAAATACGGCATTAAATCTTGCACAAAAAAAGGAAAATGCCTCGGACTAGACAATCAAAAAGGGAGAATAGCCAGTTCTCCCATTAAATGTTTTTTTCTAGGTAATAAATATAAATGCTGGAAAAACACAACTGTGACTCCTTCCTTTAAAAATGGGTAAGTCACAGGTTAATTGGAGTGTTGCGTCATTGTCCATCAAAAAAAAGATGCCGTTGATTTTTTGCTTGCTGGTTTTTTTGACTTTAGTATCTAATAATACCATTCATTATCTTCGCTCCAAAAATCAGCTGCTCGCTAATAATGAAAGAGAAATCGATATGATTACTCAAGAAGTGTCATTCCAAGTTGATAATATAAGAAAAGGTTCATTATATGTTGAAGATATTCTCGGCAGAGAATTAAGGATGGCGTCGTTAGCCATAAAGAATGCACTGCCGCCAAATTATCAAGATATAACCAATGGACAGCTAAAAAAACTTGCCCAAGAAGTAAGGGTCTCACATATAACCCTGTTAGCGAAAACAGAGGATGATATTATTGGTGTTAGATCCTCCGACCTAAAAGAAATCAAGATGTCCACAAAGGGTTGGGGCTATTGGTATGATGCCTACCAACAACTTTTCGCCTTAAAACCTGTTTCTGTTGGAAAAGGTTTAACCTTACCTCATTTTTGGTCAGGTCCAATTGAAGTTGCTTCCTCCAATCCAGATCATACGGATAAATGGGGCTATTTTTTTGATGGGACGACCAACTATATTATCAATCCATACTTTCGTGACAATGAAGTACTAGAGTATGAAAGAAGGTTTGGTCCTGGGCAGGTCATTAAAGGTTTTACAAAAGAGCGGGGAGTTTTAGAAATAACTGTTTTCAATCCCAAAAACTTTGGCAAAGAGAAAGAAATTGTCCATTTAAACGGTAATAGTTATATTCGTATATCGGCCCAACAAATTTGGTATGGTTCCTATAAGTATCGGAACGAAAAAGTGGATTCATCATTTATTCAACGGGCGATGCATACAAAAAAAGTACAATCCTACCGGGATGATATTCAGGATAAAAATTTGATGAAAACCTTTGTTCCAGTCTTTTCGACCTCCACAGAGCCATTTGTAATTGGTCTTGTCTATAATTACGGACTCATTAAGAAGGAACTTACGCATGAACTATTGGTCCATTTATTACTTTCCTTCATCATTATGATTATCGTCTTTGTTATCAGTTTGATCTTTTCCCGTTCGATTACACAGCCAATCGGTTATATTGTGGACCAAGTGAATAGTATCGCTCAAGGAAATTTTGGTAATAAATTACACTTAAATAGAAAAGATGAATTAGGCTTACTGACGGAAAATGTGAATGCCTTATCCAATCATTTGCAGAATTATGTTAGTGATTTAAATAAGAGTAAGGAGTTTATTGAATTCCAAGCCTATCATGACCCATTAACCGGTTTGTCAAACAGAAGGTATTTTCAGGAAAAGTTAAAACCTTGCATCAATCATGCGAAAGAAACCGGTGAAACGGTGTCTATCTTATTCATTGATATGGATCGTTTTAAACAGGTCAATGACTCTTATGGACATAACAAAGGAGATGAAATACTTAAAATCGTTGCCGAACGGCTTACTGAAAGTTTACCTAGTGATCATAGTATCATTACTAGACAAGGTGGCGATGAATTTATAATATTGCTAATGAATTTTGATCTTACGGCTACAAAAGTAGCAGCGAAAAAAGTTGTCAATAGTCTTAAAAAAACCTATCTTTTAGATGGCAACGAAATTTATCTCAGTGCGAGCTGCGGGATTAGTTTATTTCCAGACCATACAAAAAATATCGACAAGCTTGTCGTTTATGCTGACATTGCTATGTACTCAGCGAAAAAACAAGGCGGGAACAAAGTTATTGTTTACACCGAAAAATTAATAGAGTCAAACATTGAAAGACCCAAACTCGAAGCACGATTGCGGAAGGCAATTGAAAATGAAAAGGTTGAGGTTTATTATCAACCGAAACTTACTGTAGATTCAGGTAAAATATTTGGAACGGAAGCGCTCGTAAGATGGAATGATGAAGAATTCGGATTCGTCTCACCTGAACTGTTTATTCCGATTGCTGAAGATATTGGCTTGATTCATCCTTTATGGGAATTTGTTATGAAGGAAGCATGTCTTCAGGTGAGCAAGTGGAATCTTAACCGCTCCGATCCCATATCTGTTTCAGTTAATTTCTCCGCCCATCAATTTCAAGAACCTGACAGCATGGTAAAAAAGGTCCAAGAGATTCTGAATGAAAGTCAATTGGATTCTAGTAATTTTGAAATCGAAATTACCGAAAGCATTCTTCTGAATAATTCAACAGAAATTGTTCAATCACTTAAATCGCTTCAAAGTATGGGTATCGCTATTTCGATTGATGATTTTGGAACAGGCTATTCTTCCTTAAGCTATTTGAAGAATCTGCCGATTGATACCTTGAAGATTGATAAATCATTCATCCAAGACATACATGAAGATTATGCAAATTCAGAGATTCCGGAGGCAATTATTAATCTTGCTCGAAGCCTCCATCTTAATGTCATTGCAGAGGGCGTCGAAAAAGAACATCAAAGAGATTTTTTACTATCGAAAAACTGCACTCAAATGCAGGGCTATTTATTTAGCAAACCGCTAAACTCAGAGGAATTTGAACGACTCCTACGAGAGAAATAAAAAAGGGAGAGATTATTTAATAAATCTCTCCACCGTTTTAACACTGCTTCCACAATAATCTATATTCAGTAATTTGGCAGACATCGTTGAGAATGCACGTTGCAAGCCTGTTGCTAGCTGGTTTCCTCTCCCTTTTTCAGTAAAACAAAGAACAGTTGGTCCTGCACCGCTCAATGCCACTCCGAAAGCACCATTGGATTTAGCGACCTCTTCTATTTCTTGGTAAAGGTTAATCAGTGGTTTTCGGTAGGGCTGGTGAAAAAGGTCCTGCTCCATCATTTTCCCTGCCATCTCCCAATTTTGAGTTAATAAAGCCGCTACCAAAAGATTGGCAGTGGATGAGGCTTGAATGGCTGCTTCACGGGAAAATGTTGCTGGAAGTACCCCGCGAGAATCCTTTGTCAGGAGAATCTCGTCTGGAATAACCGCAACCATCTCAAAGGAAATATTCGAAATGCTAAGCATGTCTACTTCGTTTTGTAGATAGGAGCCGATAACCAGCCCCCCGAATAAAGAAGCACCGACATTATCAGGATGACCCTCAATCTCAGTTGCGATTAACAGCTTTTCTTTTTGTGTGAGTCCTATTCTTCCAATCGTGTCAGCAAGTTCAATCCCCGCAACGATGGCTGCAGCACTTGAACCAAGCCCACGTGCTAAAGGAATATCACTTTCGACTTTTATTTTACAAGGATGTAAGTCGATTCCATAATTTGCAGCTGTCTTAATCGCAATTTGACAGATAAAATGAGTCTCATCGGATGGAAAGTTCATTAATTCATCACGAGCCGACTGAATCTCCCACTTTACACTTTTCTCCACTTCTAACGTTAAATACAAATCAACAGCAAGGCCCATTGAATCAAAGCCTGGGCCAAGATTAGCTGTACTAGCCGGTACTTTTATGACAAAACGGTCATTTAGAGTCATCCTTTGACAACTCCTCGAATATGATATGCCACTGCCTTTTCGTTATTTAATCCTTTCCAATAGGCACTAATATTTAGTAACGGGGTGTCATTATTTACTGGTAAAAATTCTTTGTACGCTTCTAACAATTCCGGCCATTTCATAAGGACTTTCGCACCACCTTATAGGCACTTTTTATTTCCTTAACTGCGTTGAGGTCATTTAATTCTTGTAAAATTTGATCGTAATTAGTTAACGAAGCTCGATGCGTTACTAATACAATTTCAGAGGTTTCATTTTTCTTAACAGGCAGCTGTAGGATTTTTTCAAAGCTGACGCCGTATTTCGCAAAGATTGTCGTAATATCAGCGAAAACACCAACCTCGTCCTGGACATGAATCCTTAGGAAATATTTAGAGTACTTCTCTCCATTGTCTTTTAGTTGTTTCGGATACTGAGGTGTCACAGCACTTCGTCCATTTACCCCAAGTCGTAGATTTTTAATGACCGCAACTAAGTCTGAAACAATGGCAGTGGCAGTTGGCAAACTTCCGGCACCAGGTCCATAAAACATCGTTTCGCCTACCGACTCACCATAAACATATACAGCATTATACTCATTTTGTACCGAAGCAAGTGGGTGATTATTTGATAAGAAGGTAGGAGCTACACTTACCTCAACTTTCTCCCCTTCACGATGGGCATAACCAATTAGTTTCATGGTATATCCCAGTTGTTTTCCATAACGCAAATCTTCATCGGTAACCTTTGAGATACCGGATACTTGGACATCTTCTAAATCGATATGCATCGAAAAGCCCAATGTCGCTAAAATTGTCATTTTTCGGGCAGCATCTAGTCCTTCGACATCCGAAGTTGGATCTGCCTCGGCAAATCCCAGTTCCTGGGCTTCCTTGAGGACCTCCTCGTAGGAACGGCCTTCGTCACTCATCTTTGTTAGGATATAATTGGTTGTTCCATTTACAATACCCATTAGCTGCTTAATACGGTCTGAGGCAAGTCCATCGACTAATCCTCGGAGAATCGGGATACCACCGGCCACACTTGCTTCATAAAACAAATCACAGCCATGTTCAGAAGCAACTGTTAACAACTCAGAACCATGCAAGGCCATTAAATCCTTATTTGCGGTAACAACATGCTTACCCTGACGAAGGGCAGTGATTAAATAATCTTTTGTATCCTGTACTCCGCCCATAACCTCGATTACAACATCAATTTCCTTATCGAAAAGGATTTCGTCTGCGTTTGAGGTTAAAACCTTAGTATCTATTTCAACCGGTCTTTCTTTATGTAAATCTTGAACAAGAATCTTTTTTATGATAACTGGGCAACCCACCTGGTGGATTAATTTATCTTGATTTTTTTTAATGATTTTTACTACCCCACAACCCACAGTACCTAAACCTAATAACCCAATCGAGATTGCTTTCATGATTAATCCTCCCGCTCCCTTTGTCCGCTCAGGACACACATTTGTTTTTCCGTTGTAGACATTATATGATTCTCTTTATTTTTTTACAATAGGTTTGTTTCTAGCAATTATACTGTAAACGTTTACTACCGCGCCATAAAAGGATTTCAATTTTGATTATTTTTTTAGAAAAATTAGAAATTTCACTTCTTTTTTTCTAATGTTTATCTGTGGGCATTTTTAGGAGTTCTATCTTACCACAATCATTAAATTCATAAGTGTTCGGTCACTTAAAGGCCCTCTTTCTTACCCCAATCATTAAATTTATAAGTGTTCGGTCACTTAAAGGCCCTCTTTCTTACCGCAACCATTAAATTTATAGTGTTCGGTCACTTAAAGTGGTTCTTCATAATATCCCTTTCAAATCAAGCACTGTATCTAGAATATAGTCTGCTTCATGCTTTTCAAAATCACTTCTCGCATCTTTGCCTGACAGACCCGTTAACACCGCGGCAAACTTGCAGCCTAGTTGTCTTGCCGCTAGCAAATCAGCCAAAGAGTCTCCCACTACTAGAATTGTCTCCGCATTTTCAAGCGGTAAAGATGTATTTAAGCACTCCTGTACCGATGCATCTTTACCAAGTAGTCCCATGATATAGGTAAATGGATGCGGCTTCGACAGCGATTTCTGGTCAGGAAACTCTTTTTCCGCCTTAAGCACTTCATCCGCTGTAATGATTCGTTTTTCATCAAAATGCTTCAACCAATTTAAATGCTGAAAGGGCTGAATGGTTTCAAGCTCTGGCCTGCCAGTTCCGATTCCAATCGTGAATCCTTCTGCATTTAGGAAATGGAATAACTCATCAATTTCCAGCTTCGGAGCTAATGTCGTTTCATTTGCGAGAAAGCCCTTTTTCCCCTTTTGAACCGATGGTCTCCCCGTAGAGGCGAGAACATGTTCATCCCCCACATACCATTCTTGGGAAACATGCTCACAAACAGACCAAAGCTCCCCCTTTTTAAAAATAGAAGTTTCTACTCCAAGTTTCTCTGCTACCAGCTCATTCAAATAACTAAACAATTCCTGCTTTGTTGCCTCTGAGCGTGCAAACTCTTCCACAAACAAACGGAAATCCAGCTTTACAGGATACTGACTCAACACCTGACCAATCTCCAATAATGTTTCTCTTGTAATTGGTGCCTGACACCAGTTATTGATTTTCTCATATTCTGTATCGTTAATTTGCGTCAGCAGATGAATGAGTTGGTGGCAGAATGATAGGTAGATCATGTCCCAGTTGGCGTTTAGGCCGCGTGATTTCATAAATTTGAGTACTTTATCATTTTCAAATACTAACTCTCGTATTTCCTTGATTTGTTCTTCGTTATAATCCGTTACAAACTGCTCTGGTTCGAGCCCCAAATAATTACTGCTAATCAACATCTCCCAGACCGTTAAAGCAGATGCATCAAAATAATGCTCCTCGCTTAAGAGTACCCCATCAACGTCAAACAAAATTGTTTTAATCACTTTCTCCACCCTCTTTTTCCCATTTGCTTTTATACGATATCGTAACACAGCAAGGTGAATGATTTGAAGTAAATTGTTCAAATAATTAAAAAGAACAAGCCGTGTCCGAAGTGCTCCGACTCCACGGCTTGTTCCTATTCCAATAAAGCTATCCTTTTAATTAGACTTTCATACTATAAGCTCTTATAAATCCAGACCTATTGATATATATTTTACTTCTAAAAACTCTTCGATGCCGTAGTGCCCGCCTTCACGGCCAAGTCCGCTCTCCTTAAAGCCTCCGAATGGGGCTTGAACAACGGATGGAAGGGCATCATTCAAGCCAATAATTCCATACTCAAGCTGTTCTGTGATTCTAAAGGAGCGGCTTAGATTTTCTGTATACACATAGGCAGCTAATCCGTAACAAGAATTGTTTGCCCGTTCAATCACTTCCTCTTCCGTTTTAAAAGTAGCAATCGGAGCAAGTGGGCCAAAGATTTCATCCTGCATACATTCCATTTCATCATTAATATTGGTCAATATGGTTGGAGCATAGAAATAGCCGTTGTCCTTCGCAGACATAAGCCCGCTATATGTGACTGTCCCACCCTTTTCAACTGCATTCTTAACCAATCCTTCAACTTTTTTATAAGCGGCTTCATCAATTAATGGACCGATATCCGTTCCTTCCTCGAGTCCGTTACCGACTTTAAGCTTTTCTACTTCTCCTTGAAATAGCTTAATAAATTCATCCGCCACCCCTTCTTGTACATAAACACGATTCGTACAAATACAGGTTTGGCCCGCATTACGAAATTTTGATTGGACAAGTCCTGCCGCTGCTTTCGCCAAATTAGCATCATCCATTACGATAAACGGAGCATTTCCGCCAAGTTCAAGTGATACCTTTTTGACCGTTTCCGCGGCACCACGCATCAAGGTTTTACCTACCTCTGTTGACCCGGTAAAGGTAATCTTTGTCACGCGTGGGTCCTTCAGCCATACTTCCCCTATTTCTGATGACCTTCCAGTAATCACGTTTAATACACCTGCAGGTATGCCTGCTTCATGGGCTAGTTCGGCGATTTTTAGTGCCGTAAGCGGTGTTTGGTTTGCAGGTTTCACAACAGCCGTACAGCCTGCAGCAAGTGCCGGGGCTACTTTTCTGGTAATCATTGCTGCTGGAAAATTCCACGGCGTAATTGCGGCGATCACGCCAACTGGTTCTTTTCTTACTAGTATTCTTTTATTCGGATGTGATGCAGGGATTGATTCGCCGTACACACGTTTCCCCTCTTCGGCATACCAAGAAATGAAGCCATTCGCATACTGAACTTCACCAAGTGCTTCTTTGAATGGTTTTCCTTGCTCAATTGTCATAATTCGAGCAACTTCATCCTTGTTTTCATCTATTAATTTAAACCATTTCATCAACAGTTGATAGCGTTCTTCCGCTGTTTTCTTTGACCAGATTCTGAAGGCTTTACTGGCAGCATCTACTGCCTGCTCTGCTTCGTATGCTCCTCCTGTTGGAACGGCACCGATAACTTCCTTTGTGGCAGGATTGATAACTTCAGTTAAAACCTCATAGTCATTGCCCACCCATTCTCCATTTAGATACATGGGATAAATTTGATAATTTTTCTTGACAATATCCACTTTATTCCCCTCCAACCGTTAAAGCAGGATCATTTTTATAGACGGCTTCGATTGCTTCTTCAAGAATTTGTAAGCCCTCTTCAAGTTGGTCATCTGTGATTGTAATCGGCATAAGGAGGCGAATAACATTACTGTAAATCCCTGCACTAAGTAACATCAAGCCACGTTCCGCAGCCGCTTTCACAATTTTCCCGGTTGCTTCTTTATCCGGTGTTTTCGATTGTCTATCCTTGACCATTTCCATTGCACACATCGCACCGAGGCCGCGAACATCACCAATGCCTTCGAAACGCTCCGCTAAAAGGTGCATCTTTTCAATCACTCGGTTACCTATTTTCCGTGCCCGGTCATTGAGTTGTTCACTTTCAATGATATCCAATACAGTTAGCGCGGCCCGACATCCAAGTGGACTGCCCGCATACGTTCCGCCGATTTCACCAACTTCAGCGCTATTCATAATTTCCGCCCTGCCAATCACACCGCTAATAGGAACCCCAGCCCCCATTGATTTCGAAATTGTCATTAAATCAGGAACCACATCAAAATGATCAATCGCAAAGTATTTTCCAGTCCGTGCGAACCCAGTTTGGATTTCATCAGCAATAAACAAGATCCCAAACTGTGTACAGATTTCTCTGACCCGTTTCACAAAGGCGGTGTCAGGCACGATAAATCCGCCTTCGCCCTGAACAGGCTCCATCACGACAGCCGCAATCGTTTCAGGGGCGACTTCTGCAAGTAGAAACTGTTCAAATTGCTCAATGATCATCGCGCTATATTGCTGCTCATTCATTCCTTCCGGACGTCGGTACACATAGGGATATGGTGCCTTGTAAACTTCCGGAGCGAATGGTCCAAAGCCATACTTATAGGGTTTCACTTTACTTGTCATCGTCATGGTCATTAATGTCCGGCCATGGAACCCTCTCGTAAACGAAACAATCCCCTGGCGTTTTGTATATTTCCTGGCAATCTTTACGGCATTCTCCACCGCTTCTGCACCACTGTTAAAAAAAGCAGCCTGCTTGTCAAATTCACCCGGTGCAAGCTCGCATAACCGCTCGGCTAAATTAATATACGATTCATACATCATGACATTAAAGCCCGTATGGATATATTGACTTGCTTGTTCCTGTAACGCTCTAACTACTCTTGGATGGGAGTGGCCAACGTTTAACGTTCCAATCGCACCGGCAAAATCAATGTAACAATTACCGTCCACATCTTCGACCAGGGCTCCTTGTGCCTTTTTAACAAAGGCCTGGCTGTTATTTGAGATTCCTTTTGGGACATATTTATTTCTTCGCTCCAATATTTGCTTCGATTTCGGTCCGGGTATCTCTGTTTGGAGCTTAACATATTTCTTTTCCACTTCTGTGCTCCTCCTTTTAAAAAAATCATTATCCATTTATGTGTTCTAATACTTCTTTCAAGGTGTTGACTACTTTGTTGACTTCTTCATAACTAATCGTCAAAGCTGGCTCGATGCGTATGGTTTTTGAGTTTATCAGTGTCCCGGCAACTAAGATTCCTCTGTCGAACATTCCCTTTGAGACCTCATAACCGATTTCATCCTGATGGAATTCAATGCCAATCATTAAGCCTTGACCACGGATTTCCTGAACCTTATCTTCATGGCCTTTGGCCGCCTTTTTCAGTTCTGAAAGGAAATAGGCACCCACTTCGGCTGCTCTTTCCGGTAACTTTTCTTCGATTAAGACCCCAATCGTCGCAATCGCTGCCGCACAAGCTAACGGATTGCCGCCGAAGGTTGTTGTATGCATAAACGGATTATCAAACCAGCTCTTGAAGACATTCTCCGTAGCTACAACTGCACCTGCCGGCATTACACCGCCGCCAAATGCTTTTGCTAGACAGATAATATCTGGAACTACTTCATACAATTCTGCGGCAAACATTTTTCCCGTCCGGCCCATTCCTGTTTGTACTTCATCAAAGATGAGCAAGGAGCCATACTGATCACAAAGCTCCCGAACCTGTTTTAAATAGCCTTCCGGCGGAAGAATAATTCCACCTTCCCCTTGAATCGGCTCTAAAAGAACTGCCGCCACATCTTCGCCAACAGCAGCGCAGACTTCAAACGTTTTTCTCATCATGTCAATATCGCCAAAAGGCACATGACGGAAGCCCGGTATTAATGGTAAAAATGGTTTTCGAAACATCCCTTTCGCCGTCCCTGACAACGAGCCTAAGCTTTTCCCGTGGAACGCACGTGTTGTAGAGATAAATGTTGTCCGCTCACTGTACATCTTTGCTAGCTTTAAGGCTGCTTCAACACTTTCTGTCCCGCTGTTTGTAAAAAAGGCATACTTTAAATCCCCCGGGGTGATATCAGCTAAAATTTTTGCTAACATCGCACGAAGTGGATCGAGCAAATCCTGACTATGAAGTGCCTGACGTTTTAATTGGTCCGTTACTGCCTTAACAACTTTGGGATTGCGGTGCCCTACATTATAAATACCAAAACCGCCAAGGCAATCAATGTATTCCTTACCATTAACATCCTTAAAACAGGAACCATTATCTGACCATTCCACTGCTGCAAATTGGCCGCCTTCAGTAACTGTTTTGCGGTATTCTAGGAATCCCGGGTTTACGTGTTCACGGAAACCGTCAACCGTTTCTTTGGTAATCCAGGCCGCTTCCACTTCATTTATTTCCTCTTTTTCTATTAAACTTAGAACCTTATTAATATATTCACTTACATTTTGATTTTGCTCACTTTTTAATTCTTGTTTGAAATCGATACTCATATTTTATTCCTCCAATTTTATGTTTAGTTAGAAAACCAGCCAATAGGTTCTACCTGTAAATTGATATTAATCTGTTTTATTTCTTGAAATTCTTCCAGTCCGAACGTTCCAAGACTGCGGCCAATCCCACTTTGCTTGTAGCCGCCCCATGGTGCCTCGTTATACGTTGGATGGTAGGAATTTACCCAAGTAATTCCTGCACGCAGCTTTTTAATGACACGGAGGCCCTTTGCACCATTATTAGTAAACACACCACCGGCTAACCCATAAACCGTACCATTTGCAAGTTTAATAGCTTCCTCTTCGTCCTTGAACTTCTGAATGACAACAACAGGACCGAAGATTTCCTCCTGGACAATTCGCATCTCTTGGTTCACATTGACAAAAACGGTTGGTTCAACAAAATAACCTTTTTCTAATCCGTTACCAACAATCCGTTTTCCACCGCATGCAATCTGCGCACCTTCTTGCTTGCCTATTTCAATGTAAGAAAGAACTTTTTCTAAGTGTTCCTGACTGACAAGCGGGCCCATCTCTGTTCCAGGGGCATTCCCGGGTCCTACTTGAATTTGCTTTGCTCGTTCAACAAATCGATCGACGAATTGATCATAAATGCTTTCTTCAACAAGGATTCTCGAACCTGCGGAGCATACTTGACCAGAACCTGCGTAGATACCAAATAGGGCATAATCGACTGCGGTTTCAAAGTCAGCATCAGCAAAAATGATATTGGGCGATTTACCGCCTAACTCTAAAGAAACCTTCTTCATCGAATCTGCTGCCGTTTTCATAATGTGCTTACCCGTTTTCGTACCGCCTGTAAACGAAATCATATCAACCTCGGGATGGGAAGCGATTTCATTTCCAACCACCGCGCCTGCACCCATCACCATATTGGCTACCCCTTTTGGCAATCCGACTTCTTCAAAAATTTCAAAAAGCTTTTTCGGGGTGACAGGTGTCACCTCTGACGGTTTAAAGACAATTGTATTTCCTGCAGCTAAGGCAGGAGCAATTTTCCAAACACTCATTAACAGTGGATAGTTCCACGGAACAATTAAGCCGCAAACACCGACGGGTTCACGGACAACCATTGCCTGCATTGGATCGGCGACATGGTAGGTCTGTCCATCCGGCTTTGTAATCAGACCTGCATAATAGCGAAAACAAGCGGCGGCATCACCTACATCAAAACCTGCTTCTCGCAATGGTTTTCCGTTATCCATCGTTTCTAATTGGGTTAATTCATCAGCATAATCCTCAATTTTATCAGCAATTTTTAATAAATAAGATGCTCTTTCTTGAGCAGAAATCCCAGACCAGACTCCCTCTTCGAAAGCTCTTCGTGCTGCATAAATGGCTGCACGAGCGTCAGCGGCCGTTCCTTCAGGGGCATATGAAATAACCTCACCATTTGCAGGATTAATAACTGGGCGTGTTTCTTGATTTTCGGCATCTTTCCATTCACCATCAATAAACATCTTTAGGTTTACAACTCGTTTTCTTACCTCGACCATTTAAATTCCTCCTTTATTCACCCTCACTATCATTATTGCAAGAAGCGTGCCAAAATCTATTGCCTTTCAAAATAGGTTTCCTTCAAAATATTCAAAAAACATTATGCAAATTTGCATAACCCTATTATTTCTTGCATAACAAAAAAACTGCTTTAGATCTCAATGATCTAAAGCAGTTTTTACAGGGTAGACAAGTTTTCTATTTCCATATTTTTCTCATTTAATATTTTTTGGTACTTCCTACTTACAGATGATTGGCTGATTCCTAAGGCTTTCGCCGCTTTCGTTGTTGTTTTGTACTGATTCATCGCCATTACAATTAACTGCTCCTCAACATAATCAACGGCCTCCTGCAAGGGAATAACCCTTGTAATAACAGGCTTCATCTTTTTATGTTCAAATCCCATTGATAAAAATTGACTGACGAACTCCGCATCAATTGATGAATGTTCGGCAGTAACTACTAATCTTTCAATAATATTTTGTAGTTCCCGGACATTACCCGGCCATGGATAAAACTCTAATACATTAATCGCATCAGGGGTTAGATGGTAATTCCGCTCATATTTCTCATTCAATTGCTGAAGGAAATGAAAGGCGAGCAGCGAAATATCCTCCGTCCGTTCTCTTAACGCCGGAATGTGGATCGGAATGACATTTAAGCGATAGAACAAATCCTCGCGGAAGGTACCCTCTTCCACCATTTTCTCTAACTTTTTATTTGTCGCCGCAATAATCTGCACATTTACCTTAATGGGCGCAGTACTTCCAATCGGAATGATTTCCTGCTCCTGCAGAACTCGTAACAATTTTACCTGTAGATGGATTGGCATCTCACCGATTTCATCCAGAAATAAAATTCCACCATCTGCCTGTTTAAAGTATCCTTCTTTCCCATTTTTATCTGCACCCGTAAAAGATCCTTTCGAATAGCCGAAAAGTTCACTTTCGAGTAAATTTTCCGGGATTGCCCCGCAGTTTAATTTAAGAAATGGCTTCGCCTGGCGCCTGCCTAATTGATGGATTGCTTGGGCAATCACTTCTTTTCCGACTCCGGATTCACCGTATAGAAGGACTGTCGAAGAAAAATCTGCAATCTTCTTCGCTTGATTGATAATCATCTCCATTTTTGGGCTACAGTAAATAAGCTTTTTCAAAAAGCGGTCCTTACTTTTAAAATCATCCAATTCCTTTTTATATTGTTCTGATATTTTTTTAATTTCATGAAGTTCACTTTTTAATTTTGTTGTTTCGGTAATATCACGTGAAGCGATGATAATTCGGTCAAGTTCATTTTTTTCATTAAAGACAGGATTTCCGACAGCAAGAATTTTTCTTCCAGCCTTCGTTTCTTGAACCACGGAGACCTTTTTTCGCTTTTCTAAAACAAGTCTTGTGACCGATGGTGTAAACAGCCCTTGGTCCTCAAGTTCGAGAATGTTCTTTCCAATTAGTTCTTTTAAATCAACATTCCAAAAATCCCGGATGATATTTTCACTGTATCTGAGGAGCTCCCCTTTGTTATTCACAACAAGGATTTCATCATAGATACTGGATAAAATTGCATTCAGGTCTTTATTTAAATCTTTAATATATTCAATTTCCATCGCCATTTCTTCAACCATGGGTAAATCTTGGGCAACAATGATAATGCCATCGACTTCATTCTTATAGTTTAAAATCGGGCTATAATCGACGAGAATACCGATTTCATTTTTAATGACCAGATGATTCAGCAGCGTCTTGCCGGTTGCAAAAACCTGATCAAGATGGGTTCGGCTAAAGATTTCACCTGCAGGTAGATTCTTGATCTTTTCTGGGGTCGACCGAATCATTTTTAATCCGGCTTCATTATAATTAATAATTTGTTTTTCTCTATCTAATACAAAAATCCCCATTGGAATCGAGGTTAGAATAATTTTTAGTAAGTCGACACTTTTATTTTCCTGTTTAAAAAGTTCCGCCAAAACATCTTCTCTGCGAATATAACCTGCTGGTAAACCGTTCTCTCCTCTAACGATGGCAAAGGGTTCGCCAATAATTTGGAACAAAACAGGCAAGGATATTTGATCGCTCAGATGGCAGATGCTTTCTATCGATTTCGCCTCTTCAAGCAGGGAGGCAATCGTAACTTGCTCTTTTTTATGGTTTTCTATTAATACATAAGCAAATAAATGATTTTGCCTTTTTAAAAATAAAAAGGGTTCTTTAAGGTCATTTAAGGCAGAACGAAAAACTTCTACATTTTCATCTACATCTATTGAAATAATTGGTTTCACTTTTTCTTTGGCAACGGAAAACATGGTTACTTCCCCCTCACTACCTTATCAATCTTATACTATCACTTTATTTGCCATTATAAATTAAATATTGCACAAAAAAAGAAGATGCGCTTCCCATCTTCTTTTTTCCATCCATTAATCACTGCCAGTTACAAATAAATCTTCCTTTATATACGCCAGGACCATTCCTGGAATTACATAATCGCCTTCCTGCACCTCAAGTGATTTAACTTCGCCGCTCAAACAAGTCTGAACTGGTTCTAATGCGCCTGATTCTGATTTAATCATAAATAAGTTTTCCCATTCATAAATCCTTGACTCGCCCTTAATCGAAATCTTTTCGACCTGACCATGACAAGGGCTAATAACTACACCATAATACATGGATATCACCCTCTATTTTATTTAATACTGCTCCTGAAATGGCCGTGTCTGTAATACTAAACTGAAAAATTCCTGAAATTCTGGGATATCCTCTCTTTCAATCCCCAGCCTTTCTGCCCAATGATGGTCTGAGAGCGTATCCTCTTGACAAAGTAAAACCATTTTTCCCGACTGAATCGAAGTGACCATCGCTTTCCCAAAAAATTGCTCTGAATAACCTATTGTCAAATCGTAGCGGTGATTATTTGAAATTAAGCAAAAGTAATGTAGCAGTTGCTGTTCTTTTTGTTCGGTTAATATATCAAGCGTCATAAAAAACTACCTCCTCATTTAAAATTTCAACCAGCCTCGAAGTCTAGATGCCTCTGCTAGCTTTTGAATTCCTTCAATATAAGCAGCAACTTTCATATTAACTCCATATCTTTTGGAGGTTTGATAAACCTTTAAAAAGCTGGCTGTCATCTTTTCCTTGAGCCGCTCATCGACGATTTCCTCGGTCCAGTAATAGCCTTGATTGTTCTGACACCATTCAAAATAGGAGACAATCACCCCGCCCGAATTGGCAAGAATATCAGGGACAACAAGGATTTCTCGCTCATCTAGTATCTTTAACGCTTCTTTGGTGGTAGGACCATTGGCTGCCTCAATGATAATATTGCAATTTAGCTTGCTTGCATTATATTTATTGATGACCCCTGAGATGGCAGCCGGAATGAGGACATCACATTCTTTTTCCAATAAATCCTGATTTGAAATTGAACTATTAAAGCGATTAGAAATGATCCCAAATGAATCTCTATTTTCCAATAGATAAGGAATATCTAAGCCATTTTCATCATATAAACCGCCGAGCATATCTCCGATTCCAATTACCTTTGCTCCCATCTCATCTAAATACTGGGCAAGGTAACTGCCGACATTTCCAAACCCCTGAATGATGACCCGGGTATCCTTTAATTCCATTTTCCTTAATTCACAGACCATTTGCAGCGTATATAATACACCTTTTGATGTCGCTGTTTCCCTGCCCTTCGATCCCCCTAATGCAATTGGCTTCCCAGTGATAAAACTAGGAGAATCAAATTCACGGATATGATCATATTCATCGAGCATCCACGCCATAATTTGCGAGTTCGTATACATATCAGGCGCGGGAATATCCTTTGTTGGACCGACTAGCTGACTCACCGCTCTTACATATCCACGGCTCAACTTTTCCAATTCATCTAAGCTCATTTTACGAGGGTCGCAAATGATCCCGCCTTTTGCACCGCCATAAGGAAGGTCAGTAATACCGCACTTTAAGCTCATCCAGCCCGCCAAGGCCTTTACCTCATCCGCAGTAACGTCTGGATGAAACCGGATTCCCCCTTTCGTCGGTCCTGAGGCATCATTATGTTGAGCCCGGTATCCCTGAAATATTTCTGTTTGTCCATTGTCCATTCGAACTGGGATACTTACTTCTAAAAATCTCATCGGCTTCCTTAGAAATTCGAATACTTGAGTCGGATAGTTCAGGATGTTCACTGCTTCCTTTAGTGTTTCTTGGAACTCACTAAGGGAATTGTCCTGTTCTCTTTCTTTTGTATTCTTCAAATCTAGAGATTCAACTGCCATTCTAACACCTCATTTTTTATTGTTACTTAAGGATAAAGCAAGTTTCGTGCCAACTATATAAATACAGTTTTTAGAGGTGTTCTAGTAAAAATAATATTAAACGCTATGAAAAAATGATTGAATTATTCATTACTGCATACTTTAAATACTTTATTTAAAAACGTAAAAAGCCAGGCGCTTAGCCTGGCTTAAGTAATTTTTTTTCCTAAAAGGAAGAAGTCTTTTCCGCGTCATCAATATTTAAATCTGCAATTTTGATCTTAAAGAATTTTGTTTGGAAAAGCATATAAATGATACCAATGGCAATCCAAACAATGCCGCCCATGAGGGCATCAAATTGTAGGTTTGCCCACAAAATACCTGTTAAACCCGCCCCAAGGATTGGCATGACTAGATAGGAGAAAACATCTTTAGCTGTTTTATATCTCTTTTGGCGGAAGACGAAATGAGCGATGACGGATAAGTTAACGAATGTAAAAGCAATTAACGCACCAAAGTTAATAAAGGAAGAAATCAACTCAAGACTCGGGGCAATCGCAAGTAATGAAACGACTCCAACTAAGATAACATTAAAAATTGGTGTCCTATATTTCGGATGAACATACCCGAATGTCTTTCTAGGCAATACCCCATTTCGGCCCATAACGTACAAAAGCCTAGATACACTTGCATGGGATGCAAGTCCGGAAGCTACTGTTGCAGCAAAAGCACCTGATAGGAAAATGAGTTTAAAGATGGTTCCACCTACAAACAACCCAATTTCGGGTAGTGTATCATCCGTTATCTTAAAGTTCGATACATCTGGAAATAAAGCTTGGGCGAAGTAACTACAAACGAAAAAGATTGCGCCGCCGATAAAGACTGTCAGCATAATCGCTCTCGGCATCGTTTTTTGGTCAATCGCTTCTTCTGCATACATGGTTACTGCATCAAATCCGATAAAGGAGAAACAAACTACAGTTGCCCCAGTCAAAATGGCTCCGAGGTGGATATCTGAATGGAAAAGCGGTGTGGTTGTAAAAATCGTTCCTTGCCCCATTCCTTTGGAAAGCTGAACCAAAGCAAGGACAATAAATGCGGCAATTAACACCACCTCAAAAATAACAAGCAGTGAATTTAAACTAGATGTTTTCCCCATGCTCCAAGCATTAATCCCTGTCACGATTGCTACATAAACGACAACCCAAATCCATGCAGGAACCTCTGGAAATACCGAAACCATGTAAATACGTATAATCAACGCATTAACCATAGGAAGCAATATATAATCAAGCAGCGCTGCCCAGCCGACTATAAAGCCGAGATGAGGGCTCATCGTTTCTCGAGTATACGTATAGGCCGAACCAGCACTCGGGAATACCCGAACCATTTTCCCGTAACTTATCGCTGTAAATACCATAACAACCAATGCTGCTAGATAGGCAAGTGGGACCACACCATTTGTTTCTTCAGAGACAATCCCAAAGGTATCAAATACGATGGTGGGTGTCATATAACCCAATCCAAGCATTACGATCGCCCATAGTCCTAGTGAGCGTTTAAGAGTAGTATTCTCCAATTTAACCATCTCTCCTTTTAAATCCAAAAGTTTATAATCAAATAATTGTAAGCCTTTACATTTTGTTTTAAGCGTTGATGGTGTAATGAATTTTAATAAAATAAATTAATAATACGCAGGAAAGCCCCTCCTTTCATTTTACTAGAAAAGTCTAACTATTTAAAATAATTGCAATTTTCGTGCCAACTATAATTTATCCAATCAGTTTGCCTGCCGAAACTCCTTTGAACTAATTTGCTACATTTTACATTCTTTTTCTAATGCAATTTTGCATAACCTACTCTAATATGCATAACAAAAAAGCAGTGAATCCATTTTGGAATTCACTGCTTTTTTGTTTATTTTATTGAGTTCAAGAAATACTATAATGGTCTAGGATATTTATCTCGCGAAACGATGGTTACCGATGGTAATCGTTACTGGACGTGAGTAGATCCATTTACTTACAGCTGTTTTTGGATTATAGAAAAATACCGATCCATTACCCTGGCCTCTAAAGGCAAGTGCTTCATTTACAGCCTTTTTTGAAGCAGTATCTGCTGCTCGGTTAATAGTACCATTTTGAACAGGCGTGAATGCATAATAACCATTAGACCTTTCATAAATAACACCTTTAACGGTATTTGGAAAATCAGGACTAGACACTCGGTTAAGAATAACGGTAGCTACCGCTACTTTCCCGGCATATGGCTCTCCTACTGCCTCCGCTCGAACAAGCCGAGCCATCAAATCTTTTTCTGCTGCAGTAATAGAAGAGTTCGGGATTACTAGATTTGTTCCTGCATAAAGTAGACTGCTAGTTTTATTGTTTGCTTTTAATAGACTATTAACCGTTACACCATATTTACTTGCAATTTTCCAATAAGTATCTCCAGATTGAACCTTATGTGTGGTTGTTGCTGCTTCAGTTGTACCATTTAACGTAAATGATGACAAAGATAAAATTAGGCCGGTCGCAATCACTAGTTTTTTTAATTTATTCATTTTATTCCCTCCAATATATGACTCGCTTCTCTACTATTAAGGCTAACAGTTGTAACATTCGAATTCATTACCCAATAAGTGGTAACAACCGAACTACTCAGTTAGCGCCCTGCATGAAGGCTTTCTACTATCAGTTGGAACAAATAACCAATATTTATTTACTTCCTAAAAATAACTCTCATGGTTAGTTTAGGAACAATTATTACATTATGTATCAGGAATGTAACACTCAAAAGGGTAATATTGACCGTCGATAACACAAAAACTTCACTAAATTGACAACAAATTCCTTTAATTTGCACAGGATTTCCCGTCAAACTTTGGTAATAATAAAGAGAGGATAAAAAGGAGGTATTTTAAATGGAAAATCAGTTAGTCAGCATACTTAACAATCAAATTGCAAATTGGTCTGTTTTGTATACAAAGTTACATAACTATCATTGGTATGTAAAAGGTGGACAATTTTTCACCCTGCATGTCAAATTTGAGGAATTTTACAATGAGGCAGGCATGCACGTCGACGAATTAGCGGAACGCTTGCTGGCAATTGGCGGCAAGCCGGCTGCTACGATGAAAGAGTACTTAGAAATTTCATCGATTAAGGAAGCAACAGGAAATGAAACCGCTGATGAAATGGTTGAATCTGTCATCAAAGACTTCTCGATTATCATTGGCGAACTTAAAGAAGGCATGAGCTTTGCAGGTGAGAAGAATGATGAAACAACGGGTGACATGCTGCTTGCGATCCATTCCGGTCTTGAAAAGCATGTATGGATGCTAACTGCTTTCTTAGGCAGAGCCATTTAACTTTCATTTAAGATGTAAACAGTCCAACCAATTTGTTGGACTGTTTTGTTATTTATAATAATTATTAAAAAGTATTGACTTTTATTTAGAGAATCTACTATTATTAAATTAAAGAAACTTACAAATTGGAGGTTTGCTAAATTGCCAACACCTGAAATTATCGTTTATAGCAGCACAGGCTGCCCATATTGTGAAAAAGTTAAGACGTTCTTAAAAGATCACGGCTTTACATATGAAGAGCGAAATGCTTCCATACATAAGGAATATTTTGATCAATTAAAGGAACGGAAAATTTATGGAACGCCAGCCACACTCATTGATGGTAAACTTGTTCTCGGCTTTCAGGAGAAAAAATTTAACAAGTTGCTTGGACTATTGGAAGACCAAGCACCCGTGGTGAGCAATTCACAACCAGAAACAACCGAAGCAAATGCAGATTCTATTTTTCAATCGGTTAATGATAAATTTCTTGAGGAAGTCTATGATTTTGTCACCATCGGTGGCGGCCCCGCAGGTGCATCTGCAGCGGTTTATGCTGCACGCGGGAAATTAAAAACGCTCGTCATCGATAAAGCTCCCAAAGCTGGGACGCTTGCAATTACACATAAGATTGCGAACTACCCAGGTGTACGCGAAGAAGTAACCGGGCTTGAACTGTTAACAAGAATGCAAACACAGGCAAAGGATTTCGGTGCGGACTTCGTTCGTTCAACCGTATTGTCGGTTGATTTCTCTGATGAGATCAAAAAAATCGAATTAGCTGAAGGGACAATCCAAGCTAAAAGTGTCTTCATTGGTGTTGGGGCAAAAGCTCCTTCTGGCAAAATTAAAGGGGAGGAAGAATTTACCGGGCGTGGTGTAAGCTATTGTTCAACCTGTGATGCTGCCTTCTATCAAGACCGAGTTGTCGCTGTTGTTGGGGATAATGATGAAGCAATCCACGAGGCTGAAACATTGGCCAAGTATTGTAAAACAGTAAAATTGTTAATTCCGACTGAATTAAAGGGTGACGTGGATCTTTCTCATTTAGAAAATAACCCAAAAGCAGAGATCTATAAACGTCACCGTGTCAGAGAAATTATTGGGACGGATAGTGTGGAGAAAATTGTTGTTCTTACTGATAAAAAAGAAGAACAAGTATGGGATGTCGATGGAATTTTCTTATATCTTGGCGGAATGATGCCAGGAACAGACTTCTTAAATGGGGCAGTTATGCGCGATGAAGAAGGCTATGTCATGGTAGATGAGTACCTCCGCACAAATGTCGACGGGGTGTTTGCAGGCGGTGACGCAAGAAGAACGCCGATTAAACAGGCGGTTATTTCTGCCGCCGACGGAGCGATTGCAGCCTTAAGTGCTGAGCAGCATGTCAATAAACGAACTAAATTAAGACCACAATATTCATAAAAAAAAGACGGCAGCCTCCGTCTTTTTTTATGAGCTTTTAAACGAGAATAGTTTCTTTAACCACACCATTAATAACATAAGAAGGTGCTTCACCGTTTAGTACTTTCACGATGTTTTCTGACGCCATTTCCGCCATCGCATCTCGTGCCTCAAAGGTTGCATTCCCGATATGTGGAGTTAGGACAACGTTTTTCAGCTTTTTCAAGCCCTCACCAATTTTAGGTTCGAATTCAAATACGTCAATGCCCGCTCCTTCAATCTGTTTTTCTTCTAAAGCCTTGATCAGTGCTGCTTCGTCAACAATTGGACCACGAGCACAATTAATCAAATAGGCTGTCGATTTCATCATTTCAAATTGACTTGTGCTGAACATGTGTTTCATTATTGGATTATAGGAACAATTAATAGTAATGAAATCTGATTCAGCCACTAATTCATCAAAAGATACATAGGTTGCATTTAGGGCATTTTCAACTTCAGGGCTTTTTCGACTTGGACTCGTATATAAAACCTTCATGTCAAAAGCTGCTGCTCTTTTCGCAACTGCTTGACCAATTTGACCAAACCCGACAATACCGATTGTTTTTCCAGATACTTCACGACCGCGGAAATAGAGAGGAGCCCACCCGTTGAAGCCAACCGTACGACATACTTCATCTCCTTCTACGACTCTTCTAGCTGCTGCTAGTAAAAGAGAAAGCGTGAGGTCAGCCGTTGCAGCTGTAGAAGCGATCGGTGTATTGGTAGTTGGAATTCCTTTTGCTGCCGCATAATCAAAATCAATATTATTAAACCCTGCTCCATAGTTTGCAATAACTTTTAAATGGGGAGCATGGTCAATTACTTCCTTCGTTACAGGGGTAGATAATAAACTTAGCAGGGCGTCCTTGTCCTTGATGCGCTCTTTTAATTCTGCTTCAGTAATCAATTTCTCGCCTGCAAATACCTCAACCACGTGATCCTTCGATAACAAATCTAATCCCTTTTGGGGAATCTCACCTGCTACTAAAATTTTTGCCATTACATAACACCTCTTCAGAAATATATGATGGTCTTTCCCATGAATGCAAATATCTGTATTTAATTATACTATATTAATATAAAGAAACTATTAATTTTATTAAAAGTAGCTGTCAAAAAAATAGCTGACACTAAGAAGCATGATGCCTCTTAGTGCCAGCTACTTATCGTCCACAAATCCGCTACTCGTTGGACCTTCTAAAATTCGGGTGTGGCCTTCTTCTCCTTTTTCCATCTGAGCCTCTCCCTGCCTGTGCAAGCGTAATCAACCCTCCGCCGCACATCATAAGGATTCCAGCTAATTGGTTGGCTGTGAGGATTTGGCTGCCTGCAATCAATAATCCTGTTCCAAATATCGCCATGACCATTTTCCTGGTTTGGTATGCCTGCTGTCCGATAAGCTTTTTTTCAAAAGACTTAGAAGGTTGAATTCTAATTTCCCCTGATTCTAGCTGATCAATCAAATTAAATACCTTTCGTGATGTAGGGATTACTTTTAAGAAGGTATTTTTAACTTGGTCTAGCACCGTCTCTTTCGCGGGGTTAAAGGCCTCACTGCTCAGGATATCTTCCACATAGGGTTTTGTATTCTTAATGAGATCAAAGTCCTTATCTAACCCGTTGCAAATGCTAAAAACAGTCATCATGGCTTTTCCTAAAAAAGTAGTTCGAGACGGGATTTGAAAAGGCTGCTCATATAAAAACTCACGCAATTCTTCCAGAAATCCTTCGTTGTTAATCATGTCAACCTTAAAACCATCCTCTGAAAAACCAGTAAGAATGACTTTTACATTCTTTGTTAACGCAGACTTATCCGCCTTTTTTCTTAAAAAGCCTAGATCATGAAAGGCTTCAACAATTCCACTGGCATCCTTAAGATAAATCGACATGGCCAGCTTCACCATATTTTCCTTCATATCATTTGAAATATGGCCAACCATCCCAAAATCAATATAGCATAGGGTCCCATCCTTTTTTACCAATAGATTGCCTGGGTGTGGATCGGCGTGAAAGAACCCATCCTCCATCAATTGCTTCAAATATGACAAATAAAGGATCGATGCTAGTTTCTTCTTATTAATAGAGGCTCCATCTAGTTTTTCAATCTCATTAATTTTTACACCTTCAATAAACTCCATAACGAGCACTTTACTTGTCGTTAGATCCCAATAAACCTTTGGAGTCGTAACGCCTGGAAAGTCGCGGAAGGAATCTTGAAAAACTTCAATATTTTTTGCTTCCTTAATGTAGTCTAGTTCATCGGTTATTACTTCTTCAAACTCTTGATAAACGTCCTTTAAATCGACGAACTTGCCAACTTTTGTAAATCTTCTAGCAAAGGCAATCAGTATTTTCAAAGTCGCTAAATCGAGCGTAACCGTAGCCTCAATGCCAGGGCGCATCACTTTAACCGCGACATGCTCGCCAGTTATCAAAACCGCTTTATGCACCTGCCCTAATGAAGCAGCCGCAACAGGTGCTTGGGTAAAAGAATTAAACAGCTTGGAAACCTTACCCGACATCTCTTCTTCGATTCTTTTAATCGCAATCTCTGAATCTACCGGCGCCACCGAATCCTGCAGTTCTGATAAAATGTCGGTATATTCCTTTGGTAAAATATCTACTCGCGAGCTGACAAATTGACCTAGTTTGATAATGAGACCGCCCATTTCGACAGCAATCCTAGCAAACTTTTTTGCTTGAGATGTATAAAGAACCTTATATTTTCGAGTTACCTTATCTTTATGTGAAAATCTCTTTGTTTTTCCTAACCACCAAAACTGTATAAAAAAGCCGATAAACATAAAAAACGTTTTTCGAAACCTCTTGTTGAATAGTAAGCGTAACATCTCACGCATACTTGTCCTCCCCTTTCATTCACAACTGCCACGGGACAAGCCTGCGTGGTTTTCTTCCAAACTTACAACTTATTCCTTTTCTCCATCGTCCTCGATGTCTGTTTCTGTTTTTTCAAATATTTCTTTGGCAATTTTCTCGAACCTTTTCGACTTGTTAAAAAAGAAATTAGCAAACTTGTTCATAATCTCTGATTTCACTAAAATCACGGTTCCCTTTCGTGCATCACCAAAAACAACAAACTTCTCTCCAGACTTAATTCCTAATTCCTCTCGTGCTTCCGCCGGGATTACTACTTGGCCTCTTTCACCCATACTGGTAGTTCCAAAAATTTTCCCATGATTCATCATCATCACTCACCTCTCTTCTGTAGGATAAATCATACTTTTCGTACCAACAATACCCTTCACAGATTATACATATGTCGATATTATGACCGTTGGATGTACTGATCTGATTCCTTTTTTTTTAATAGTCAACGTTTGTCCATTTCATTTGTAAGCCTTCCTGCATAAATTATTATTAGTTTAGAGGTGGAGGTGATAGTTTAATGTCTGATCACGGTCGTAGCAACAACAGCTTTGCGTTAATCGTTGTGTTGTTTATTTTATTAATCATTGTTGGTACATCCTTTATGTACTAATTGACTAGTAAAGCCTGAGGCTCTCAAAAGGAAAGAGCGGGAAACCATTGGTTTCACCGCTCTTTCTTTTGAAATCTATCTACTTTTTTGCGTGCGACAATAATCAAGCTGACAGTAATAATCGTAAAAGCCATCAATGCTAATAACGGAATTGTTATAAAGCCAAGCCAATTAATATAATCCTTCGAGCAAGGCACTCCCGTTGTGCACATTTCAAACTGTTGTAAGTAAGGAATTTTTTGTAATAATGTATGATAACCAGCAATGATTAAACCAATGATTGACAGCGGCAGCGCATATTTAGTTATGCTATTATCATTCCGGTAAACTGCAACCCCCAATATGATTGCCAGCGGGTACATGAATATCCTTTGATACCAGCAAAGGGTACAAGGAATGAAATGCATGACCTCACTAAAATACAAGCTGCCAAGTGTAGCAATGATGGCAGTTATCCAGGAGAATAGCAAGGGTTTATTCATACTATTCACCCTTTGCGGCTTTCTCTACCATGTCTTTTAAGTCATCAATGGTTTGTCCCTCAAACTTTTTCCCATTAACGTAAATGGTGGGGGTTCCTGTCACACCTAGTGTTTCAGCGTAATCCATATCTTTTTGCCAAGCATTATCGGACTTCTTAGATTGGAAATTTTTAACCACCTTGTCAACGTCGCTAGCACTAGCCACTTCTTTTAAGGTATCAGCCAAAAAGGCTTGGGTAAAAACATCCATTTTCTCATATTTCGTATCTTCGGGCTGTTTTTTGTAAAGGAGATCATGGAATTTCCAAAACGTATCATTACCGAGCTCTGAGAATACCGATTCCGCAAATTTAGCAGATCGGGTAGAATCCACGTTAATAAATGAATCATTCATAAAATAAAACTTTGCTTTACCTGTATCGACTAGTTCCTTCTGGATAATTGGAACAACATCCTTGGTAAAGTTTTTGCAATTCGGGCATTTGTAATCTCCGAATTCAATGATCGAAACGGGGGCTGATTCCTTGCCTAAAAATGGCTGATTGCTATAATCAATTTTTGTGGAAGTTGTTTTATCCTGTTGTTTTGAATGGTTGCCCAAGAAAATAAAAGCTAAAATAAAAACCGCAACCAAGCCAATCATCCAAAAAATAAAGGCAGATGATGATTTTGCTTCTTTTTTCTTATTTTTATTATTTTTTGCCATAGTAGTCTCCTTTTTATATATGAGCATTTTCGACCTAGATAGTATAAATATCACTTATCCGAATGAATAATGCAAATAAAAGGTTCTACTTTTTATTGAAAAAAACACCATTTGTAAATAGTATTTTTCCCTTCTACTTTAATTTTTAAGAATTTCCTCAATCCTTGCAAGTTCTTCTTCAGAAAAATCAAGGTTATTAAGAACAGCAACGTTTTCCTCAATTTGACTCACTCGGCTCGCACCAATCAGGACAGAGGTAACCTTTCCTGCGCGTAAAACCCAGGCAAGAGCCATTTGTGAAAGACTTTGACCGCGTTCAGTTGCGATGTCATTTAATTTTTGTACACGTTCAACAACATCAGCCGTTACATGACCTACACTAAGGAAACCGGTCGGACTTGCTGCACGTGAATCGGCTGGAATTCCTGTTAGGTATTTATTGGTTAATAAGCCTTGTGCTAACGGACTAAAGGCAATTGAACCCACACCGTTCTCCTGTAGGACATTCTGCAAGCCGTCCTCAATCCAGCGGTTAAACATGGAATACTTTGGTTGATGGATTAATAACGGCGTGCCTAATTGATTTAAGATTTTAATCGCTTCAGCGGTTTGTTCCGCACTATAATTGGATATCCCTACATATAACGCTTTTCCTTGACGAACAATGGAATCTAATGCTGCCATTGTTTCTTCTATTGGTGTATTAGGGTCCGGACGGTGCGAGTAGAAAATATCGACATAATCAAGTCCCATCCGTTTTAAACTCTGGTCTAGACTAGATACCAAATATTTCTTTGAGCCCCAATCCCCGTAGGGTCCTGGCCACATTGTATAGCCTGCTTTTGAAGAAATAAGCATTTCATCACGATAGGGAGCAAAGTCAGTTTTTAAAATTCTGCCAAACATTTCTTCTGCTGAACCTGGGGGCGGGCCATAATTATTGGCCAAATCAAAATGGGTAATCCCTAAATCAAACGCCCTTCTAAGCATAGCCCGTCCATTTTCATAATTATCGACACCGCCAAAGTTGTGCCAAAGTCCGAGCGATACGGCGGGAAGCAATAATCCTGAACGGCCACTGCGATTATATTTCATTGACTCATATCGATTTTCAGAAGCGTGGTAAACCATGATTGTTTCCTCTTTTCTATATGTATTGGTAAACTACTTATAGTTTAAGGTAATTCCAATTTAATGTTAACTTAATTATATTAAAAGCAGAAGGTAAGCATTGCATTATTTGAGTAATGATTCGATATTTTGATAAAATAAACAGACTAAACTTTTTGAGGAGCGGAAAAATGACAAACAACAAAAAATATATTGGTTATATTGGAACGTACACCAAGGGGGACAGCAAAGGAATCTATTCCTTCACGTTAGATACAAATGAGGCTAAAATTGCAGATATTAAAGTAGCTGCCCAGTTAGATAATCCTACATATTTAACAATCAGTAAGGACAACCGCTACTTATACTCGGTTGCAAAAAAAGGGGAAGAAGGTGGAGTCCTCGCTTTTTCGATCGAGAGGGATGGCTCACTTACAGAGATCAATAGTCAAATGCTTTCCGGCTCATCACCCTGCCATGTGAGTGTAGACAGTAAAAACCGCTATGCATTCAGCGCAAATTACCATAAGGGATCTGTAGAATCGTATGTAATTAACGAAGAGGATGGCTCTATTCAACCTCCAGCATCTTGCATTAAACATGAAGGTTCAGGTCCGGATCCACGACAGGAGAAGCCTCACACCCATTATGCAGGAGTCACCCCTGATGCGAATTACCTCGCGGTTGTTGAATTAGGTATTGATGCACTGATTACCTATGCAATCAACAATGATGGCACCCTTTCAAAAGCAAATCTTCTGCCTTTAAAAGCCGGAAGCGGACCAAGACATTTGGTTTTTCATCCGAATGGTAAATTCGCTTATATTATGACTGAATTTAGTTCTGAGGTTATTGGGTTAACCTATTATAAGGAAGATGGCCATTTTACCGAAAAGCAATATATTTCAACCCTGCCCGGTGATTTTCCAGAAAATAATCAAGGCAGCGCGATTCATATTTCATCTGATGGACGTTTTGTGTATGCGGGTAATCGCGGCCATAACAGTATTGCAGTTTTCCGTGTCGACCAAGAAACAGGTGAACTTAGCTTGGTTGAACGTATTTCTACTGAAGGAGATTGGCCGAGAGATTTTATGTTCGATCCAACGGAGAACTTTATTGTGGCTTCCAATCAAGAGTCGAGTAATTTAGTGCTCTATTCACGGGATGAAAACTCGGGAAAACTTACTCTAATTCAGGCTGATATTGAGGTTCCGTTTCCAGTTTGTATTAAGTTTTTACATGTATAAACTCCCCCCAGAGCTGATAGGTTATATCCATCAGCTCTTTTCCACTACACTTTGATAGGGTTATATAATGTTTTTTATTCGACACCCTCAAATGACAAAAATTATTTCATTTGTCATTTATAATCGAAACAAGTAGAAAACATAATAGGAGAAGGAACATGAATCACCAACAATTACATCGTAGTGGGATTAATAAAAAGAAATTTAGTAAGCCAGTTCGCCTTGTAAAAATTCTCTTAATCATTTTATGGGGATTATTTTTATTAGCAAATACGTGGACAGAAAGTTTAGAGCAATTATTAGATTTAAAATCAATAGGTTTTAGATGGGTTTCAAAACCGGACTTTTTGTCCTTCTTTTATTTCTATGATCTGACACTGGTACATCCTGAATACGTAAAAGTTAAATTAGGACATTTCATGGGTTTTGCAATTATGGATATTCTCCTTTTTAGCTTGTTAAAAAAGCACAAGTATTCGATTGGAATTTCAATTGTTTTTGCATTTTTAACAGAATTCCTGCAGTTGTTTTTCGGTAGAGATGGGAGATTTTACGATCTTCTTATAGATTCATTTGGTGTACTAACTGTTTTTTTGATATTAAAAATAGCAAGGGTTAATCATGTATAGTAAGAGGACAGGAGCAAATGCTATCCTGTTTTTTTACTCATTATAGGGGTAAAAAAGTAAATTCGTGACAATCTAAGGGGGACATATTCAGATAAAGGATGTGCCTTCCATGGATTTCTTTCGGAGTCAAGAAACTCTTACGTCAATAGAGTGGATTCTACGAGCTATTACTGCTTTTTTCTTTTTACTTATGGTCGCTAAGGTTATGGGTCAACGAGCCATCTCCAAATTGAGATTACTGGATTTCGTCATTGTTCTGGTTTTAGGAAATATCATTGCCCATCCATTATCAGATGAGCAGCTTGGAATGAAAGGTTCGATGATTACCACCATTGTATTAGTGGTTTTATATACTTTAGGCTTATTAATCAGCTTAAAATCCACGCGTGTCGAAAAGTTCCTAGACCCATCACCATTCCCACTTATCAAGAATGGAGAAATTATTTATAAGGGTTTAAATAAAGCTAGAATATCAATTGAACAATTATTAGCGGAATTAAGAAAAGAAAAAATAGAGGATGTTAAAAAGGTAGCTTTGGCGTTGTGGGAATCAGATGGGAAAATCTCGATATTTTTGGATCCAAAGCACGAAGCCCTTACCCCGGAAATCTGTCGAATGAAAACTGAGCCCTTTGATCTACCGAGGACTATTATTAAAGAAGGAAAGATTGATTTAACAGTTTTAAGGGAAATAAATAAGGAGGAGGGGTGGCTCATTAACGTTCTTCAGAACCACCACCAAACTGAAGTGAAAAATGTATTATTTGCAACGATTGACCGGAATAATGACATAAAAGTGTTCTTTTATCGATAAGAGGAAGTTTCTCATACTCATTACTTTTCATAATAAATGATTCTATTAATAATCTCCATTTAAACCAAAGATAATCGCCTGGATTTTTTTGATATAAATTTAGTTTGATTTAACTTTTTATATAGACCCTCCTGACTTATTAGGTCATCATGGGTTCCTCTTTGAACTATTTTCCCTTTGTTAATTACCATAATTAAGTCTGCATTTTTAATCGTTGATAAACGGTGAGCCACTACAATCGTGGTTCGGTTTATCATCAATTTTTCAAGTGATTCTTTAACAAGATGTTCTGATTCCCCGTCCAAAGCAGAAGTTGCTTCATCAAGCAACAAGATTGGTGAATCCTTTAGGATTGCACGAGCAATGGCAATCCGCTGTTTTTGTCCACCAGATAATTTAATTCCCCGTTCACCTACTTCTGTGTCAAATTGATTTGGTAACGACATGATAAACTCATAGATATTTGCATTCCTAGTAGCTTCTATCATTTCCTCTTCTGTCACATAAGGACGTGCGATCAAAAGATTTTCACGAATCGTACCTGCAAATAAAAAAGTATCTTGGGGAACATAAGCAATGGCGGTCCTTAACTGTGAAGGATTAATCTCTTGAATTGACTTACTATCAATTAGAATATCTCCTAATTTTGGTTTATAGAATCCAAGGAGGAGATTTAATAATGTACTCTTTCCTGCTCCACTTGGACCAATCAGTGCGACAACTTTACCAACTGGAATTTCCAGTTGAAAATCTTCAAATATATTCTCACTTTTTTCATAACTAAAAGTAATGTTTTGAAACGTTATCGAATCTTTTAGTTCAAAAGAAGGCGAGTATGAAGGTAATTTTTTTAAGTCAATTGGCTTCTCCAATATATCCAATACTCTTTCCACCGCAGCAACAGACCGTTGAAAACCGGCCCACTGGCTAGCAAGGCCCGTTAGTGGAGATACCAGATGACTAACTAAATTAACAAACGTTAGTAACGCACCTACTGTCATTGTCTCTTTTGATACAAATAATGCACCAACAGAAAGGCTTCCTAAAAAGGTAATTGTTCCAATTAATTGTCCACCTGTAGAGTACCATCCTTGGAGCTTAGAATTTTTTAATTCTAATTGAAACAATTTTTGATTATCGTTAGTATACTTATTGTATTGGATTTTTTCCAATGTAAAAGAACGGACCACACCAAAACCATGAAAGGTCTCATTAAGATGACTATTGATTTTGCCGATTAAACTATGAATCAATCTACTATTATTACGAAGGACTAATCCAAAAATCATACCTGACAGAGCAGCAAATGGAGCAATTGCTACACTCATTAAACATAGAATCCAATTAACTTTGAGTAAATAAATAAATACACAAATATAGGTAATAGGGAGCTTAATGAGATTTATAATACTGTTTCCAACTACACCATCTACTCCATTTATATCATTTGAAAAATGTGATATTAATTCACCCGAGCGCAAATTTGAAACATTCTCTGGAGATAACAGTAAAATGTGTTTAAACAGGCTATTCTTTAAATCCTTTTTTACTCCATTGGTCGCAATCGTATTAAAATACGTATAAGAAAACCTTGATATCATACCAATAACAATAAGAAGTATCCCAAGGGGAATTAGGGATAATATTTGATTATATTTACCGTGAACCGCTGATTCGGTTATGTTACCATAGAATCGAGCCATCCCTATTGTTATCATGATATCAACAAATACTGTTACCATCAGGATCAGGTAAGCCTTCCAGTACTTAAGTATATAGG
>JAANMP010000040.1 GCA_011250595.1 Bacillus sp. MM2020_1 | reverse complement strand
AACCAAACTGGTTATCTCATCATTTATTCCTCAGCTAATAATCAATATTTTCCACAAAAAAAGATTAACTGTTATTTTTCTTTGTTGTTTTCTTTTTCAAACGACGATACATCCGATATCCCTTTCGTACCGCATCGACGATAAAAAATGGGATAGGTGGATGATATTTATATAAATAAGGTAAATAAATCTTGTAATAAGCCTTTTTTAAATCTTTCCATTTTCTGCAGAAACCCCGCTTATAAAAGTCGGAAATATCAACGATATAACCTCTCCCCTCATACATGACGACATTTTTGCCGTGAACATCAAAGGGATTTAATCCAACCGACCTCGCGTAATCCAAACCTGAATCAATATCCTTAATGACAGCTTCAGGGATCTTAATTCCTTTTACCACTGCATCGAATAGAGTAACTCCGTTAAGCTTTTTCAAGATTAAATAGTTGTCACCATAATCATATAGGGAAGAATAACTTTCATGACTTCCTAATTTTTTATAAACATCAATTTCCTTCTTAAGTTCCTCAGGATTTCGTCCATAAACTTTCACAACCCACTCCGGGTGAGAATCAAGGGAAAATACCCCTGCATAATTGCCGCTGCCAATGGTTTTCCATATAGTTGACTGATTGTTTACGATAATCGGATCAAACGGACTGGGAGTGGTTAATTTTATTTTCGGTAATAATTCTGTTTCTATTAAATTTCTATACTCAGCTTTTTGCATTAGTTTCACCTTCTAATCTATTAACAGCCCATTTTTACAGGAATACGTATTAAAAAAATGATTTATCAACATATCTTACCATTAACTATGTGAAAATGTTAAACCAAAATTTATTCAAAATTTAATGGAATTTTCTTATAAGCCATTATACACTATTACTTACATAAAACATTTAGCATTCATTTGGAAATCCCCTAACTGATTCTTAGAAAGTAAAAAGTTTATAGGGTTTTAAAGAGAGGATATACCATGACTTTTCCCATTTTAGAAACGAAAAGACTCAAATTAATTGAAATTACCCACCAGCATGTTGAGTACCTTTACGAAATTTTATCCTTAGAGGAAGTGACCCGTTTTTATGGGACAAATCGCTTCACTTTACCAGTCGAAGCCTCAAGATTAATTGATATGTTTCATAAGAACCTTCTCGATAAACGTGGGATCCGCTGGGGCATCAAGCTTAAAGAAAATCAAAGAATCATCGGTACTGTTGGTCTAAATGGTTTACAGTTACAAAATAAACGTGCTGAAATTGGCTATGAACTTCATCCAGCTTATTGGAGGAAAGGCTTTGGTGAAGAGGCCATTAAAGAAGTACTGCGCTTTAGTTTTAATCAATTGGATTTATTTCGAATTGGGGCTGTCGTTTACCCTGAAAATGAGGCATCGATAAATTTACTACTTAAGCTTGGCTTTACAAAAGAAGGATTACTTCGAGGCTATATTCATCAAAATGATCAATTTCATGATACCTTTGTATTATCATTATTAAAACCAGAATGGATTAAAAGCCAGGCATAAGCTCCTGGCCTTCTTAAATTGAAAAAGAAAAAAACTAGGAAGTAAAAACCTCCTAGTTCATTTTATTCTTCTTCTGAGCCGACTAAAAAATCTGGATTTAACTCCTCGAATTCTTCGTCGTCTACGTCCATTTCCCAATCATCGTCACTGTCCTTGCATCCTTCAGAACTGACTCGAACACAAACCTTTGTTTCGCCGATCACTTCTACAAGGAATTCTCTTTCGACATGGACGATGATACGATTGCCATTCGGAGAAATGACCGCTTCAACACAATTTGGCTGCTGCAGCACTCGAGCACTGATTTCATTGTCATCGAGGCAGTCATGGTCACGATACTTTAACTTAATGACGTCTGTATATTGGACACGTTCCGTTACAACCTCTGTTTTGGTATTATCATTAAATGAGTACCAAACATTAATGTCGTAAGAGCCGTGTATCTCTACAGTTTTGCCCACCTTTTTCGCATTGTATTTATGGTTGATGATCCAACAGCCAAGAATACTTGTTGGACTGTGCGCCGGGCTAATCGTATGATTGGACTGGGTGAATTTACGTCCTTTCGCTACTACGGCCTTCGTAATTATCTCTCTATATTCTCCCATTTCGCGCGAACCCTCCTCATTCATTTTCATTTCATCGTATGCAAGATATTAGACTAGTGTGATATTTATTTTGATGAGTACTGGATAAAAGTTTAGTCATAGTTCATTTTATGCGGGATTTATAGGTGTGTGCCTTCCATGCCCGTACTTTAAAAAAGGAGAGTAATAAGATTTAGAATGCAGGGGAAAATAACTGTAGAGTAAATAAAAAAAGGCCAGGCTCCGAAAAGCCTGGCATGTATCTTAATGTTCGTGATCGCAATCGTCGTGGCCTTCACAAGCCCCGCCGCCATTTTGCATGCTTGAACCTGTTTCTCCTAATAATACATCGCCGCCCGTTGAAATGATAATTTCATCGGTTACAGTATTTGAAATGGTTGAGGCAATAATTTGAAGCAATTCATTTACTTCTATTTGTGATTGCTTGAAATCCTGGACAACAGGTATTTCATCCAACTCTTGCTCAATGGAAGCAATTTTATCTTCAACCTTTTTTAGTGCTTCTGGTTTTCCATAATGCTGAAGGTTTACAGCTTGCTTTTGCAATCCTTTAATGTCAGCAATTAATGTATGAACTTTCTTATTTTCATTTAATTGAGCTTCAGCTCGTTTAAAAAAGTCAACTTCCTCTGTTTCTGCAATCATTCGTGCTATATCCATTGCACGAGCGACAATATCGTCTTTAGTATATTTCGCCACTTTACTTCACCTCTACTGGTTCTTTTTCTTCCACCATTTCTCCGTTTAATGACCATGTTCTTGCTTCTGTAATTTTCACTTTTACAATTTTGCCAATTGCTGATTTTGGTGCAACAAAGTTCACAAGCTTACTCCTAGAAGTGTATCCTGCAAGGACATCAGGATTATTCTTACTTTCCCCTTCAACAAGAACATCAAGAATTTGGCCTTCATGTTTTTTCATAGCCTCTAATGACATCTCATTCACAAGAGCATTTAAGCGTTGTAAACGTGCTTTTTTCACTTCCAAAGGAACGTTATCCTCCATTTTAGCAGCTGGTGTACCTTCACGCGGAGAATAAATAAAAGTATAAGCTAATTCATAACCTACTTCACGATAGAGGGACATTGTTTCTTCAAATTGCTCGTCCGTTTCGTTTGGATAGCCAACAATAATATCTGTTGTTAACGCTACATTAGGAATAGCCGCTTTTATTTTTCTCACAAGCTCTAAATATTGTTCTCTTGTATATTTACGAGCCATAATTTTTAATACATCAGTCGATCCTGATTGAACTGGCAAATGGATATGATCCATTAAGTTTCCGCCTTTTGCAAGGATGTTAATTAAACGATCATCAAAATCACGGGGATGGCTTGTTGTAAAACGAATCCTCGGGATATCGATTTTGCGCAATTCATCCATCAGTTCACCAAGTCCATAAGTACCGTCCATGTCCTCTAAATCTTTCCCATAGGCATTTACGTTTTGACCAAGAAGAGTGACTTCTTGGTAGCCTTGTGCTGCAAGTTGGCGTACTTCATGGATAATTTCTTCCGGCCGACGGCTCCGTTCTTTCCCACGGGTGAAAGGTACGATACAGTACGTACAGAATTTATCACAGCCGTACATGATGTTTACCCATGCTTTAATCTTGCCACGGCGTACTTTTGGTAGGTTTTCAATAACATCGCCTTCTTTGGACCATACTTCGACAACCATTTCTTTTGACATATAGGCTTCATGCAAAATATTTGGCAGGCGGTGAATATTATGGGTACCAAAAATCATATCAACTTGATGGTAGGTTTTTAGAATCTTGTTAACGACAGATTCCTCTTGAGACATACATCCACAAACCCCGATAAGTAAATCAGGCTTTTCCAATTTCAAAGACTTTAAATGACCAAGTTCACCGAACACTTTATTTTCTGCATTTTCCCTAATCGCACATGTATTTAAAAGAATAACATTAGCATCCTCCGTATTGTCGGTTGGCTCATAGCCCAATGCTAGGAAGATTCCTGCCATAACTTCTGTATCATGCTCATTCATTTGGCAGCCATAAGTTCGGATATAAAATTTCCGTCCCTCACCCATGTCACGAAATTCTTCAGGAATAGAAAAGTCATTTTGGTACTTTACTTCTTCTTTTCCGCGTTTTTTCGCTTCTGTTAATGAAGGTGCAGTAATCACTTGTTCAAAGTACTTGCTGTAATCCTTGGCGGATTTTTTGTCCGAAGAATTAACAGACTCGACTTTTTGACCTTCTAAACGTTGTTTTTCATTCATTGTTCAAATGCCCCTTTCTATTCATTTACGTATTGCAGCTTTTTAATTTTTAGAATTTGGCTCTGTTAACTTGGCTATAAAATTAGCATAGCATTGAACTTAAACACAGCCTTAAAATTGCGCAAAAAATCGTGGAAGACTAGTCTTCAGACTTTATCCACACATTATTATAGTATAAAGGTTAACTGACCTGAAAACAATAGAAAATCCCGTGACGGCAAGTCACGGGATTTTGCTGGGTATGATTAGATAAATTCAGAAACTAATTTATCAAAATAATTTTGATCAAGATCAAGGTCTGCTTTTGATAAAGGACCCTCAGAGTAGCCAGTGACTAATTCTTGATATGACTTACGCTCTGTATTCTGATAAATAAGTCCTGTAACAAGACCATTATGCTTCATTAGTGTTTGCATTGCATCTTCACGATTTGATGGGTCATAGCCATCAATATCGCTAAGTTTCGTTAGATTTTCCTTAAACCAGTCATATGTGTTGACCTTATTATAAGTAACACACGGGCTGAATACATTGATTAAAGAAAATCCTTTATGGTTAATACCTGCTTCAATTAAAGCAGTTAAATCTTTAAGGTCTGTAGAGAAACTTTGTGCGACAAACGTTGCTCCAACAGTTAAAGCCATTTTCATAGGAGAAATTGATTCCTCAATTGATCCCATTGGCGTTGATTTTGTTTTAAAGCCCGTTGCTGAACGTGGTGAAGTTTGCCCTTTGGTCAAACCGTAAATTTGGTTATCCATTACGATATAAGTAATATCGATATTACGGCGAATGGCATGAATCGTATGCCCCATTCCAATCGCATAACCGTCACCATCACCACCGGATGCGATAACAGTTAAATCACGATTAGCCATTTTAACACCTTGTGCAATCGGAAGTGAACGACCATGAATACCATGGAAGCCATATGAATTAATATATCCGGAAATTCGTCCTGAACAGCCGATTCCAGAAATAACAGCTAAGTTTTCTGGCTCTAAGCCTACATTTGCTGCCGCACGTTGCATTGCCGCTTGTACGGAGAAGTCGCCACAGCCAGGGCACCAGTTCGGTTTTACATTGTTACGAAAGTCTTTAAAAGTGGCCATTTAGAACAACTCCTTACATTTTGTATATACTTCGTGTGGTAGGAACGGATTACCGTCATATTTAAGATGCTTTGTTATTTTTTCAGCATGTCCAACATTCATTTTCATGATATTGGCTAATTGGCCTGTTGCATTGTTCTCAACGACTACTACTTTCTTCGCAGAACGAACGAGCTGAAGAACTTCGTCAGTCGGGAACGGATGAATCAGACGAATATGTGCGTGATTTACTTTTAAGCCATCGTTTTCTAATCGAACCATCGCTTCTTCAATTACACCGCGTGTAGAGTTAAAACCTACAAATAATACATCTGCATCCTCGTGCTTAGCATTTTTATACACTGGTGTATTAAAGCGAATATTTTCGACCTTACGGAAACGTTTATCCATTTGCGCAATACGGTTTGCAGCAGATTCGGAAGGCTTACCTTGCTCATCATGCTCAACACCTGTTACGTGATGAATACCATTTTTCATTCCAGGGATCACACGTGGAGAAACCCCGTCTTCTGTCACTTCATAGCGTTTAAAATATGCATTGTTTTCGTTAGCAGGTATTTCTTCTGCAACTAATTTTCCACGTCTGATTTCAACCTTGTCATAATTTAATGGTTCAACCGTTTGTTTCCCCAAAGATAATTGAAGGTCAGATAAAATAATGACTGGACATTGATATTCTTCAGCCAAATTGAATGCTTCAGCTGTATCGTAGAATGCTTCTTCGACCGTACTTGGAGCCATGACAATTTTAGGAATTTCTCCATGTGTTCCATAAATCATCGCCATAAGGTCTGATTGTTCTTGTTTTGTTGGTAATCCAGTAGAAGGACCGCCACGTTGTGTGTCAACAATGACAAGCGGTGTTTCGGTAATTCCAGATAGACCAATTGCTTCCATTTTTAATGATAATCCAGGACCAGCTGAGGCAGTAATCGAACGTACACCACCATAGTTAGCTCCAATTGCCATTGTACATGCAGCAATTTCATCTTCTGTTTGTATGACAGCCCCACCAAGTGCAGGAAGCTTTTTAATTAAATATTCCATTATTTCAGATGCAGGTGTAATTGGGTATGCAGCCATAAAACGGCAACCGCCTGCAATAGCTCCAAGTGCGATAGCATCATTTCCAATCATAAACATCCGTTTTTTGCCGTCAGCCTTTTCAAGCTCCATTGTTTTGATACCTGTGGAAAGATTTTCCTTCATCTTATCAAAACCGGCTTTAATTGCATCCATATTTTTTGCGACTACTTGGTCGCCTTTTTTGCCAAAAATCTCGCGAACTACCACTTCAAATACATTAATATCTAAGTCTAATACTGCGGATGTTGCACCAATTGCCACCATGTTTTTCATTAATGAAGTTCCTAATTCAGTGGCTATTTCAGTAAATGGTACCGCATACAATGATGCTTCAGTATCTTCAGGTTTCTTTGGTGAAAACTTAGCATCAGCAAGAATTACACCATTGCTATGGAGCTCTTTGTAGTTTAAATCAATAGTTTCTTGGTCAAAAGCTACCAGGATATCTAAGTCATCAGAAATAGATCGAACTTCTGTTGTACTAACCCTGATCTTATTGTTGGTATGACCACCTTTAATACGTGAAGAAAAGTGACGATAACCGTACAAGTAATATCCTAAGCGATTTAGTGCAATAGCAAAGATTTCCCCTGTACTTTCAATACCTTCCCCTTGTTGTCCTCCAACTTTCCATGAAAGTTGATTGATCATGACTTACACCCCTTTTGGATATGTAAAAATAAGTAGATTAGATAGAATCCATTATAGTCTAGCACTATTCCGAGTAAATCACTAGAAATTAGCTCAATATTTATCTAAATAAAATTAATAAAAGCTCTCAGAGATATGTACTAAACGCTTACAATTCTAGACCTATGCACAAAAAAATGCAACCCTTTAAAGCGAAATATTGTCTAAAATATGAATATTTTTTTATTATTTGAAATATACTTGCATTCGATAATGTCGACCCTTACCTTATCATTGATTGTTCCCCGTTATATGGTAGTTTTTCAAAGTCATACTAAATATGAATATTTAATATTTATATTCTAGAAATCATTAAAATATATATTGGTATAATATTTTTATTTTATACAAACTAAAAAATACCTGCTTGTTGAACAAGCAGGTAACATAAATTCCCTATCGTCTGGTCTCATGTAATAGTCTATCGCTTTCAACGCGGTTCTACAATTAGCTTGATAGCTGTGCGTTCTTCTCCGTCAATTAAAATATCGGTAAACGCAGGGATACAGATTAAATCAACTCCGCTAGGTGCTACAAATCCTCGAGCAATTGCTACTGCCTTAACGGCTTGATTCAATGCACCCGCCCCAATTGCCTGTATTTCCGCTGCACCTCTTTCACGCAGAACCCCGGCAAGCGCACCAGCTACAGAATTAGGATTAGATTTTGCTGAAACTTTTAATATATCCATTTCTAGCTCCTCCTTAGAAAATCCCGATCCCGCATGAGCAGTTTCATGAACAAATCAGGTTATAACATTCCACTGCTACTATATTCAGCTGTCAAAAAACATATTCCAGCTTGGACGAAAAAATTAGTAAAGCGGATGCTCCCTTTTAATAACGCATGGAATTCAAAGAAAGTTAGTAATCATAAAAAAAAGAGCAAATTAAATTTGCTCTTAAGAGTAAAACGGATGGTCATCATTAATTAGAATAGGTTGTATCTTTTTAGTGAAACCGGTTTTTCGATCAAGCTCAATTACTACTGCACTTAACTGACTTCTTCCTGAGGTTGGAACTTCAAACCGGACTGGGAGGCTGGTAAGGAACCTTTTAAGGACAGCCTCTTTTTCCACGCCTAATATCCCATCATAAGGCCCCGTCATCCCTACATCGGATAAATACCCCGTGCCACCTGGCAGAACCCTGTTATCGGCCGTCTGAACATGCGTATGTGTACCGACGACAGCTGATACTCTGCCGTCTAAATACCATCCCATTGCCTGCTTCTCACTTGTTACCTCCGCATGAAAATCGACAAAGATAAATGGCGTTCTTTCCCTTGCAATTTCAACCAATTCATCAGCTTTTTTAAATGGACAATCCAGTGGTGCCATAAAGGTTCGTCCCTGCAAATTAATAACAGCAACTTCTAAATCATTAACTTTAAAGAACGCCATCCCCTTCCCAGGAGTCCCTTCTGGAAAATTGGCTGGTCTGACCATATTTTTGGCACCATCGATAAATTCAAATATCTCACGATTATCCCAAGTGTGATTGCCTAGTGTGACAGCCTGTGCACCATAGCCTAAAAATTCGCGGTAAATTTTTTCTGTAATCCCCTTGCCACCTGCGGCATTCTCCCCATTAATAATCGTAAAGTGAGGGCGATATTTTTCTTTTAATTTAGGTAGGTATTCCTTCACCATGTCCCGTCCTGGTGAGCCGACGACGTCTCCAATAAAGAGTAGAATCATTATTTGTCCCTTTCGTAAAAAAATTGTTATTGTTAAAATAGTATCACAAAATGGATCTATTTAATCGGATAGGGTAGTGCAAAAAAACAAAGCGGTGCATGTGCACCGCTTTATTTCGCGTATTCTACAGCCCGTGTCTCACGGATGACTGTCACTTTAATATGTCCCGGATAATCGAGCTCTTCCTCAATTCGCTTCCGAATATCTCGTGCTAATCGATGTGCAGCAAGGTCATCCACTGAATCTGGTCTTACAATAATTCGCACTTCACGACCGGCTTGAATGGCAAAGGATTTCTCTACACCTTCATAAGACTCAGAAATCTCCTCTAACTTTTCAAGACGACGGATATAGTTTTCAAGCGTCTCACTACGTGCGCCTGGTCTTGCAGCTGATAAGGCATCCGCTGCTGCTACTAAAACGGCTATTATTGATGTCGCCTCAGTATCACCATGATGGGAAGCAATACTATTGATTACTACCGGATGTTCCTTATATTTGGTTGCAAGTTCAACCCCAATTTCAACATGGCTTCCTTCTACTTCATGATCGATTGCTTTTCCAATATCATGAAGCAGGCCAGCGCGACGTGCTAAGGTTTCATCTTGGCCAAGCTCAGCGGCAAGTAACCCAGATAGCTGTGCTACTTCCATTGAATGCTTTAATACGTTTTGACCGTAACTTGTACGGAATTTTAAGCGGCCGAGAATTTTGATTAAATCCGGGTGAAGTCCATGAACACCCACTTCAAATGTGGTTTGCTCACCAACCTCACGAATATACTCATCCACTTCACGACGTGATTTTTCTACCATTTCCTCAATTCGCGCTGGATGGATACGACCGTCTTGGACTAATTTCTCAAGTGCTAAGCGAGCCGTTTCACGACGAATCGGATCAAATCCTGATAGAATAACTGCTTCAGGAGTATCATCAATAATCAAATCAATTCCTGTTAATGTTTCAAGCGTACGAATATTTCTTCCTTCACGGCCAATAATGCGGCCCTTCATTTCGTCATTTGGTAGGTTGACGACAGAGACAGTCGTTTCCGCAACATGGTCAGCAGCGCAACGCTGGATTGCTAGCGAAAGTATTTCCTTTGCCTTCTTGTCAGCTTCCTCTTTTGCACGATTTTCGCTTTCCTTAATCATTATCGCTGTATCATGGGTTAGTTCCTGTTCCATTCTATCAATAATGATTGTTTTTGCTTCCTCGCGCGTTAAGCTCGATATTCGTTCGAGTTCAGTTTGTTGTTTTCTTACCAACTCGTCCACTTTGCTTTCCATCTCTTCAATATGCTGTTGTCTTTGGTTTAGAGAATCATCCTTCTTTTCTAAAAGATTTTCACGCTTGTTTAACGTTTCCTCTTTTCGATCTAAATTCTCTTCTCTTTGCAGTAAACGGTTTTCTTGTTTTTGCATTTCATTTCTTCGTTCACGAACCTCACGTTCTGCTTCTGTGCGAAGCTTGTGAATTTCATCCTTTGCTTCTAGCAAAGCTTCTTTTTTCAATGAATCAGCATCACGTTTCGCATCTTCAAGAATCTGCTCTGCAGCATTCTTTGCACCTGCTACTTTTGCTTCAGCAATGGATTTATGAACAAAATAGCCAACAACGGCACCGACGATAAGGCCAAGCAAAATGGAGATGATAGTCATTGGTTCCAATCGTTACACCTCCTCTTGCTATGAACTTTTGTTACATTTTTCAAGTGTCGGCATGTACATTGTTTAGACTCAACATACAGCAAGCACCAAGGCTTTTTCGGAATATAATAATACCAAAAATGTAAAATATACATGTTAATTGTAAAGGTGGGGATATTCATTGTCAAGGCTTAGTCCTATTGGCTTTTTGAAATATTTAGAATAGGGCATCATTTATTCGAAAAAAAGGAGCAAAACTTTATTTAGCTTTGCCCCTCAACTTTAGTCTATTAATTCAAATTGTTCATCGTCATCTTTCTCAGTGACAAATTTTTCACCATCTAAACCATAATGTTCACGGATTTTCCCTTGAATTTCGAGGCGAATATCTGGATTTTCTTTCAAGAATAACTTTGCATTTTCACGGCCTTGACCTAATCTTTCACCATTATAGGAGTACCATGACCCGCTCTTTTCAACGATATCTAATTCTGAGCCAAGATCAATGATCTCACCTTCTTTAGAAATTCCTTCACCATACATGATATCTACCTCTGCAGTTCGGAAAGGAGGAGCAACTTTATTCTTAACTATTTTTATCTTCGTCTTATTACCTACGATATCAGTTCCCTGTTTTAACGCCTCTGCACGTCGTACTTCAATACGGACGGTGGAATAGAATTTTAATGCGCGTCCACCTGGTGTTGTCTCGGGGTTTCCAAACATAACGCCAATTTTTTCACGAATTTGGTTTATAAAGATAGCAATGGTCTTCGATTTGTTGATGGCACCAGATAATTTACGCAGTGCTTGCGACATCAAACGAGCTTGTAAGCCCATGTGAGAATCTCCCATTTCGCCTTCAATTTCCGCTTTTGGAACTAAGGCTGCTACTGAGTCGACTACAATAATATCAATTGCACCACTTCGGACTAATGCTTCTGCGATTTCAAGTGCTTGTTCACCAGTATCAGGCTGTGATAGCAATAACTCATCAATGTTAACACCTAATTTTTGGGCATACGCCGGGTCAAGGGCATGTTCAGCATCAATGAATGCTGCTTGTCCACCATTTGCTTGAACTTCAGCGATCGCATGCAGAGCAACTGTTGTTTTACCAGAGCTCTCAGGGCCATAAACTTCGATAATACGGCCTCTAGGATATCCACCCACTCCAAGTGCTGCATCAAGCGCTAAAGAGCCACTTGGACTCGTTAAAATCTTCGTATCTGTTTTCTCTCCCATCTTCATGACGGAACCTTTACCAAACTGCTTTTCTATTTGCTTTAACGCCATTTCTAAGGCCGCTTTACGATCATTACTCACGAATTATTTCCTCCCTTATATATAAACACATGCTAATTGCTATAATCTATTAAATAAATACCTATTAATAATATAACCGCTTTTCGGATATTTGTCGAGTAAAAAAACGAACATTCATTCGTTTATTTTCACAGCTAATTTGATGTAATAAAAGGGTATTCTCCCTGCTTTTTGCATATATTTGCAATTTTTGTTGGCTGATAAAGCTAAATTCATCCATTTTCAGAATTCCCCCCCATTCTCAATCATTCAAAAAAAAAAACACAGAACACTAATTAGCATTCTGTGACTCTTTTATGATGCGAAGGAGAAAATAGCAGCCAAATTTTACTGCACGATTCCGATTCGCTTCTCTCGTTCCGCCTAGGGTAATCTTTTCAACAGTGGTTGGTCTCCCCTTAACCGCAATTCCAATAAATACGGTACCAACTGGCTTGCCTTCAAGTTCTTCAGGACCAGCAACACCCGTAAAGCTAATTCCGATATCGGTATTAAATAGCTTAGAGGCATTTTCAGCCAACTCACAAGCACACTGTTCACTTACGGCACCATATGTATTAAGCGTTTCTTCCTGCACCTGTAATAGCTGTTGTTTCACTTCATTTGAGTAACAAACCACACCACCGAAAAACACTGAGCTTGCACCAGAAATTGATGTTAACTCCTGTTGAAAAAGTCCTCCTGTTAAACTCTCAGCGGCAGTAATCGTTAACTTTCTTTCTTTTAAATTTTTCATTACCTCTTTCAATAGAGACGTATCATCATAGCCATATAAAAATACCCCTACACGTTGGTTTATCGTTTTTTCCAACTCATCAAGCATCGACTGTGCAGTATTTTCATCCACATGGTTTGCAGTCAACCGTAAAGTAACCTCGCCGTCTCCTGCAAGTGGGGCAATCGTCGGATTGCTTTGCGCATCAATTAAATCGATAACTTCAGTTTCCAACGCTGCTTCTCCAATCCCAAAAAACCTTAACACTCTTGAGACAATTTTCTCATTAGATTTGTTGACTTTAGAAAGAGCTTGAACGCCAAACTGGAGAAACATCGGCTCCATTTCCTTCGGCGGGCCAGGCAGCAGCATATATGTATGATTTCCAAATTCTAATACCATGCCTGGAGCCATCCCATGATTATTTGGGAGAATATGAGACCCTGCTAAGACGAGTGCCTGCTTTCGGTTATTTTCTGTCATGACCCGATTGGTTCGCTTGAAAAAAAGTTCAATCGAAGCTAATGCCGTTTCATCGATTACGAGTTCTTTACCAAGATGACGAGCAATGGTTTCCTTGGTCAAATCATCTTTTGTAGGTCCAAGACCGCCTGTAAATATGATTACCTCAGCACGATTTTCAGCTAGTTCAATTGCTGATTTTAGCCTGTCGGGATTATCACCAACAACTGTATGAAAATAAACATTAATACCGAGCCCTGCTAATTGCTGAGATAAAAACCTCGCATTGGTATTAACAATCTGTCCAAGCAATAATTCCGAACCAACAGCAATAATCTCAGCATTCATAACAACACACCTTCCTTACCTTTAGTAAACTTTTGCTTACTTTGAATTTTTAAGTACATGACTATTTTTCACAAAATAATCCCAACCGGACCATATAGTAAAAATTAAGGCAACCCACAATGACACGACATCAAAACGAAATGGTATCATTGCAAAAATAATATTATGTAATAAAAGCGATGAAATTGCGACAATTTGCGCCCATGTTTTAATTTTGCCCAGCATATTAGCCGCGACAACTTCGCCTTCTCCTGCGAGCAAGAGACGTAAACCAGTTACTGCAAACTCCCTGCTAATAATAATAATTACTAACCACGAAGGTGCATAAACATCATTCAGTTCAACTAATACAATAAGTGCAGCTGATACGAGTAACTTGTCCGCAAGTGGGTCTAGAAATTTCCCCATATTGGTCACAAGGTTATATTTTCGGGCATAATGGCCATCAACCCAATCCGTTGAAGACGCTAAAATGAAAATTAATGCACCGACAAAATGGGTAACGGGAAGGTCAGCCCCAAGAAGATGCATGTCACCCCAATTAAAGGGAACAAGCATAATAATCAAGAATATTGGAATTAATAATATTCTTGATACAGTAATTCTATTCGGAATATTCATAGTTTTCCTCCGTTTAATTAATAAAAGTGAAAAATAGTCATCAATAGATGACTATTCTTCTTTCAGAACATATTGAATCGTTATGTTCTGAACATTCGCAGTTGCTGGGACTGCATACTCAAGCTTTTGGTCATTAACATAAATTTCAGTGTCAACAGCGTTTCCAACTCTGATAACAGCCATACTTTCTGCTGATAAATCTTCTGTTTGGCTCTCCGTCCCACCTGTTTTAAGTGTTCCCTGAAAAAAGGATTTCCCTTTTCCATTTTTAATACTAACCCAGGTTTGACCTTTAGAAACCAACTTCACGACAAATTTATCTGCATTTTTTAATTCATAAGTTGAATTTCTGCCGCTGCTTTGAACCGCTGTAATTTCTTGTTTTGGAGTCTCATCTACGGCTTTTTGTTCCTCTTCCTGTGTTGTAATATCCTTTTGTTCCTTATTGTCTTTCTTAACCACTTTATCATCTGGTTTGTCTTTTTCAAGATTCTTGGATTTCACAATTTTAGCCGGTTCAGTTTGCTTACCAATTGATTCATTAGAATTTCCGCCAGCATGATTTGAAATAAAATAATATAAAAGGCTCGCTACCCCAATCACAAACACACCGATTAATATCTTTGGCAGAATAGCAAAGATTTTGGAATTACCTTCTGTAAGCGTTTTGTGTGTTTTCACTCTAGATAATTGCTGTGGTAAATCCTCATTATAAGTAGCAGGAATTTCACCTTGATAGGTTTCAAAAATCTCATCCGGGTTAAGGCTTAAGGCCTCTGCATATTGCTTAATAAATGCACGCACGTAAAAATTCCCGGGCATGCTCGAATAATTACCTTCTTCAATACCAATTAAATAACGCTTTTGAATTTTGGTCATGGATTGTAAATCATCCAAGCTTAATCCTTTAGCTAGTCGGACTTCTTTAAGTCGATTCCCTAATTCAGACACCTGTTAACACCTTCCAATTTATTAAGGCTATTTTCGCATAGATTGTTGTTTTTCGTAAAAGCTTATTAACACGTATAACCAAATACTTCGTGGCATCTTTTCGTAAGAACATTTGCGAAAATTGCCAAGAAACTTAGTAAATGACCCTTATAAAGATCCAAAGCAACAAAGTTTACGAAAAGAGCCTTTATTAAAAATCAAAATCTCCAAAATCAGATCCGGAGAACATGTTATTCTGGTCAACGACCTCATATGTAATCTCTTCTTCTGCGTCATTCCTAAGCTCGATAATATAATCAAAATCCTCAAGTGTATATTCTGAGTTTTGTACAAAGATATCAGGATGCTCGATTACTTTTACTGACGGCAGACGCATGATTTCGCGGACAAGTTGCCAATGACGCTCATTTGCTCGTCTTGTTGAGACGATTCCATCAAGAATAAATAAATTATTTTCGTTGTACTCATCCTCAATTAGTTGATTACGGATGGTTTGTTTTAACAGAGTAGAAGAAACAAATAACCAGCGTTTATTTGCACAAACACTTGCTGCGACTAATGATTCTGTTTTTCCGACCCGAGGCATTCCGCGAATACCAATCAACTTATGCCCCTCCTGCTTAAATAATTCTGCCATAAAATCAACCAATAAGCCAAGTTCATTCCTTACAAAACGGAAGGTTTTTTTATCATCGGCATCTCTTTGAATATAGCGCCCATGTCTAACTGCGAGCCTATCACGCAGTTTCGGTTCTCTAAGTTTAATTAGTTTTATTGTGTCCATAGTATGTAATATTGACTCAAGTCGTTTAATTTGATCATCGTCTTTTGCTAAAATGAGCAATCCTCGTCTGCCTTCATCAACCCCATTAATCGTTACAATATTAATAGAAAGCATTCCCAACAAGGATGAAATGTCCCCCAATAGCCCTGGACGATTTTTTTGTATCTCATATTCTAAATACCATTCTTTTTTCAAGATATAAACCTCCTTTAAAGAAGTTTCGACATATTTTTTACAATTCCTCATCTAAACCCTATAATAAATGATTTTGGTTGAAGATGAAAGTAAAAACAAAGATATTCGTTCTTTATCGGTGGTTTTAGAAATTTATGCATAGAAAAAGAGAGGAGAACCCTCCTCTCTTTTAGCGGCCGCCGTTATTCTGGATAAGTTTAATCATCATATTAGCAATCGCCTGTTGTTCATCCTTATCAGCGACTGACCAAAGGTCTGAAAGAATTCTTTCCTGCTCATTTTTAGGCTCTACTTGATTTGCTAAATAATCTCCAATTTGAAAGGCGAGATTACTAACTGCTCCCTCACTCATACCTTCATTTTGTGCATGGTGAAGACGATCAGCTAGAAAGTCCTCCCACTGTTTCCAGTTTTCTAAAACAGACATTGTTTTCCCTCCTTTGAATTAGTACATGGTTATTTTGTGATGAAGTGAAGCGAACTATACATGAATAAATATGGTTTTTAGGTATACCATCCTCCATTTAATGAAAGAACTTGACCTGTCATATACGAGGATTCCTCAGAGAGCAAAAAGGCAACACTCTTAGCTACCTCTTCTGGCATCCCTAATCTCCCCATTGGAATTTCATACGAAATCTGATCCACCTCTTCTTGGGAAAAACCATCCATCATCGGTGTTGCAATCGCACCAGGGGCTATTGCATTAACACGAATGCCATTTAGTGCTAATTCTTTGCTTAACGCCTTTACGAAGGCAATTTGGGCACCCTTGGCTGTTGAATAAGCTACCTCACACGCCGCACCTGTTTGACCCCAAATGGATGTAATGACGACAATGCTCCCTTTTCCTTTACTAAGTAATTTTGGCAGCAGTTCTTTTGTGAGCATTAATGGATTTAGCACGTGAATATTGAGTAATGCTTCCGCTTCAGTATGCTGCAAATCAACAAGCAGTCCATATTGACTGTTTCCACCGCAATGGATAATAGCATCTAGCGAAAAAATCTCTGAATAAACCTTCGTATATCCATTCGGAACAGCAAAGTCTGCACAGATAGGAATATACTCTCCACCGTAAGGCTGTAGTTTTTTGATTAATTCTCCGATTGTTTGTTCATTTTTATTATAATGCAGATACAAATGATAGCCTTTTTCTGCTAGGTTCAACGCAATCGCTTGTCCGATTCCACCGCTAGCACCCGTTATTAGTACATATTTCATTTTTCCCACACACTCTTTCTAGAAACTTAAAACAGAGAAAAAAGCGCCGGGTTTACGACGCTTCCACTTTTGTTATTTTTTCTTCGGAATTACTTGACATACTGAAAAGCGTTCTTCCGAAATTACCTCAGTTGCTAATGATTGTACATCGTTTAAGGTAATTTGTTCAAGTGTTGGAACCACATCAAACAGGTTCATATCATTAAAGGCATAACGAGTAAATTGATTGGCAATATATTCAGGTGAATTGACTGCCCGTAAAAATCCACCTATCTTCTTTCTCTTCGCTCGTTCCAATTGCTCTTCATTAAAGATTGCTTGACCTTTAGCTTTTAAAAGCATCCCCGCAAGCGTTTCAGCGAGCTTATCTGGTTCCCCTGTATCCCCGCCAATCATTGCAAACCCAAAGCCTTGTTCTTGCGTGTAATCAAAGGAAAATGTTTCATCAATTAATCCTTCATTATAGAGCTGATTATAATTTTCTGAGCTTTTTCCAAACAAGAGATCAAGTAGTATATTCATGGTTAATTCATTCTTAAGCAATTCGTCGCCCGTTTGGTCGACATGGAGTGCTTTAATACCTAGTAAACATTTTGACGTTTGCACATTCATTTCAAGAACTTGTTTCTTTTCAGCCGCCTGAGAAGGTTCTGTTTCAAATTTGCGTTTAATTTCAGGCATATCCTTGTAATCCTTTTTGGATTGATTTTCTTTTACTTGATTCATAAAGCTCTCAGGGTCCACCGGGCCAACAATAAATAAAAGCATGTTACTCGGATGATAAAATGTGTTATAGCATTCATATAGCCAATCTTTTGTAATATGTGAAATTGACTCGATTGTTCCCGCGATATCGATCTTAACCGGGTGATTTTGATAAAGATTTTGAATGAGCCCAAAATATAAACGCCAATCCGCATTATCATCATACATCGTGATTTCTTGCCCAATAATCCCTTTTTCTTTTTCTACCGTTTTTTCGGAAAAATAAGGCTCCTGAACAAAATCAATAAGTGTTTCAAGATTTTTTTCTACATCTGACGTGCTTGAAAATAAATAGGCAGTCCGTGTAAAGGAAGTAAAAGCATTTGCTGATGCCCCTTGACGGCTAAATTGCTGGAATACATCACCGTCTTCCTTTTCAAAAAGCTTATGCTCTAAAAAGTGGGCAATCCCATCCGGGACTTTTACATACTCGTCTTTGCCTAATGGAACAAATGTATTATCAACCGATCCATACTTCGTCGTAAACGTTGCAAAGGTTTTATTAAATCCCTTTTTCGGCAATATATATACATTAAGTCCATTGGATAGTTTTTCATGAAATAGCTCTTCCTGAAGCTGGTCAAACGATATTTTCTCCATTTATTTGCCCGCCTCCGTTCCAGTTAAGAAGTATATGGTATCCATTTGAATTTTCTTCGCAACCTCGACAATTTCTTCTTTCGTTACTTTCTGCATTTCTTCGAGCCATGTATCCAAGTTAATATTTGTGGCGGCCACCACATTATGATAAAGAATTTCCGTTAACCCTCTGGATGTGTCAATTGTTTCAAGGATTTGATTTTGAATCACTGCCTTTGTTTGTTCTAACTCTTGGTCTGTGAAATCACCATTTTTCATTGCTTCTAATTGTTCATGAATAATCCCTACTGCCTGGTCATAATTCTTTAAATCAATTCCTGACATAACCATCATCAAGCCTTTGTGACTTTCAAGACGGCTCGCTGCATAATAAGCAAGACTAGCTTTTTCTCGGACATTAATAAATAGCTTGGAATGTGAAAACCCGCCAAATATCCCATTAAACACTTGCAAGGCAAAATAATCTGGGTCCCCGTAGACAATATTTGTTCGATACCCAATATTTAATTTCCCTTGTTTTACGTCTTGTTCTTCTTTTATTTCTTTTACATCATTAGCTCTGTTTATTTCCTGTGGTACTAATTTTTTCGATTTTCTGTCCTCAAAATGTAATAGTTCAGAAGCGTAACTCTTTACCTCTTCTTCATTTACATCGCCGATGATAAATAAATCCATTTCATCATTTAAGAAGGCGCTCTTATAATATTCATAAAGATTCTCAGCTGTAATAGCCTCTACATCTGCTGCATCGCCGTTTACTTCTAAAGCATATGGTTCATCTTTACACATTTCTTGAATTAGTCGGACATTCGAGTAGCGCATTTTATCATCGAAAACTGATTGGATCCTTTGTTTTTGTGTCCGCTTCTCTTTTACTACAGTATCTTGGTCAAACGCATTACCTTTAATATTTGGATTGGTTAATATTTCGGCTAACAATTCAAATCCTTTTTTTAATAATGGACTTGGGTCACTTAGGAATTTTTCATTAGCAATTTCGATGGAAAAACTCATGATATGGTATTCGCCTTTTTTTGAGAGGTCCACAAAAAAGGTGGCACCATACAACTCATCGAGATACGAACGAAGTGCCGTAGTTGTAGGATACTTTGCGGAGCTGCTTTGCAATACCTGCGGAAGAAGCGCACGTTTGGTTACATCCTCCTTTGTTAATGGTGCTTTCATCTTCCATATCAGGGTATTCGTTTTATATTTTTCTGTTGGTATAATGTGCAGGTTATATCCCTTAAGCAGTGTTATTTTTTCTGTAGCAGTGGCCATTTACATTCCTCCTTAACGGTTCAAGGTCATACTTAACAATATGTAAACATTTTTCTTTATATCTTTTCCTTTGTAATAAAACCTATACTTATTATTACTATAATTTGACAGGCTTGTTCATTACAAGTAATTGCACTTTGTTTAGATAAAAAAGAACCCCCGAAATTAATCAGGGGTTCGTTTTCAATAATATTATCGATTACCTTTGATGTAGTGGGTTCCACTCGCTTTTGGTGCATCGGCTCGTCCGATGAATCCAGTTAAAGCTAAGATAGTTAATACATATGGAGCGATTAACAAGTAGACATTAGGAATTTCCTTTAAGAACGGTAAACTTGAGCCAATGATACTAATACTTTGTGCAAAACCAAAGAATATTGCCGCACCAAGTGAGCCAAGCGGATGCCATTTACCGAAAATCATTGCAGCTAACGCCATGAAACCTTGACCACTGATTGTCGAGTGGCTGAAGTTAGATGTAATCGATTGTGCATATACTCCACCACCAAGTCCACCAAGTGCTCCAGAAAGGATGACGCCATAATAACGCATTTTCGTTACATTTATACCCATCGTGTCTGCTGCCATCGGATGTTCACCGACTGAGCGGAGGCGGAGTCCAAATGGTGTTTTAGCAACAATATACCAAACAATAATAGCAACTAGGATAGCAAGGAACGATGTCCAGTACGTATTTTGGAAGAAAATTTTACCAATGACAGGAATATCTTTTAAAACAGGAATATCAATTTTGCTAAACCCCTTACTGATAATTCCTGTTTCACCTTTATCAAAAATAAGTTTTACAAGAAACAGGGTAAGACCTGTTGCCAGTAAGTTGATGGCAACACCGGAAACCGTATGGTCTGCACGGAATGTAATTGCCGCAACCGCGTGTAACATCGAAAATAATGCTCCTGCAGCCATTGCTATTAATAGTGCAATCCAAGGTGTGGCACTTCCAAATGTATCAAATGTAAATAAGTTAAACACGATCGCTGAAAATGCCCCAATGACCATTAAACCTTCAAGTCCAATATTTACTACCCCGGAACGTTCCGAGAAAATACCGCCTAATGCAGTGAAGACAAGAGGAGCAGCCCATAATAATGTGGATGGAACAAGAATGATTAAGATATCCATTAAACTCAACTTACTTCACCTCCTTCTTACTGATTCGGTCAAGAAATACTCTAATGAAATAACTTGATGCAACAAAGAAGACGATTAAAGCAATGATGATATCTACCAATTCATTTGGTACCCCAGCTTCAAGCGGCATGTTTAATGCTCCCACTTTTAGAACACCAAATAGTATCGCTGAGAAAAAGACACCCAAAGCAGTATTACCGCCTAGTAATGCAACAGCAATTCCGTCGAAACCAACGCCGGAAAATCCACCCTTTACTGCTGCATATTCGAAAGTACCCAGCCCTTCCATTGCACCTGCTAAGCCAGCAAATGCTCCGGAAATAACCATTGATAGGATAATATTTTTATTAACATTCATCCCCGCATATTGAGCGGCATGTTGGTTAAACCCTACAGATCTTAATTCAAATCCTCTTGTTGTTCTTTCTAATAAGAACCACATAATAAAGCAAGATATAATTGCAAGAAGAATGCCCCAGTGAAGTCTTGAATAATCTGTTATACTTTCTAACCAAGGAGACCGTAATGTTGCAGATTTATGAATAGGGCCCGAATTATCCCCGTGATTTGTAATTACATTACGAATAAGATAGTTTGAAACATGTAAAGCAACATAGTTCATCATAATGGTAACAATTACTTCATGAACACGAAAACGAGCTTTTAATAGACCTGGAATGTATGCCCAAAGCGCACCTGCAACTATAGCTGCTAAGATAGCAAGTGGTAAATGAATCACACGTGGCAGGTCAAAAGCTACCCCTACCCAAACTGCAGCAAGCCAGCCTACTAAGAATTGCCCCTCAACCCCGATATTAAATAAGCCTACACGAAATGCAAAGGCAACAGCTAATCCGGCTAAAATATATGGGGTAAACTGTCTGACTACTTCCCCAATATAATAGACTTCTCCAAATGCTCCATTCCATAGTGCTGTAAAGGCCGCAACTGGATTGTACCCGCTAACTAACATGATAATTGTTCCAACAATGATGCCTAATAAAACAGCGATGATTGGAGTTAAAATACTTTTAAACCGCTTAGACATGTGATTGTTCACCTGCTTCCTTTCTATTCGATCCAGCCATCAATAATCCAAGTTCCTGCTCCGTCGTTTCCTTTGGATTAACAATAGCTACGATTCTTCCTTCATATATAACGGCAATACGGTCACTAACATTCATAATTTCATCCAATTCAAAGGAGATAAGCAAGACACCTTTCCCATGATCGCGCTGCTCAATTAAGCGTTTATGAATGAATTCAATGGCTCCAACATCCAAACCTCGAGTTGGCTGAGCCGCAATCAATAAGTCAGGGTTCCGATCAATTTCACGTCCAATAATCGCCTTTTGTTGATTACCACCAGAGAGAGCACGTGCCAAAGTGTATTCACTTGGAGTCCGAACATCAAACTCACTTATAAGCGTTTTTGCTTTTTTATAAATTTCACTAAAGTTTAAGATTCCGTTCTTTGAGAATGGCTTTTTATTATAAGTTTGTAAAACCATGTTCTCGCCAATTGGGAAGTTTAAAACTAACCCATGCTTGTGTCGGTCTTGTGGAATATGGGCAACGCCTGATTCAGTAATTTGCCTTGGTGTATGATTGATCAATTCTTTGCCATTTAATTTAACACTGCCACTTTCAGCCTTGCGTAAACCTGTAATTGCTTCAATAAATTCAGATTGCCCATTCCCATCGACACCTGCGATGCCGACAATCTCTCCAGCACGAACTGATAGATTCAGTCCATTTACAACCGTAACACCACGTGGGTCTTTAACGACTAAATCCTTGATTTCAAGTACTTCTTGTTTTGGAGTTGCTTCCTTTTTATCAGTTTTAAAGACAACCTCACGTCCAACCATTAGGCTAGCAAGTTCATTAGGATTGGTTTCGCTAACTGTTACAGTTCCAATCCCCTTACCTTTACGAATAACTGTACAGCGGTCAGAAACTTCCATAATCTCTTTAAGTTTATGGGTAATTAGAATAATAGATTTGCCTTCTTTGATTAACGTTTTCATAATTTGGATTAATTCTTTAATCTCTTGTGGTGTTAATACAGCAGTTGGTTCGTCAAAAATAAGAATTTCTGCCCCGCGATAGAGTGTCTTTAAGATTTCAACACGTTGCTGCATACCTACGGTAATATCGGAAATCTTCGCTTGTGGGTCGACTGCTAATCCATAACGTTCAGAAATTTCTCTAACCTGCTGCTCGGCCTTTTTAATATCGATTTTTCCGGCAGATGTAATTTCTCTTCCAAGAATAATATTTTCAGTAACTGTAAATGTGTCGACCAACATAAAATGCTGATGGACCATTCCAATTCCAAGGTCGTTAGCAATATTAGGGTTTGCAATGTTCACTGGTTTGCCTTTAACACGTATTTCACCTTGTTCTGGTTGGTATAATCCGAAGAGAACATTCATCAAGGTCGATTTTCCAGCACCATTTTCGCCTAGCAAAGCATGGATTTCACCCTTTTTTAATTGGAGGGTTATGTTATCATTCGCAACGAAGCCATTAAACTCTTTACGGATGTTGAGCATTTCAATTACATATTCCATTCTTTTTCTCACTCCCTGTGATAAGGTAAAAGGAAAAATTGACCAACAGTAGTAAGAGGTCAGACCTTTCCAAGGTTTTAAAAAAACAGGGATTTCCTCCCCACTAAAATCTTAAATGAAAAGTAGAATATTTATTCTACCCTTCAGTTAAGATTCATAAGGAAGGAATAAGCAAGATGATACTCAATCCTGCTTATTCCTCACAAAAATTATTTTGCACTAAAATTCTTTAATTCATCACGAGTTCCCGGAACTTTTACTGCACCTGATTTAATCTTTTCAACCCAGTCTTTAATGGCTGCTTCAATATCAGCTTTTTTATCTGCTTTAGCGTTAATTGGGGCTACGCCAACTCCATCTTCAGATAATCCGTATAATGCAACTTCCCCACCAGGGAAATTACCATCCATTGCTTTTTTAGATAAATCCTGCACCGCTACGTCTACACGTTTTAATGCTGAAGTAAGGACAACATCTGGACCCATGTCATTTTGGTCACGGTCTACGCCGATAGCCCAAATTTCTTTGCTAGGATCTTTTGCTTTTCTGTCAGTAGCTTCTTTGAAAAGACCATTACCAGTACCACCAGCAGCATGGAAAATTACGTCCGCACCAGAAGAATACATTTTAGAAGCAATATTTTGTCCAAGTTCTGCTTTATCAAATGCACCTGAGTATTGAACATCCACTTTTACTTCTGGTTTTGCAGCTTTAACACCTGCTAAGAAACCAGATTCAAAGCGCTCAATTACAGGAATCTCCATACCACCGATGAAGCCGATATGGTTAGATTTTGTTTGGAGTGCAGCTGCTACACCAGCAAGGAATGCCGCTTCTTGCTCTTTGAAAAGAACACTTGCTACGTTTGGTTGTTTAACCTCTGCATCAATGATTGCAAATTTTGAATCCTTTTGTTGTTTCGCAATCTCTTCAACTGCAGCTTGCATTAAGAAACCAATCCCGTATACTAAGTCAAAGTCTTGGCGTGCAAGAGTATTTAAGTTTGTAGAATAATCAGCATCAGATTTTGATTGAAGGTAATCATATCCGCCTTTACCTTTTGTCATACCATTATCTTTACCGAATTTTTGAAGACCTTCCCAAGCAGATTGGTTAAATGATTTGTCATCAACACCACCGACATCAGTAACCATTGCTACAGAGAAATCAGTTTTCTTTTCTCCACTCTTTGCTGGTTCCTTGGTTGTGTCATCACTTTTCCCACACGCTCCTAAAAGTGTACCAGCAGCTAGAACTAGTGATAAAGCCATTCCAATTTTACGCTTTTTCATGGTATTGACCCCCTATGAATATGTTTGATTTAGTAAAAATGGTTTTGTTGCAAAACTGTTTGCGTTTCCATTATGGATAAAAAAAATTATATTCTTTTCCTTAAGACATGAAAACTAAACTTGTCCGCTTTAAAATAGTTTACCGAAAAGAGTATGGGTTCATCCATTTCATCGAAATGCATTTGTTTTAATACTAACAAAGCAGTTTCCGGGTCACATTCTAGAATTGGGGAGATTTTTTCATGATAGCCAATTGGCTCGATTTGGGCAACCGCGTATGTAATTCTTCGGTTTGCCTCCTCATCCAAAATACGGAAAATAGATTCTTCTGTATGGGAAAAGGTTTCCGGCAAAATTCGTTCTGGCACCTTGTCGATACAGTAGACGACTGGTTCTCCATTTGCGGTTCTCACCCTCTCCATCACGAAAATCTCCTCACTAGTAGAACATGAGAAACGACGAATATCCTCTTCGGTCGGACCTTGCGTTGATGATCTAAGGAAAATTGTCCCTGGTATCATTCCAGCTTGTTTTATCATGGCAGTGACACTGTTAAGTTGTTCAATCCCTGACGTAAACAATGGCTTAACGTTAACAAAGGTTCCAACACCATGGCGCCGAATGATAACGTTTTCTTCTTCGAGAATACGTAAAGCTTCCCGAAGAGTTGCTCTGCTCACACCAAGCTGTTTAGCAAGATCAAACTCAGAAGGTAACTTCTCTTTTTCTTTGTATACTCCTGTTGCAATATCTTGCTTTAACCGATCGATTACTTGTAAGTATAAATGCCGGTTATCTGATTTTATAGACATGCTGCTTCCTCCAGCCTTATTCCTTAGACATCAGACATCTGATATCATTTCTACTAATCGAAATTTATCTTAACATTTTTTTTGGGATAAATAAATAGCTATTAAAAAAATTTGATGAGATAGGATGAATGGTGCTGTCACAAATAAAGCTAGGCACTTCCAACTATTTGCAAATAGGAAATTCGAAGGAATTTCTTAACACTTGTATATTTTTATTATGAACATTTAGTACCAAGTTCTAAATTATTAATAACTCCTACTAAATTATTATCATGAAAAAAACCTCTATTATGTATTTTCCCCATTAACATAATAAAGGCTTTGACAGAGATTACTACTTTCTATTTAATTATGAACTTTGTTCTTCTTTATCTTTAGGTTTCGATTGGAGAACAGCTCGTGGCTTACTGCCCTCATATGGACCAACAATACCGCGCGCTTCCATTTCATCAATTAACCTTGCTGCTCTTGTATAGCCTATACGGAACCGTCTTTGTAACATGGAAACAGATGCTGTTTGCATTTCAATAATTAGCCCAACTGCCTCATCATATATATCATCATCAACCACACCTGATACTTCAGGGATATCATCAGGAATCATATCTTCCTGGTATTGCGCTTTCTGTTGTGAAATAACAAATTCAACCGTGTCCTCTACCTCTTGATCTGATAAGAAAGCTCCTTGCACACGAACTGGTTTGGCCTCTCCAACCGGAAGGAATAACATATCCCCTCTTCCCAATAGTTTTTCAGCACCACCCATGTCTAATATTGTTCTTGAATCGGTGGCACTTGAAACTGCAAAGGCAATTCTAGATGGAATATTCGCTTTAATTACCCCTGTAATAACATCAACTGATGGACGTTGCGTTGCAATAATTAAATGAATTCCTGCAGCACGCGCCATCTGGGCTAGGCGGGTAATCGCATCTTCCACATCTGAAGAGGCGACCATCATTAAGTCAGCCAACTCATCGACTATAACAACGATATATGGCAGCAAAGGCTGCTTATCGTTTTCCTCTAAATTATGCCTTCTAACATGGTCATTATAGCCCTCAATATTACGTGTTCCCGTATGGGAGAACAATTCGTAACGCCTTTCCATTTCACTTACTACCTTTTGCAGAGCTTGTGAGGCTTTTTTTGGATTCGTTACAACTGGCGCTAATAAGTGTGGAATACCGTTATAGACATTCAATTCAACCATTTTAGGGTCAATCATCATTAATTTTACTTCATGAGGCTTTGCTCGCATTAAAATACTTGTGATAATACCGTTTATACAAACACTTTTCCCACTTCCCGTTGCACCTGCAACCAGTAAATGGGGCATTTTATTTAATTCAGCTAACACGGCTTCACCTGTAATATCCCTACCTAAGGCAATAAGAAGCTTTGAATCCGGCTTGTCATTTTGCGTAGCTTCAAGCACCTCACGAAGGGAAACCATGGCCACTTCAGTATTAGGAACTTCAATTCCTATGGCAGATTTACCTGGAATTGGAGCTTCAATTCGGATACCCTTAGCAGCTAGTGCTAAGGCTAAGTCATCGCTTAAACTGACAATTTTACTAACCTTAACCCCTACATCAGGATGAACCTCATATTTTGTAACAGCTGGTCCTAAATGTACTTGTGTAACACGCGCTTTCACGCCAAAACTCTGGAAGGTCCTTTCTAGTTTTGCCGCATTCGCATGGATTAGTTCATACTCTCCACTTTGATCTGTTTTCTTGGGTAGCTTAAGCAATCGAAGCGGCGGCAGCTCATAGGAGGTATTTTCCACTTCAGTAAAGGTGATGGGCGGAATCGGATCATCATTCTCTTCATGAGTTCCTTTTGCCTTTGTTTCCTCACTAGGATGGTAATCGTTCACTACTTCTTCTACATTTGCTCTATCAGCAAAACTAGAAATAATAGGTTCCGTTGTTATGATTTCCTCCTGAAGAGATGGTGTTTCTACACTTGAGACAGGCTGATTTTGTTCACGGGTTTCCTGCGCTTGTCTTTTCTGAGCTATTTTTTCTGCTTTTCGCTCTTGTTGTTTTTGTTTCCAGTCTGTCATGTCCATTTTAAAGGCATCCCACTGACTTCTTGAAAAATCAGCCATTACAATCATGATTTTCCCAATGAAATCTCCAAAGGATTTACCTGTAAGTAAAATAATTCCAATTAAAATAAAGATAAATGCAATAATTTTCGTACCTGTTTCAGCAAATAAATAATGGAATAAGGCAAATAAAATTGCCCCTAGCATTCCCCCGCCAAGATCGGTTGTGCTTGTTTCACCTCTAAGTTCCATCATGAATAATTCCCATGTATTTCCGATTACACTAGGATCTTTAAATTTCCCATCATTGGTCAGCAAATGAAATAAGGTTACATGGCTTAAAAGTAGAATAGCGGAAGTAATAAAATAACTTCCTACCAATTTAATATGGAAGAAAAAAGGAATTGTTCGTTTCCACATCAAATAAATGCTTAATACAATTAGCCCAATTAAACTAAGCATATACCATTCTCCCATCCAAAAACGGAAGAAAATAACGGTTGCCTTGCCTACTGCACCGAGTTTTGCTATCGAGATGATCGCTATAGCTAAAAGAGCCAGTGCGGATAATTCAAATTGTACGGTCTTTTTGAGATGGTTATCTCTCTTTTTTGGTTGTCGTCTTTTTTTCTTTGCCATTTAATCACCTTGTTATTTTGTTATGGTATATTAATTTCTTATCTATTAATTCAAGATAAAAGGGTAAAAAAGGAAGAAAGCAGCCTAGACGGCTGCTCTTGTATCTTACCTGATTATACCATAATCTACTATTACAATGCGGACAATCCTTCTAGGTTTGCGAAAGAAATTTTTGCACCCGGGCATATTTGATTGTCCATATAATGCTGTGGATCAGTACTCAGAATCCGGACAACTTGAACATTTTGCCCATCCATCATCTCTACTAAGAGTGGTATGCCTTGATAGCTTACCATTTGTTGATTACTAGGTGAATCGGCCTCATATGGAAAAATTAGTTCAGGCGGCATTATCGTATAAAGAATCATTGAACTAACCCCTCGTTCTTTTCCTTATGAAGTTCCATCAATTCATTTAACTTTTTCATTGCCTTGCCTAGTCCGCCTACTTCATCAATTAGCCCTGTTTTTACGGCATCCACACCAATGACATTCGTTCCGATGTCTCTTGTTAAATTCCCCTTAGCAAACATTAGGTCTTTAAAGGTTTCTTCCGTTATTTTGGAATGCTTAGTTACAAAGTTGACAACCCGCTCTTGCATTTTATCCATATACTCAAAGGTTGCCGGAACTCCAATCACAAGACCTGTCAATCGGATCGGATGGATGGTCATTGTAGCGGTCTCCGCAATAAATGAATAGTCACAGGAAACGGCAATCGGCACCCCTATTGAATGCCCTCCTCCTAATACAATGGAAACAGTTGGCTTTGATAATGTGGCCAGCATTTCAGATATTGCTAGACCAGCCTCAACATCACCGCCAACCGTATTTAAAATAATAAGGACTCCCTCGATTTTTGGATTTTGTTCTATTGCAACGAGTTGTGGAATTAAATGTTCATATTTTGTCGTTTTATTTTGTGGTGGAAGGGCTAAATGTCCTTCGATTTGTCCAATTATCGTCAAACAATGAATTTTAGAGTCTGTTGAAAGCTGTGGTACATTGGTTTGTCCTAGTTGCTGAATTTTTTCCATCAAAGTTGAAGAAGGTTTATCCTCTTTTTGAGGCTCCCCGCCCTCTTGGTTTTCAGCTTCATTTTTTTGTAAATCGTTATTCATCCTAATACTCCCTTCAAGCATGATATAGGTTAGTATTTACCTATATGAGGTAATTTCATGCTTAAAAGAACAAAAAGCGCAAGCGCCCGTTTAGCGGCGTATGGACTGGAGCGCTCCAACTGAGATAAAGGAAACACGAAGAGCGTTAGCGATTCGATGTTGACTTATCGTAGGGCGGAGAGCGAAGTCCACTAGCCGCTGGGCGCTGGAGCTGGATTCAGAGAACTAATACAGTGTTATCTACAATAAATAATTTTATAAATTCCTATACTATAAAAAGCACTGGATCGACCCAGTGCCTTCTTTTTAGATTTCCATTATGATTGGGAGAATCATTGGTCTTCTTTTCGTCTTTTCAAATAAATTTCGATTTAATTCTTCTCTGATATCCTGCTTCAAGCTTGACCATTCAAAGGAATCTTTTGCAATATTCCTTTCAACTATGTCCCGAACCAATTTGGTTGAATCCTCCATCAATTTTTCGGATTCGCGAACATAAACAAACCCTCTAGAGATTATTTCAGGTCCTGCAGCTATTTTCCGCTCATGTCTTGTTAGGGTTACTACCACAATAAGAATTCCATCCTGTGATAATAGCCTGCGATCACGAAGGACAATATTTCCTACATCTCCAACCCCAATACCATCGATAAGGATATTCCCAGATGGTACTTTCCCGGCAAGTGTAAGTTTCCCTTCCTTCAATTCAACGATATCGCCGCGGTCAGGAATTAAAATTTGTTCATTAGTAAGTCCACATTCCATCGCCAATTTTCGATGAGCCTTCAGCATCCTAAATTCACCGTGAACAGGTATCAAATATTTGGGCTTCATCAAGTTAATCATAAATTTTAATTCTTCTTGACTTCCATGACTTGAAACATGGATGGCCCTTTTCCCAGATATAACATTTGCACCAGCTCTAAAAAGCATATCAACAGTTTTAAATAAAAACACTTCACTGCCTCTAAGTGGTGAGGCCGCGATTAATACGGTATCTCCCTTTTGAATATTAATCACTTTATCAATTTGTTTCGCCATTTTTTGTAGAGCCTCTATCGGTTCACCCTGACTTCCTGTCATTAACACGACAATTTCACGGTCTTGATAGTCTTTTATCTCACTAATAGGAATGATTAAATCCTCTGCAACTTCTAAATATCCTAAATCAAGGGCAATATGATAAATTCGTTCAAGACTTTTACCTACTACTGCTACTTTACGTCCGTTCTCCTGTGCTGCATCAAAAATATGCTGAATTCTATTAATATCAGAAGCAAAGCACGCAGCGATGATTCTCCCTGGTGCATTATAGAAAGCATTAGACATTTCACGCTCAACAATTGCTTCAGATGCCGTGTAGCCAGGCTTTTCTGCTTCTGTACTATCCGATAACAAACATAATACTCCTTGTTCCCCAATCGATGCCATCTTGCCTATTTCTGGTTTATAAAGCTTTGTCGCCGCTTGATCAAATTTAAAATCTCCAGTATAAACAATAATTCCTTCAGATGTATGAATACAAACACCAACAGAATCAGGGATACTATGATTTGTTTTAAAAAAACTTACTTCCACAGAATCCAAGTTAACAATTGTATCCGAATTGACCTCAATAAAATGTGCTTTACCAAAATAATCTTGCTCTTTAAGTTTTGCATTTGCAAGGGCAAGGGTTAACTTGGTTCCATACACTGGAACATCTAATTCACGAAGTACATACGATAACGCCCCGATATGATCTTCATGTCCATGTGTAAGGAAAATTGCTTTTACACGTTCCTTATTTTCTTTTAAGTAGGTGAGATCCGGAATTACTATATCTATGCCAAGCATTTCTTCCTCGGGGAACATTAAGCCGGCATCAATGACAAATATATCCTTGTCCACCTCAACAAGATACATATTCTTTCCGATTTCTCCTATACCACCAAGTGTGATTAACTTAATGGAATTATTTAGTTTCTTTATCAATTTGTAAATCCTCCTATGCTGTATCATAATTTATATAATTGATCTCCGAAAAATGTCTAGCTCCAGCTCCGCTAAACGGCTGCTACCGCTTTTCTTATTTCCGTTCCAAATCAGTTATGATTATTATACTTGATTTTAGAAAACCTTTCCAACATTAATAAAAATTGGTCTAATTTTATTAAAAAAATAAGCCAACCGAATCATTATCCGGTTGGCTTTGGTTATTTCTTATATCCTATTTAATAGGGTAATTAACGCTGAACGTTCTTGTTCTGTAAGGCCTACGAGAGGCAGCCTTACTGATCCAACATCTAATCCTTTTAGTTGTAAAGCAGTTTTAACAGGAGCAGGACTAGGTGCAGTAAATAAACCTTGCATGATAGGAAGGAGATGCTGATGCAATTTTGCTGCCTTTTCATTCTGACCGTTAAGAAATGCGTTAACCAATTCTTTCAATTGGTTTCCAATAACATGGGAAGCTACTGAAACAATGCCTGCACCGCCAATGGAAAGAACAGGGATTGTTAGACTATCATCCCCACTATATAAAACAAAATCGTCCTCTGTATTAGCAATGATGTGTGTCATTGCATTTAGATCCCCGCTGGCTTCTTTAACTGCAACAATATTTGTTATCCTCGAGAGGCGAATAATCGTCTCAGGATGGATATTAACTGCAGACCGCCCTGGGATATTGTAAACCATTACTGGCAAGGAAGTGGCTTCCGCAATGGCTTTAAAATGCTGATACAAACCTTCTTGGTTTGGTTTATTATAATATGGCGCTACAGCCATAATCGCATCTACGCCTAGTTGCTCCGCTTTTTTTGTCAATTCCACAGATGCATAAGTATTATTGCTTCCTGTTCCAGCAATGACAGGAATCCGCTTATTTACCGCTTTTACTACATGATCAAATAATGCCAGCTTTTCTTCCTTAGATAACGTGGGTGATTCACCAGTGGTTCCTGCAACCACAAGTGAATCCGTTCCATTTTCAATTAAAAAATTCACTAATTGCGTCGTCTTGGCTAAGTCAATATGCCCCTTCTTATCAAAAGGGGTAACCATTGCCGTCGAAACTCGCCCGAAATGAACCATATTCTTACTCCTCTCGATACAATCCATCATACAAATACACTAATCGCCTCTTCCGATTCGTTTGAATGATTTACCCAGTCAAAGGTAAATTATAAATCGAAAAGATTAAATTCCAATGATTCTTCTTCTAATTGAAAAGCATCATGGAGGGCATTGACGGATTTAACCAAGTCCTCCTGCTTTACAAGTACCCAAATCGTCGTATGACTGTCTGCAGATTGTAATATACGAATTCCATGATCCGATAAGGCAGTTACAATTTTTGAAGTAACTCCGGGAACTCCGGCGATACCTGCACCAACAACAGAAACTTTTGCACAATGTCGCTCAACGACAGGGTCATGCCCTAATTCATTTAAGACCTGAATAGCTCGATCAGTCATTTCTTCTGTTACTGTATAGATTACACCGTTCGGCGAAATGTTGATAAAATCTACGCTGATTCTTTCATTGGCCATTGCCTTAAATACTTCCGCCTGCAAGTAATATTGATCCTTTTTAGCGAAAACTTTTATTTGGGTAACATTTGAAACATGAGCAATCCCTGTAACTACTCGTTCCTTAATGTCACTGCCACGATTATTTTTATTCAATGAGGTTACCAATGTTCCTAATCCTTCAGAGTAAGTTGATCGAATCCGAATCGGTACTTTTGCCTGCATCGCAATTTCTACTGCTCTCGGATGAATGACCTTTGCCCCCTGATATGCCATATTACACACTTCAGTGTAAGTTACTATGGAAAGTGGCCGTGCATTTTCTGCAATTCGTGGATCGGCAGTCATAATTCCTTCCACATCAGTAAAAATGTCAATCCATTCCGCATTAAGGGCAGCACCTAGAGCTGCAGCTGAAGTATCACTTCCGCCGCGCCCAATTGTGGTCACATCTCCATTTTTTGCGGCTCCTTGAAAGCCCGCAACAACTACAACATCATTACTCTCTAATTCTCTAAGGAGTCTATCACATTTCATATCATTGATTTTTGCATTTGTATGGTCATTGTTGGTTCGAAAACCTGCTTGAGCACCCGTTAATGCAACAGCTTGAATCCCTTTTGCTAATAACATATTCACAAAAACGACACTAGAAATAACCTCACCACAAGACAATAATAGATCCAGTTCCCGTTTTGAGATTTTGCTTAAATTGCCACCGATTAATGAAAGTAGTGTATCAGTTGCATAAGGGTCACCTTTTCTACCCATCGCGCTTACAACAACAACCACTTTATAGCCATCAGCTAACGCTTTCTCAATATGGCCTTTAGCATATTTCCTGCCATTTTCATCTTTTACAGATGTACCGCCAAATTTTTGAACAATAATTTTCATGGTGACACCAAAACCTGCCTTTTTTGTTATAGCTTTATTTTACAATACCTAATTTAACTAAACTTTCCGCAATTTGAACTGAATTCCATGCTGCACCTTTGAGTAAGTTATCGGAAACTACCCACATATGAAAACCACGAGGTTCGTCAATGTCTCTTCTAATTCGTCCAACAAATACATCATTTTTCCCAACGCAATTTGCTGGCATCGGATATAGTTGGTTTTCCGGATCATCTTGCAAAATAACACCTGGTGCATCCTTTAATAGTGCCTTAATGTCATTTGCACTTACATTATCTGCCTCTATTTCAAAATAAACAGATTCAGAATGACCCACGGCAACAGGAAGTCGAACACAAGTAGCGGAAACTTGTAATTCTGGCAAGTGCATGATTTTTTTTGTTTCATTAATCATTTTCATTTCTTCAAATGTGTATCCATTTTCTTGAAATTTATCAATTTGTGGAATGGCATTAAAAGCAATCTGATAGTGATTTTTATCAGATTTCACTGGTAATATCTTAGGCTCATATGCATCACCGTTTAAAATCGCCTGAGTTTGCTCCATTAATTCTTCAACTGCTGCTGCACCCGAACCGGAAACAGCTTGATAGGTTGAAACAATTACCTTTTTCAAGCCGAATTGTTGACGAATCGGCTCAAGGGCAACCACCATTTGAATGGTAGAACAATTTGGGTTTGCAATAATCCCATTTTGATTGTGAAGGTCGGCTTCATTTACTTCAGGTACAACTAATGGTGTATTCTCATCCATTCTAAAAGCACTAGTGTTGTCCACCACAATCGCACCACGTTTAACAGCTTCCGGACCAAGCTCCTTTGATACGCTGCCACCTGCACTAAACAGGGCAATCTCAACACCTTCAAAGCTCTCAGGCTTAGCTTCTTCAATGGTATATTCCTGACCATTAACATCTACTTTTTTCCCGGCTGATCGAGCTGAGGATAATAGAGTTAGTTTTCTGATTGGGAAGTTCTCTTTAATTAATGTTTGTATCATTTGTTGTCCTACTGCTCCTGTTGCTCCAACAACAGCAACGTGAAATCCATTTTGTTGACTCATTACAGGTTCCCCTTCCAACTAGCTGGTCATTATATCAAAAAAAGGAATTGGCCTTTATATAGCTGCCAGCATGTTATCCATAATTTTTATTATCTCATCAGCGGGCAAATGATCTTCCCACTGATGATAGAATAATTTATTTTAACATATTCCATAAAAGAAATAACCTTTTTTGATGAATGAGGGGGGGATAATTAGTCAGAATCTTTATACCTTTCTACTAACACAGGTTGAATTTGTTTTCCTTCGATTGCTGCTTCAACAGTTTCAGTGAGCAATGCCATTCTTGCAACCATTGAATTTGGCTTATTTTTGGGGTCATCCTGGCCATAGGGAATAAAATATATATTCTTTGTTGCCATTAACCTCATTAAGTTTACACCATTTAATCCGAGTGCATCGTTGGTTGAGATTCCAAGGACAACGGGCTTTAAATTTCTCAGCGTGGCTTTTGCAGCCATTAATACCGGGCTATCGTTCATGGCATTGGCAAATTTACTCATTGATACACCTGTTAATGGGGCAATGACCATACAATCAAGTGGGATTTTGGGACCGAGCGGTTCCGCTTTTACAATTGAATCAATAATCTTATTCCCTGTTAAATCTTCAATTCGCTGAATCCAATCCTCCCCTTTACCAAATCGAGTATCTGTATTTTTTACTGTAAAAGTTACAACTGGCATGACCTCTGCTCCAGCTTGCACTAATTTTTCTATTTCCGGGAATACTGCATCATACGTACAATGTGAACCGGTTAAGCCAAAGCCAATTCTTTTCCCCTTTAAACTCATTTCACTTTCCCCTTTCACTTTCTTAAATCATTTTGAAGCAGTTGGGCTAGAACATTCGCCAGAATTTGACCCGCTGTTTTCGGCGCTACAATTCCTGGCAATCCTGGGGCAAGTAATGCCTTTATTCCCCTTTTCTCTGCGTATCTAAAATCAGTTCCACCCGGTTTTGATGCAAGATCAATAATGAGCGTGTGTGAAGGCATTTTAGAAATAACTCTTGCTGTTACGATTAAATGTGGCGCTGTGTTTATTAAGATATCGCTTTTATTCACTTCATTTTCCAAATCCTTCAAATGAAAAGGCGTTAAGCCCATTTCAGTGATTCTTGCCAAATGTTCACTCTTTCTAGCTCCAACCTTAACATTTGCTCCAAGTGCCGCAAATGTTCTTGCAACACTCATTCCAACTCTACCTAACCCAAGAACCGTAATATTCGACCCATGTATGGTAAAATCAGTGTGTTGGATCGCCATCATAATTGTCCCTTCTACTGTAGGGATTGAATTATAGATAGCCACATCATCCCTTTCAAATAACTGAATAAGAGTCCGCTTGGCTTCCTTGGTAATCCCATTTAAATAGGCATTGCTAATTCCTGAATAAATCGTACAATGTTCTGGAGTCTTAGAAAGTATATCTGCAGTCAAAATAACCTTTTCATTTGAAAAGATCGTTTCTACCTGTCCTTCTAAGTTAGTACCCGGCACTGGTAAGATAAGGGTATCCATTGTTGAAAAATCGACTTCATCCAGCTTTTCCTTGACCGCACCCGTAAAAGCATGGTCAAGCTGTTCAAAACCAATAAGCGATAGTCTCGCGTCTAATTCGGTTAACTTGCGGATGATTTCCAGCTGTCTGGCATCCCCACCAATCACGGCAATTTGCATCCCTGTCAGCATGAAAACATTCACCTTCTTTTTTTTAAAATCCTACTATGAATTCCCTTTTCTTTATATCACTTCACCATATTATGTCGGTTAACTTCATTCGGTGAGTTTTCCATCCATACTAAATAAAAAAGCCCAAGCAAGTTGACACTTGCTTGGGCTTTTTTGCCACAGTACGTTACTGGTCTTCATCCGGTACATCGATTATGATCATATCAGAGCCAATTTTTTTAATGTGCTGCCAAGGAACCCTGATTTCTTCCCCTTGTTTTCGAAAACCAAACCATTTAATTGAAGGTATTAGCAGAGCCTGAATTTGACCGGTGCCTTCATTAATTTCTAAATCGGTTTGGCCAAGTACACCAAGTCGTTCTGCCTTTTTTACATCAACAATTTCTTTTCCGCTTAGTTCACTTAACCTCAATGCTTTTGTCCCCCCTTCATTACCCCTTACTATTAGTCTATAAGAGGAAGTCCCCCTTTAGACTAACTAAAAAAAGAGGTAATCCAACTGTATGGATTACCTCTTTTCTTTTATGCTAATGAAGTTGGGAATTCTCCGTCTGGACTGATTAAGGTTACGGAATAGTTGTCATTAAAGACTGCCTTGGTCATTTCGTCTACACTCTTTTTGGAAACTGCATCGATCTGATCGATAATTTCATCGAGTGAACGGTGACGTTTCAATAAAAGTTCATTTTTACCATTACGACTCATCCGGCTGTTTGTACTTTCCAGACTTAGCATCAAGCTGCCCTTCAGCTGCTCTTTACTATTTGTTAATTCTCGTTCAGTAATTCCTTCTTGCTTTAATTTATTAAGTGTTTCTTGGATGGTTTCATATAGAACATTAAGCTGTTTGGCCCCTGTTCCACCATAAACCGTCACAATCCCACTGTCTTGATAGGCAGAATGGTACGAGAAAACTGAATAAGCTAAGCCCCTTTGCTCACGGACTTCCTGGAATAATCTTGAGCTCATGCTGCCGCCCAAAATATTATTTAATGTAATTAGGCTGTAGATATCTTCATGCCCAACCTTTAATCCTTCAAAACCAATACATAAATGGGCCTGTTCCGTATCCTTCTTTCGAGAAATACGATTGGAATGGAAGGTAGGAATATTTTCAACTGCTTGGTTGTTCGCGCCTTTATAGGATCCAAAATACTTTTCGACTTCTTTAATAAAGGATTCCGATACATTACCTGCAACTGAAATGACAACATTTTCAGGAGTGTACCTCTCATGAATATATTCCTTTAACGTTTGGCCGGTAAACGTATTAAGCGTTTCTTCTGTTCCTAAAATAGGATATCCTAGTGGATGTTCTCCATAAACAGCTCTGCTCAGTAAGTCATGAACAATATCATCAGGAGTATCTTCGTACATTTTTATTTCTTCTAAGACTACATTTCTCTCTTTGTTTAGTTCCTCTTCCACAAAAGTTGAGTTAAAAAACATATCAGCTAACACATCTAATGCAAATTGGGAATGTGTATCAAGGACTTTTGCATAATAGCAGGTATACTCCTTTGATGTAAACGCATTCACCTGTCCGCCAATACTATCAAAGGATTCGGCAATTTCCTTAGCTGACCTTGTATTTGTGCCTTTAAAGAACATATGCTCCAGAAAATGTGAAATACCATTGTTTTGTGGGTTCTCATCTCTAGATCCCGTACCAATCCATACACCAATTGCAACTGATCGTACAGTAGAGATATTTTCTAAAACAATTCTTACTCCATTTTGGCATGTGTATTTATTAATCATCGACTTCCTCCAGTCTCTATATCAGAAGCTGCTGCTACTCCATTTATCATTATACTTATTAAAATGTATTTTCTCCAATTTTCAGTATATCTTACTACGATTATTACTCAACTCTTTCTTCACTCATTAACTCAGAAACTGTTCCAATTTCTAAGTTTTTTTGTTTGATTTGTGTGATTAAGCGATCGAGCGATTTCGCAGTCGATTCTGTTGGGTGCATAAGGACCATCGACCCGTTGTTAATTTTTGACATCACACGATTTACAAGAACATCTGCAGATGGTTTCCTCCAGTCCACAGTATCAACTGTCCACATAACGGTCTTCATTTTTAATTCACTGGCAACTTTTATGGTCTCATCTCGATAACTGCCACTAGGAGGAGCAAACCAGACGCATTTCTTACCTGTAGCCGCTTCGATAATTTCATTTGTTTTCACGATTTGTTCCCTGGCGCTGACACTGGTTAGTTGCTTCATATCTGGATGAGAATAGGAATGGTTCCCTACTTCATGACCAGAACTGACAATCATTTTTGCTAGATCGGGATTTTTTTTGACCCAATTTCCTTCAAGAAAGAAACTAACCGATATATTATGTTTTTTTAGAGTTGCAAGCATCTCTGATAAATATTCATTTCCCCAAGCCACATTAATAATAAACGTTACCATTGGTTTATTTGGATTCCCTTTATAAATAGGAGCTGGCGGTAAATCGCTGAGGTGAACCTTTGGCTTTGTCTGAGTAAAGATTAGTCTCTTTTCATTAAAAACGCCTTTTTGTTTCATATTCTTATATGAAGCTGGAATATCAACCTCTCGCCCATTATAGCCAGGAATTGCTTTCCAGACCCTGTCATTGGTCGCATCGATAGGCGGTATTTCGTATGTAGGAGCTTTTTTAATAATACTTTGATAAAGAGGGTCTGACTCTTTTGCTGCGGGCAATGCTGTTTCCTTTTTTAAAAGTAAATATTTGCTAACAAATGGATTACTTACTGCGATCCATCCTGCTAAACAAATCATTATTATGATTGAAACCTTTTTCATCTAACTTCCCCCTTTCCATAAAGATTATGTATAAAAGGGACAAGGTAGAACTGTAGGTTCACTTATACAACATATGTAAAAAGCCAGGGTAATTACCCTGACTTTACTATTTAAGTTCTTATTATTTGCTTTCTTCGGCCTTTTCACGCTGTTCTTTTAAGACGGCTTTGCGAGAAAGGTTAACACGACCCTGTTTATCAATCTCAGTTACTTTAACTAATAGTTCGTCCCCGATTTTGACAACATCCTCCACTTTACCTACTCGCTCTTCAGCAAGTTCAGATATATGAACGAGACCATCTTTACCAGCAAAGATTTCCAAGAAGGCTCCAAATTTTTCAATTCGTTTTACCTTACCAAGATACATTTCGCCTACTTGAACTTCACGAACAATATCTTCAATGATTTTCTTTGCTTTTTGGTTCATTTCTTGATTTGTTGATGCAATAAATACGGTACCATCCTGCTCGATATCAATCTTTACGCCAGTTTCTTCAATAATCTTATTGATTTGCTTACCGCTCGGTCCAATAACATCACGAATTTTATCTGGATTGATAGTCATCGTCAAGATTTTCGGTGCAAACTGTGAAAGCTCTTCTCTTGGTTCAGAAATAGTAGCCAACATAGAATTCAAAATATGCATTCTGCCAACTTTTGCCTGCTGAAGGGCCTCTTCTAAAATTTCACGGGAAAGACCTTCAATCTTAATATCCATTTGAAGTGCAGTAACACCTTTTGCAGTACCCGCTACTTTAAAGTCCATATCGCCCAGATGATCTTCCATCCCTTGAATATCAGATAAAACGGTATAATGCTCTCCTGATTTTACAAGTCCCATTGCAATACCTGCTACTGGAGCTTTAATTGGAACACCGGCATCCATCATAGCTAATGTACTAGCACAAATACTTGCTTGAGAAGTGGAACCATTCGATTCAAGCACCTCAGATACAAGGCGAATCGTATATGGGAAATCCTTTTCAGACGGAACAATTGGTTCAAGTGCACGTTCGCCGAGGGCACCATGACCAATTTCACGACGTCCCGGACCACGGATTGGACCGGTTTCTCCAACACTGAATTGAGGGAAGTTATAATGATGCATAAAGCGTTTTTCTTCCTCAATTCCGAGACCATCAAGGATTTGTACATCCCCCATTGCCCCAAGTGTACAGATACTAAGCGCTTGAGTTTGTCCACGTGTGAAAAGACCTGAACCGTGGGTACGAGGCAAAATACTTATCTGTGATGACAGCGGTCGGATTTCATCAATTTTCCGTCCATCTGGACGAACCTTTTCTACCGTAATTAAACGACGAACTTCACCTTTAACAATCTTGTCCAATATTTGTTTCACTTGCTTCATATCTTCATCTGTGGCTTCTTGTTCCACATATTTGGAAATAACCTGATTTTTGACTGCTTTAATGGCATCTTCACGGGCATGCTTTTCTTGTACCTGAATGGCATTTAACATATCAGCTTCACAGATTTCCCGAACCTCAGCCTCGAGTTCTTTATCAATTTCATAAAGAGAAATCTCTCTCTTTGGTTTGCCAATTTCAGCGACAATTTTTTCTTGAAACTCAATTAAGCGTTTTATCTCATTATGACCAAACATAATGGCTTCAAGCATTGTTTCCTCAGGAACCTCTAACGCCCCTGCCTCTACCATGTTGATTGCATCCTTAGTACCGGCAACAGTTAAATGAATGTCACTTTTTTCAGCTTGTTCAACAGTTGGGTTAACGACAAATTCATTGTTAACTCGACCTACGACCACACCTGCAATTGGACCTTCAAACGGGATATCGGATGTACTTAGTGCTAATGAAGAACCGAACATTGCAGCCATTTCTGTAGAACAATCTTGGTCCACACTCATGACAATACTAATAACTTGAACATCATTGCGAAAACCATCAGCAAATAGCGGACGAATTGGTCTGTCAATTAGTCTGCTTGCTAATATTGCTTTTTCACTTGGACGACCCTCACGTTTAATAAAACCGCCCGGGATTTTTCCGACCGCATATAACCGCTCTTCATAGTTAACCGTTAATGGAAAAAAGTCTAAGTTTTTTGGTTCTTTTGAGGCAGTAGCCGTACTTAATACTGCTGTATCTCCATAGCGTACTAGGACCGCACCGTTTGCTTGTTTAGCTAATTGTCCAATTTCGACAGTTAATTTACGGCCTGCCCAAACCATGGAATACTCATGTTTCAATTGTTCCATATTTTTACCCCTCTCTATCTAAATCACTTAGGAGGATGATGCGAAAATTTTCACTCTCGCTATACTCATCATACTAAATTTACTTTTATTAAAAAGCTTAAAAAGCTGTTGTTTAAATAGGTATTCACCTTAATAG